>CAWZZK010000203.1:0-16584 GCA_963966455.1 Kaistia sp. | reverse complement strand
TCGAGGTCGGTTCGTCGAGGATGAGCACGGTCGCCCTGGCCGCGACGGCGCGGGCGATGGCGATGAGCTGGCGCTCGGCGGGGCGGAGATCGACGAAGTCGCGCTCGAGCGGCAGGTCGAGATCGAGCGCGGCCGCGACGGCTCGGGCACGGCGCCGGACCGAGCCGGGCGAGACGAAGAGCGGCCCGCTGCCGCAGAATTCGTCCAGCAGGAGATTCTCGGCGACCGTGAGGCCTGCGGCGCCGGCCTGGTCGGTCGCCTGGTGAACGGTCGCGATGCCGGCGGCCTTGGCCTCGCGCGGGCTCGCAAAGGCGACGACGCGCCCGCCGAGCGTCACCGTGCCGGCGTCGGGCTGCAGCGAGCCGGAGATGATCTTGACCAGCGTCGACTTGCCGGCGCCGTTCGCCCCCATCAGCGCCACCACCTCGCCCGGGCGCACCGAGAGATCGGCGCCGGCGAGCGCCTGGGTCGGGCCGAAGGCCTTGGCGACGCCGGCGACGGCAATGGCGGGAGCGGTGGTCGGGTCTGGCACGATGCCTCTATCGCTGGCGGCGGGACGCGGCCGCTTCGTTGGCCGCAGTTAGGCGATCGCGCCCCGTTCCGGCAAGGGGAATGCGCGGCAAGGCGCCGGGGCGGGCCGCGGTCACCCGAGATATTCCATGATCGAGAGACCGGCATTGTAGTCGGTCGCATAGATGATGCCGTTCGCATCGACGAAGAGGTCGGCGGACTGGATGACCTGCGGCCGGTTCTGGCGCGCATCCACCATGCGCTCGGGGGCGGCGGGAACGAGGGCGCCGGTCTCCTTCGGCCGATAGGGATCGGAAATGTCGAAGACGCGGATGCCGGCATTCTGCCAGGTCGCGAAGACGAGCGTATCGGAGATGAAGCTGCCCGGACGGTTCTCGTGCAAATTATGCGGGCCGAAATGGCCGCCCTTCGCCGGATAGTCGGCATCGTCCGGCGTCGGCAGCGTCGCGATCGAGACCGGGTTGGACGGCGCGCGGATATCGAAGATGAAGGTGTGCTTGCGGCCGTCCTCCTCGTTGTCGAGGACCGCCTCGTCGGCGACAACGAGAAGATCGCGCCCGGGGAGCGGCAACGCCGAATGCGTGCCGCCGCCGAAGGGCGGCGACCAGTTGCGATGCGTGACGAGCTTCGGCTGCGCGCGGTCGGCGATGTCGAGAATCGTGAGACCGCCATCGCGCCAGCAGGCATAGGCGGTGTCGCCCGCGATCACGGCATGGTGCAGCGCATAGCGGCGGCCTTCGCCCCAGGACGGCGTCTCGCCGCCGGCGGCATGCATGCCGGGGATCCACCAGCGCCCGGCCTCGACCGGCTGCGTCGGATCGGCGAGATCGACGACGAGGAAGATGTAGTCGGTGTAGCCGTCTAGCAGCGCCGAGACATAGGCGTAGCGGCCGCCGACATACCAGATGCGATGAATGCCGACGCCCTCGACGGGGAAGAAGCCGATCTGCCGGGGCACGACCGGGTCTGCGATGTCGTAGATCGCCATGCCGGCCGACCAGTTGCGCGCCGCGCGGGCGCCGCCGGCGGTGCCGACCGTCTCGCCGACCGAGCGCGTGTAATAGACCTTCTCGTCGGCGGCGAAGGCGGCATCGGCGAAGAGGTCGCGCGCATGGATGACGAGCAGGAGATCGTCATGCGTCTGCAGATGGATCGTCCACGTGTTTGGCGGCGACGGGACATAGACGGTGGCGCCGGGGTTCTTCGGATCGCGCACATCGACGATCGAGAAGCCGCCCGACCACGGATGCGCCACATAGGCATAGCCGCGATGCACCATCACCTGCAGCGCGTCGGGCCGCCCGCCCTGGTCGGAATGGCCGATGAGGCGGATGTTGCGGGCATAGTCGGGCGGGGGAAGGGGCATGGTCGGCTTCGCAAACGGAGAATATTCTCGATTGTCATTGCCGGGCTTGACCCGGCAATCCAGACACGTCGTTCGGCAAAGAGCTGGATCCCCGGGTCAAGCCCGGGGATGACAACCTGTGGAGACGAGCACGGGCCTATTTCGGCTCGGGGATCCACGGCGCCTTGGCGGCGTCGCTGTCCTTGAAGCTCGGCACCTTCACCTGCAGCTCCTCGAAGGTCTTGATGCCGTTGTCGAGGAGTTCCTTCTGCGTCACGAGGGCCGGCTTCAGCAGGATGGAGCGGCCGGGGTCCTGGCCGGCGATCAGCTGCGCCAGCGCGCGCACCGAGGCTTCGCCGACGACGGCGGGGTTGGTGGCGGCGGTCGCGACCCAGGGGCTGCCCGGCTCGATCATGGCCTGGATATCCGAGGTCGAGATGTCGATGCCGTAGATCTTGACCTTGTCGGCGACGCCGAGTTCGTCGATGGCGAGCTTCACGCCGCGCGCGAATTCGTCCCAGGGCGTGAACACGACGGAGATGTTCGGGTTGGCGCGCAGCACTGCCTTGGTCTGGTCGGCGACGGAGGCGGCGACCGTGTCGTTCACGACGCCCCAGGTCGCGGCTTCCTTGATGCCCGGATGGGTCTTGGTCAACTCCTTCCAGACGGCATAGCGGCGGTCGAGCGGCGCGAAGCCGGCGACATAGACGACGCCGCCCTCGAACGTGTCGCCCTGCTCCTTCACCGCCAAGTCGAGCACCAGCTTCGCCATGTCGGCGTCGGACTGCTCGACCTGCGGGATCTTCGGATTGTCGAGATTGACGTCATAGGCGACGACCGGGATGCCGGCGTCGAGCGCGGCCTGCGCCACGTCTTTCAGGGCCTCGGGCTGGCCGTTGTTGATGATGATGCCCTTCACGCCGAGATTGATCGCCTGCTGGATCAGTTCGCGCTCGGCATTGATGTCGTTGCGGGCCTGCGAGATGTTCGCCTCGATGCCCAGCGCGTCGGCCTGGCGCTTCACGCCCTGCTCGAAGGCCTGCAGCCAGTCGCCGGCCCCGAGATAGCTCACCACCGCGATCTTGACGCCGCCCTTGTCGAAGGGCGCCGGCGCGCCGGCGAGGCCCTCGGCGAAGGCCGCCGGCGCGAGAACGGATAGGCCCGCCGCGACGGCGAGGCCGATGATGCTCTTGTTCTTCATTTTATCCCCCAGCGCGGGCCGCTGCCCGCCTCAAGTGGCTGATCCCGTGGCTTCCGCGGGCTCACGCTCGCAGTGGCTCATGGTGGCACCCTACCGACCGCGCGGCAGCGCGATAAGGATCGGAATACCAATTCTGGCTACTTCATGAGTATGAAATGCTGCGAATTCGCGAAGATCGCCGCTCCTGTGGAAGAGGCGTTGCGCGAGGTCCCGCTACCCGGGCCTCGCTGCCGAGCCGCGGCGGTTGCGAGGGCTTCACGAATGATCTGTTCATAGGTAAACGAAGCTGGTCGCTAGCCGAGTGGAGGAGACGAGGATGCAGACGCGCAGGATCGGACGGACGGATCTCGAGGTCACGACGCTGTCCTTCGGCGCCGCGGGCATCGGCAATCTCTATCGGCCGATCAGCCGCGACGATGCCGAGGCGACGCTCGCCGTCGCCTGGGACGCCGGCATCCGCTATTTCGACACGGCGCCGCGCTACGGCCACGGCCTCTCCGAGCATCGGCTGGGCGAGTTCCTGCGCAGCCAGCCGCGCGCCTCCTATGTGATCTCGACCAAGGTCGGCCGGCTGCTGTCACCGGTGCCGGAGAACGAGGTGCCGGACTACGGCTTCGCCGATCCGCTGCCCTTCCGCGCCGACTACGATTATTCCTATGACGGCGTGATGCGCTCGGTCGAGTTCAGCCTGGCGCGGCTCGGCACCAACCGCGTCGAGATCCTGTATGTGCACGATATCGGCGTGCTGACGCATGGCGAGGAGGAGAATGCCCGCCATTTCCGCGACCTGATGGATGGCGGCATGAAGGCGCTCGACGAACTGAAATCGTCCGGCGCGGTCAAGGCGATCGGCCTCGGCGTCAACGAGACAGAGGTCTGCCTCGACGTCATGGCGCGCGCGCCGATCGACTGCATCCTGCTCGCCGGCCGCTACACGCTGCTCGACCGCAGCGCCGAGCGCGAACTGCTGCAGCGCTGCCGCGAGACCGGCACGACGCTCGTCATCGGCGGCGTGTTCAATTCCGGCATCCTCGCGACCGGCGCGCAGCCGGGCGCGCATTTCGACTATGAGCCGGCCTCGGACGACGTCATCCGCCGCGTCAACGGCATGGAAGCGGTGGCGAAGAAATATGGCGTCTCGCTCGGGGCCGCCGCCATGGCCTTCCCACTGGCGAGCGACACCGTCTCGACGGTTCTGGTCGGCACGGCGAAGCCGTCGAGCATGCAGCGCAATGTCGATCTCTTCGACGCGCCGATCCCGGATGGGGCCTTTGCCGAATTCGACGCGCTGGCGCTGCGGCCCTGAGGATCAGAGCTCGAGCGGATAGGCCTCGGCGTCGGGCGCGTTGGCCCAGCTCTGCATGGTCTGGCCACCATCGATGAGCCAGCCGGCGCCCGTGACATGGCGGGCGTCGTCGGAGGCGAGGAAGGCGACGACCGCGGCGACGTCCTCAGGCTGGCCGATGCGGCGCAGCGGGATGCGGTTCGCGAAGCGCGCGATGCCGCGCTCATACTCGTCCTCGCTGCCGGCCGGCACGCCGAGGCGGGTTTCGATCACGCCGGGGCAGACCGCGTTGACGCGGATGCCGTAGCGGGCCATGTCGAAGGCGGCCGCCCGCGTCAGGCCGAGAATGGCGTGCTTGGTCGAGGCATAGCCGGCGCCGCCGGCGAGGATGTCCCAGCCCGACATGGACGAGGCCATGTTGACCACCGAGCCCCTGGTCTTCGCCGCGATCATGGCGCGCAGTGCATAGCGCTGCACGAGGAAGACGCCGCGGAGGTTCACCCGGACGATATCGTCGAAGTCGGCGGCGGAAAGCTCGTGCACCGGCGCGACGACGCCCGGAATGCCGGCATTGTTGAAGACGATGTCGAGCCGGCCGAGCGCCGCGACCGACGCGTCGACCGCGGCCGCGACGCCGCTTTCGTCGCCGACATCGACGGCGGTGGCGAAGAGGGTGACGCCGGCCTCGCGCAGTTCCTTTTCGGCGGCGGCGATGCGGTTCGGGTCGCGGTCGAGAAGGGCGATCGCCGCGCCTTCGGAGGCGAAGCGGCGGCAGGCCGCGAGGCCGATCGCGCCGGCGCCGCCGGTGATGAGGGCAACCTTGCCGTCGAAGCGTCCCGCAGCCATGACTTTCATTCCTCGGATGTCGCCGGTTGTCAGTAGTCGCGCCAGGAATGCCGGGCGACGAAGCCGAGCGCGTCGCGCGCGGACGTGGTGTCGATCACCGCTTGGTGGCCGCTGATCGGATGCTTGAGCGGCAGGTTGCCGAACGCGGTATGAATGAGATCCAGCGTCGGCGTCTCGCTATAGGTGTCCGCCGCCGACAGGAAGAGGCGGAGATGCCCCTCGTTGCGCGCCTCGACCGCGGCGCGGAAGCCAGCCGCGGCATCGCGCGCATCGATATAGGACCAGAGGTCACGGCCGGATTCGGCACTTTCGCGGCGCGGGCCGACTTCCCTCAAGAAGGTCTCGGGGCTCTGGATCCAGGGCATGCGCAGGCTGACCGCATCGATCTTGCCGCGCCGCACCGCCGCCTCGACGATCTCCTCGCCCAGCGTCTTGGACAGCGCATAGGCATCCTGCGGGGCGAGCGGGTGGTCCTCGTCGATCGGCAGATAGGAGAGCGCGACCGGCTTCACGAAGAAGGGAAAGCCGAGCACGCTGAAGGACGAGGCATAGACCAGCCGGCGGATGCCGAGCGTCACCGCCGCCTCGACGACATTGAAAGCGAGCGCCATGTTCACCTGGAACACGTCGGTCGCCGTGCGCCCGGTCGGCCGCGGGATGGCGGCGGCGTGGATCACGGCATCGGCGCCGGCGAGCGCCTGCACCGCCGAGCCGAAACCCTCGAGGCCGACATTGAGATGGGCGGAGAGCTTCGTCGTGGGCGGCGAGGTGTCGATGCCGCGCACGTGATGCCCGGCCGCCATCAGCGCATCGGCGATGGCGCGGCCGAGCAGTCCGCTGGAGCCGGTAAGCGCGATCAGCATGGCAGCCTCCTTCTGGGTTCGGGTCGGTGCGTCAGGCCGGCTTCGGCGGCATGGCGCGGATGATCCGGACCGCGAGGTCGAGATCGGCGAGGCCGCCGGAAAGCGGCGTGCGCGGCGTGGCGCCGTTCAGCACGCAATCGGCGAAGTGCTTCCACTCGCGGCGGAACGAGGTGTCGGGAACGCCCGGCAGCGTCCGCGAGGATTCGCCGCCATCGGCTTCTTCCTTCAGCGTCACGATCGCCGAGGCGTGGCGCCAGTAGGGGTTCTGGAAGCTGACGCGGACCTCGTCCTTGTCGCCATGCACCTCGAGATACTCGTCCCACCATTCATATTTGGCGACGCCGATCTCGAGCGTGCAGGGCACGCCGCCCGGATAATCGAGCACGGCGAGCAACTGGTCGCCGCCGACCGGCTGGGCATAGAGCACCTTGCCGTCGCTGCCGAAGGCGCCGCGCAGCACCGCGAGGTCATGGCTGCCGAGCATCAGCAGCATGAGATAGAGATCGCGATAGCCGGCATGGCTCGCGCCGAGCGAGGCATCGATGCGCGCGCCCGCGGCGGCCCGCGCCGTCGCCATCACGTCGGCGGGAATGTCGCTGGCGCGATGCTGCGTATAGAGCGCGCCATAGCGGTCGAATCGGCCGGCGAAATCATGCATGCGGATGGCGCGCGGCTTGCCGATCGCGGCGATCTTCGAAAGGCCGATCTCGTAGCCGGGATCATATAGCTTCATGTAGCCGACCATGGCGACCAGCCCGCTCGCCTCGGCCTGTTCGACCAGCGGCCGCGCTTCTTCGGGCGTGAAGGCGAGCGGCTTCTCGACCAGCACATGCTTGCCGGCCGTCAGCGCCGCCTGGACGATCTCGCCATGGTCATAGGTGCAGATCACGACGGCATCGACCGCGGGATCGGCGAGGAGCGCGCGATAATCGGCATAGAGCGCCTCGACGCCATATTGCGCGCCGAGCTTTTCGAGCACGCCGGCCGAGATATCGCAGAGCGCCGCGATCCGGAGCGAGGGAAGCTCGTCGAGATAGGGCAGGTGCATGAGCTGCGCGATCTCTCCGCAGCCGATGACGCCGACGCCGATCACCTTGTCGTTCATGTCAACCCTTTACCGCGCCGGCCGTGAGCCCGGCGATGAACTGCCGCTGCATCAGCAGGAAGACGATGATCACCGGCAGGGTCGTGATCATCAATGCCGCGAAATAGAGGTTCCAGAGCGAGTCGTATTGCTGGAAGAAGCTGACGAGCCCGAGCGGAATGGTCTGCAGTTCGGGCTTCCGAAGCAGCAGGAAGGCGAGGAAGAAGTCGTTCCAGATCTCGATGAAGCCGAAGATCAGCACGAGCGCGACGCCCGGGCGGATCAGCGGCAGCATGATGTGAAGAAGAACCTGAAAGCGCGAGGCGCCGTCGACGCGCGCGGCGTCCTCGAGATCCGCCGGCAGCGTCAGGAAGAAGCTTCGGAGGATGAAGACCGAGAGCGGCAGCGAACTCGCGGCATAGATGACCGCGACGCCGAGCCGGTTGTTGATGAGGCCGAGATCGCGCGCGACCATGAAGAGCGGGATCGCCATCACCTGCGGCGGCACGAACATCGCGGCGACGATGGCGGCCGTGACGACGCCGCGGCCGCGAAAGCGCAGCCGCGCCAGCGCATAGGCGCAGGGGGTCGCCGCCGCGACGAGGACGATCAGCGCCGCGGCCGTGATCGAGACGCTGTTGACGATGCGCATCCCCATGCCGGCCATCTTCCAGGCCTCGGCATAGTTGCCGAATTCGAGGCCGGCGGGCGGCCCCCAGACATTGGTGATGATCTCGTTCTTGGTCTTGAGCGAGCCCGACAGCACCCAGAACAGCGGATAGATCGTCTGCAGCAAGACGACGATCAGCGCGGCATAGACGAGGGCGAGTTCGCCGACCCCGCGCCAGCCGAGCGTGGCGAGCGTGGTGGCGAGATCGGTGCGGCGCGCGGGCGCGGCGGGGGAAGCGGCGATGTCGGTCACAGCGCCATCCTCTGCCGCCGCATCAGCGCGAGCAGCCCGACACAGGCGAGCCCGACGATGAGGAAGAGGACATAGCCCATGGCCGAGGCATAGCTCATCGCGCCGTCCTGGAAGGCCTTGGTCATCATATAGGTCAGCGCCACCTCGGTGGCGTGGTTGGGGCCGCCCTTGGTCAGCACATAGACGATATCGAAATTGCGCACGAAGGCGCCGGAGAGGCCGAGGATCGAATTGATGAACACGATCGGCATGATGAGCGGCAGCGTCACATGCCAGAAGCGGCGGACGCGACCTGCGCCGTCCATGGTCGCGCTCTCATAGAGCTCGGCCGGGATCGTCTGCAGCCCCGCGAGATAGATGACGCCGTGGAAGCCGAGCCATTTCCAGACATCGACGGCGATGATGGCATAGAGCGCGGTGTTGGCGTCGCCGAGCCACGAATGCTTGAGGAAGCCGAGGCCGAAAAGGTCGAGGCCGGCATTGAGGAGCCCGAACACCGGATTGTAGATCCACGACCACAAGAGGCCGACCGCGACGAAGGACATCGTCACCGGCACGAAGGAGGCGGCACGGAAGAAGGCGCGGCCCATGAGCGCGCGGTTGAGGAGCAGCGCCAGCGCGAGGCCGAGCACATTCTTCAGGATCAGGATCGCGACGACGAAGATGATGTTGTTCTCGATCGCGCCGAGGAAGATGCGATCGGAAGCGAGGCGGACATAATTGCCGAGGCCGATGAAGACTGGCGCCGAGAAGCCGTCCCAGTTGTGCAGCGACAGCCAGAAACCGCTGGCGAAGGGCCAGACATAGAACAGCGCGAACAGGACGCCGGCCGGCAGGATCATCGCGGCGGCGGCAAGGCCGTCGCCCGAGGGATCGCGTGCCGGCCGGCTTCGCCGGCCAGCTCGGGCGTGGGCTCCCGAGGCTGGCAGCGTGCTCATGCGGCCTGACCGGGCGTCAGCACGAGGCCGAGCGTGTCGCGGACATAGGCGATGCTCTCCAGCGTCGACTGCTCGGCGGTCTTCTGCGAGGCGTCGAGCTCGATGATGGCAAGGCCGGAATAGTCGGCGTCGAGCAGGACGTCGACGAGGCCCGGCAGGTCGACGACTCCGGCGCCGAGCTCGCAGAAGGCGGCGTAGCGGTCATAGCCCTTCAGGGCCGGATCGACGCGGGTGTCCTTCAGATGCATGTAGCGGACCGCCTCGACATAGGTCTTCAGCGTCCCGACCGGATCGGAATTGGTGTGGGCGAGATGGGCCGGGTCGATGCAGAGACCGGCATGGCGCGTGTCGAGCTCGTCCATCATGCGGTCCAGCTGGTCGCGGCGCTCGATGAAGGTGTCGAGATGCGGATGATAGACCGTCTCGATGCCGAGGTCATGCGTGCGGCGGCCGATATCCTCGAGCGAGCGGCAGAAGGCCTTGTAGTCCTCGGCCGTATGCTCGCCCGCGACGCCCTCCGACGGACCGCCGCCGAGCACCAGCACCGGCGCGCCGAAGCCCTTCAGGAGGCGGGCGAGGGCGACGAGCACGTCACGCTCATATTCCCAGGCGACGGGGTTGGTGAAGATCGCATTGCAGTAGAGCGAGGACAGGTTGATCCCATAGGCGCTCTGGGCCTCGGAAAGCAGCGCATAGCGGCGCAGGATGTCGGTGTCGGTCGTGACACCCATCGGCGCCTGGTTGCCGAGCTGCATGTATTTGCGGGCGTACTGGTCGGAAAGGCTGGTGAAGGCCAGGATCTCGAACCAGCCGAAGCCCTGCTTGGCCAGGAACTCGATGGCCGGCGTCAGCGGCAGGCCGGCGAGGTCCCAGCTGTTCAGATGGTAGCCGATGGAGAATTTCTGCCGTTCGGCGCGTGAGGCGGTCATGGGGCTCTCGAGGCTCGCGGGGTTGCGGGAGATCGCGTCCCGCGAAGCCGGCGACGAGGAGCTGGCTTCGCGGGACGGGCGGCCGCCCTTGGGGGAGGGAGAGGAGAGGGCGGCCGGTCTCTGTTCAGCGTTCAGGCAAGCGGCCTTACTTCGGCGGCCACTGGCCCTGCGCCTTCAGGTCGTCGAACACGGCCTGGATCGACTGCGCGGCGGCCTCGGGGGTCGTCGTGCCGCCGACGACGCCGGCGATGGCCGAGGCGGTCGCGGTCGAGACTTCCGACGGCCAGATCCAGTCGAGGAACTTGATCGTCGCCGGGAAGGCCTCCTTGCGCAGTTCGACGGCATAGGCGTCCTCGATCTGCGGCACGCCCTTGATCGAAGCCGCGATCGGCTGCTCGGGGGCGAGATAGAGCGAGGCGACCTCGGGCTGCGTCAGATAGCCGATGAAGCGGATCGCGGCGTCGAGCTTCTCGGGCGGGATCGAGGCCGAGACGCAGATGCCGTTGTCGGCGCCGCCGCCATGGCCCGGATTGCCGGGCGTGCCGGGCATCTTCGGGAAGGCGAACACGCCCCACTGGAAGTCCTTGACGCTCGACTGCAGCGAGGGGATCTCCCAGGTGCCGCCGTAATACATCGCGCTCTTGCCGGCCGCGAAGGCGGCGCGCATGCCGTCCATGTCGACCGCGAGCGAATCCTTGGAGAGGATGCCGTCGTCGACCCACTGCTTGATCAGCGCGAAGGCCTCGACATCCTGCGGATCGGAGAACTTGGCGGTGCCTTCGAGGTTCTTCTGGGTCTTCGCGACGGCATCGCCCGTCGACTGCGACAGCGTCTCGAAATACCACATCGGCCACATGACCGTGTTCGAGCCCTGGTGCAGCAGCGGGATGATCCCGGCTTCCTTGAACTTCGGCACGGCCGCCTTGAGGTCGTCATAGGTCGGCGGGACCGGGATGCCGAGCTTCTTGAAGAGGTCGACGTTGTAATAGATCGTCGAGGTCGAGAGCGTGGAGATCGGCACGCCATAGACTTCGCCGTTGATCGTGAACGCGCCGAGCGCGGCGGCGTCGATGCGGTCCTGGAACGGCTTGATCTGCTCGGTGATCGGCATCACCAGCTTGCGCCGGACATAGGCGCCGTTGGTGTAGAAGGCCGGGCAGGCGATGAGGTCCATCTCCTGGTCGGCCATGCGGGCGGTCATCACCCGCTGGATCGCGTCGCCCTGCGGGCCCTGCGCGTCCCACTCCACCGCCGCGACGTCGGGATTGGCCTTCAGGAAGCCGTCGATGACCTCCTGCTGGATCTTGGCCTGCACCTCGGGCGCCTGACGCGGCGCGAGCTTGTCCAGCGTCGAGCCGCCGAACACCTTCAGCGTGATGCCGTCGGCGGCGGCGGGGCCGGCCGCGAGGGCGAGGCCGACCGTCGCCATGGTCAGAATGCCGGCCGCCACTGTCCATGGCGAGCGACGCTTGGTTCCCTGCTTGATTGTTGGCATGCGACTCTCCGTTCCAGCCAACCGGAGCATCACTCCACGGCGATGCGCCGGGACCAATTCGTTGATGGTCTAACAATCCTGTGCGCCGGATTTGGATTTTGTCAATCAGGCGTGCATGCCAAAAAAATGTGCTGGCGCACTTCTTCCGGGCGCGAAAATTAACCAGTCATGGCCTTCGCGGCGGGGTGGTCCGGCTTGCCGCCACACGCCGCGCGGGCGAGGGAAAGCGCCAACTCGCGGTGCCATATCGGGATTCTGGCGCAGCGGTCGCGATGCGGGCGGAGCGGAACGGCGATCATGCCTGCTGATCGGACAGGCGTGGTCGCAAAGCGGGCATCGAATGCCGTTGACAAGCGGCGAAACTGCGTCAGGATTGTATGACCATCAACGAGTTCGGTCCGGCGCAGGGAACAACGAAGCCGGTCGTTCCGCATCGTCGATGGCGTGCCGTGCCCGGGGAGCGGGCGGCTCAATCAACTCCAGGGGTAGGGTTCATCATGTCCAGCTGGTCCCGTCGTCTCATCGCGATCTGCGGCGCCTCGGCGCTTGCGCTCGCTGCCTCGGCCGCGTCCGCCAAGGACGTCTCGATTGCGGCCATCTCGGGCTATTTCGCCCAGGGCTTCGGCGTGTCGATCGTCAACGGCCTCAAGAAGGCCGAGACCGATCTCGGCGTCAAAGTAAAGCTGATCGACACCGGCAACCGCGCGCTCGACTACGAAGAGCAGTTCAACAATGTCGGCAAGTCGGGCGAATACGATCTCGTCTTCGTCATGGGCTGGGAGCTGGTCGACGCGCTGCAGAAGGCCGCCGCCGCCTATCCGAACACCAAGTTCGTGTTCATCGACGGCGTGCTCGATTCCAAGCAGATCATCTATGCCAATTTCGCCCAGAACCAGGGCTCGTTCCTGGCCGGCGCGCTCGCCGCGCTGATGGCCGAGAAGGGCAGCGCCATCGAGGGCATGGGCGACGGCAAGGCGATCGGTTTCGTCGGCGGCCGTGACATCCCCGTCATCCGCGACTTCCTCGGCGGCTACGAGGCCGGCGCCAAGGCCGCGGCACCCGACGTCCGCGTCGACAGCGTCTTCGCCGGCACCTTCGACGATCCGGCCAAGGGCTCGGAGCTGACCATGGCGCTCTACGGCCAGGGCTCGGACATCGTCTACAACGTCGCCGGCCCGACCGGCGAGGGCGTGCTGCAGGCCTCGGCCGCCGCCGGCAAATATTCGATCGGCGTCGACATCGACCAGTGCGACGTGGCGCCCGGCCATGTCATGGCCTCGATGCTGAAGCGCGGCGACGTGGCGGTCTACAACCTCGTCAAGGACCTCGTCGACGGCAAGCCGATCGAGCCCGGCTCGGTGCACACCTATGACCTGAAGACCGGTGGCGTCGAGCTGCTGCTCTGCCCGAAGGTTACGGACAAGATTCCCGCCGAGGTGAAGAGCCGCGTCGAGGAACTGAAGGCCGAAGTCGTCGACGGCAAGATCACCGTTCCGACCGTCAAGTAAGGGCTGCGGCGCGGCGGATGGCCTGCTCCGGCAGATCACCGCCGCGCCACCTCTCTCAGAGGAAGAGGTCGGACCGAAGGTCCGGGTGAGGGGTTGTGCCCTCTCCGGAGAGGTCAGGCCCCTCACCCGCCGGCTTCGCTGTCGACCTCTTCCTCCGGGAGAGGTGAAGAAGGCGCCTTCTCAGGCAACCGTCGCACAATGACCCTCGCCGTCGAGCTCAGATCGATCACCAAGCGTTTCGGCAGCTTCGTCGCCAACGAAGCGGTGAGCCTTGCCGTCCGTCGCGGCAGCATTCACGCCATCATCGGCGAGAACGGCGCCGGCAAGACGACGCTGATGAATGTCCTGTTCGGCCTCCTGCAGCCCGACGAGGGCGAGATCCTGATCGACGGGCAGCCGACGCAGTTCGCCAATCCCGCCGCGGCGATCGCAGCGGGCATCGGCATGGTGCATCAGCATTTCAAGCTGGTGCCGTCGCTCACCGTCGCCGAGAACGTCTTTCTCGGCATGGAGATCGTGAAGGGCGGCCTCATCGACCATGCCGCGCAGATCGAGCGCACCGCGGAACTGTCGCGCCGCTTCGGTCTCAAGGTCGACCCGACCGAGCGCGTCGGTCTCCTTTCGGTCGGCATCGAGCAGCGCATCGAGATCCTGAAGGTGCTCGCCCGCGGCGCCCGCACCATCATCCTCGACGAGCCGACCGCGGTGCTGACGCCGCAGGAGAGCCGCGATCTCTTCGAGACGCTGCGCGGCTTCGTCGCCCAGGGCATGACCGTGCTCTTCATCTCGCATCACCTGGAAGAGGTGATGGAGGTCTCCGACACCGTCACCGTGCTCCGCCATGGCCGCGAGGTCGCGACCAAGCCGACCTCGGAGCTCACGAAATCCGACCTCGTGCAGATGATGGTCGGCCGCCTTGTCTCCTTCGATCGCCGCCCGCGCCCGCCGGTCGCCGGTGCGCCCGTGCTCGCGGTCGACGATCTCTGGGCGCGCGACGATCGCGGCCTGCATGCGCTGCGCGGGGTCTCGTTCAATGTGAGGGCCGGCGAGATCGTCGGCATCGCCGGCGTCGCCGGCAACGGCCAGACCGAGCTCGCGGAAGTGCTCTCCGGCCTCAGGCCCTCGACGCATGGCGCCGTGTCGCTCGCCGGCCGTCCGCTCACCGGTCTCTCGCCGCGCGCCATCCGCGCCGCCGGCGTCGGCCATGTTCCGGGCGACCGCCTGGTGCGCGGAGTCGACCGCAATGCCAGCGTCTCGCTCAATCTCCTGATGGGCCGGCAGGATCGCGCGCCCTGGTCGCGCCATGGCGTCATCGACCGTTCCTATCTCGCGGTACAGTCGAAGAAGCTGATCGAGCGCTTCGACATCCGCACCCGCAGCGCCGAGACGCCGGTGAAAAGCCTTTCGGGCGGCAATATCCAGAAGGTCGTGCTGGCGCGCGAATTCTCCGGCGATGCGAGCGTGCTGCTCGTCGACCAGCCGACGCGCGGCGTCGATATCGGCGCCACCGAGCAGATCCATTCCGAGATCATGCGCCAGCGCGGCGAAGGGAAGGCGATCCTGTTGATCTCCGTGCAGCTCGACGAACTGATCGCGCTCGCCGACCGCATCCTGGTGATGTTCGCAGGATGGATCATGGGCGATGTCGACGGCGGCGCCGTCTCCGAGGAACGCCTTGGACTGATGATGGCCGGCGTCGATGCCGATGGCCATTTGGTCGAACGGGAGGCCGTGGCATGATCGACCGCCTGTCGCCCTATCTCGGGCAGGTCATCGCGATCGGCATCGCGCTCGCCCTCGGCGCGGTCGTCATCCTGACCGTCAACGAGAGCCCGTGGAAGGTGTTCGTGACGCTGCTCGACGGCGCCTTCGGCAGCCCCGAGCGCATCGCCGGCACGCTGCTGCAGACGACGCCGATCCTCGTCTGCGGCATCGCCGCCTGCATCTCGCTGCGCGGCGGCCTGTTCAATATCGGCATCGAGGGCCAGCTCTTCGTTGGCGGCTTCGCGGCGACCTGGGTCGGCTTCAGCTTCGGCCTGCCGCATGCGCTGCATGTGCTGGTCGGTCTCGGCTTCGCCGCCCTGATGGGCATGGCCTGGATCGCGATCCCCGCCTTCTTCCGCGCCCGCTACAATACGAATGAGGTCGTCTCCACCATCCTCGCCAACTATGTGGCGGTGCTGGCCACTTCCTATCTGACGATCAATGTCTTCAAGCGCGCCGGCGGCGCGCCCGATACGCCGCCGATCCTCGAAAGCGCGTATCTTCCGCAGATCTTCTCCTATTCGCGCGCCAATTGGGGCCTCTTCATCGGCATCGCGCTCGCCATCGGAGTCTGGCTGTTCTTCACGCGCACCGCGCGCGGCTATGCCGTCACCGAGATGGGCGCCAATCCGAAATTCGCAGAATATGGCGGCATCGACATCAAGAAGCAGACCTTCGTCCTGCTGCTCGTCTCGGGCGCCGTGGGCGGGCTCGCGGGCGGCATCGAGTCGCTCGGCGTCCATCACCGCTTCATGGAAGGCTTTGCGCCCGGCTTCGGCTTCGACGGCGTGATCGCGGCGCTGCTCGCCAATGGCAGCCCGATCGGCACCATCGGCACGGCGCTGTTCTTCGGCGCGCTCCGGAGCGGCTCGCTGCTGCTCGAGGTGGATACCACCGCCTCGCGCGAGATCATCACCGTCATCCAGGCCCTCATCATCCTGGCCGTCTCGGCGCAGATCGTCATCCGCCGCCGCCCGTCCGACAGTTCCGCGGGAGAGCGCCGTTGGAAATTCTAGAACGCCTCTTCAATGTGACGCTGATCGTCGCGACGCTCCGCACCACGGCGCCGATCCTGCTTGTGGCGCTCGGCGGATCGTTCACCACCCGCGCCGGCATCTTCAATATCGGCCTCGAAGGGCAGATGCTGCTCGGCGCCTTCTTCGCGGTGATCGGCACGATCGCGACCGGGTCGCCCTGGATCGGCATGCTGTGCGGCGTTCTGGCCGCCCTGGCGCTCGCCTTCACTTTCGCGCTGCTCGTTGTCACCTTCCGCGCCAACGAGGTCGTGGTCGGCCTCGCGCTCAACATCCTCGCCGGCGGCATGACGGTCTCGCTCCTGAAGGCGATCTTCGGAACGCGCGGCTCGATCTTCGGCCATGGCCTTGTCGGGCTGCCGGTGGTGCGCATCCCCTTCGCCAAGGAGATGGGCTGGTTCGGCCAGATGATCTCGGGCTATACGCCTCTCGTCTATGTCGCCTTCATCGCGGTGCCGCTCTTCATCCTCTTCTACAAGCGCACCAAGCTCGGCCTCTATATCCGCGTCGTCGGCGAAAAGCCGGAGGCGGCCGAAGCGCTCGGAATCTCGATCGCCAAGATCCGCTACACGTCCTCGCTGCTCTGCGGCGTCTTCGCCGGGCTCGCGGGCGCCCATCTCTCGCTCGGCTACACGACGATGTTCACGGAGAACATGTCGTCCGGCCGCGGCTTCATGGCGGTGGCGATCCTCATCTTCTCCGCCGGCGATCCGCTGCGCATCCTGGCCGGCTGCCTCCTGTTCGGCTTCTCCGATGCGCTGGCGCTCCGCATGCAGACGCTCGGCGTCTCGTCCTATGTGATCCTCGCTATCCCCTATCTCGTGGCTCTTGCGGCGCTT
>CAWZZK010000202.1:0-10528 GCA_963966455.1 Kaistia sp. | reverse complement strand
GCCAAGTTCCTCGACGAGCACACCCATGACGAGGACGAGGTCCGCTTCTTCGTCGAGGGTTCGGGCGCCTTCTACCTGCATCTCGGCGACAAGGTCTATCAGGTGGTCTGCACCCGCGACGACCTGCTCTCGGTGCCGGCCGGCACGCAGCACTGGTTCGACATGGGTCCGGAGCCGCGCTTCACCTGCATCCGCCTGTTCGTGACGCCGGACGGCTGGGTCGCCAAGTTCACCGGCGACAAGATCTCCTCGATCATCCCGCGCTTCGGCGAGGGGGTCGCGGCGTAAGGCTTCAAAAATCCTGTCGTGGGCCGGGCTTGCCCCGGCAACCCAGGCTTTCTTTCGCCACCGAGGCGTCGTGCTGCGAAGTCTGGATTGCCGGGTCAAGCCCGGCAATGACAGGCTGATTGGATCGCTTCGCTCGCGGCAGACGAAGAAAGGCGGAAGAACCGCCAAGGTAGGCGCCCCCTCTCCCCTTGGGAGAGGGCCGGGGTGAGGGTCTTGCGTCACCTACCCTCAAACTCCCCGTCCCCGACCGAACATTCGCCGCCCCGGTGCCGCCAATCGCGGCTTGCCTCCCGGCGAAACCATGCGAATCTGGCGGCCCTTTTGCGACCGCCGGACGACCCGCATGACACGAGAACTGATCCACAGCGCCAGCCTCATGACCGTCGACCCCGACGACCGGGTCGTCGAGGATGGCTGGCTGGTGATCGAAGACGGGCGCATCACGGAACTGGGGCCGGCATCCACGAAGCCGGGCGGCGCCGGCTTCGACCGCGTCACCGATCTGTCCGGCCATCTCCTGATGCCCGGCCTCGTCAATGCCCATACCCATAGCGTGATGGTGCTGTTCCGCGGCCATGCCGAGGGCCACAGCCTGCTCACCATGGACGGCTGGTACAACACCATCCGCGAGCCGGAGCTCGCCATGGTCGCCGAGGATGTCGCGCCGGCCGTGGCGCTCTCCTGCGCCGAGATGGCGCTGTCCGGGACGACCACCTTCTGCGACCAGTATTTCTTCGGCGAGGAGATCGCCGGCGCCGCCGGCCGCGCCGGGCTCAGGGCCGTCATCGCCTATGGCATCGTGCAGCTCGGCGACGAGGTGCGCGGCGCCGAGGAACTCGCCAGAGCCGCCGCCTTCGTGGAGGGCCAGCGCTCGGCCGACGGCCGCATCATCCCGTGGTTCGGGCCGCATGCGCCCTATGTCGACAACACCGAGGCGCTGCTCGCCGAGGAGGTGCGCGTCGCCAACCGCCTCGGGTGCGGCATCCATCTGCACATGGCCTGCGGCCCGGAAGACAATGAGGAGACGCTCGCCCGCTACGGCACCACCGCCTCCGTCGCGCTCGAAAAAGCCGGTTTCTTCGGCGGCCGCATCCATGCCGCGCACTGCCTCGATCTTTCGGACGAGGACATCGCCGTCTTCGCCCGCGCGGAGGCGGCGTCGGTGGCGCATTGCGCCTCGGCCGGCCTCCGCTCGGGCCGCGAGGCGATCTGCCCAGTCGTGCCACTGAAGCGTGCCGGCGTCACGGTCGCGCTCGGCACCGACAATGTCGCAGCCAACAACAGCTACGACATGGTCGCGGAAATGCGCGTCGCCGGCCTCGTCGCCTCGCATCGCGAGCGCCGGGCGCAGCCGATCTCCTCGCGCGAACTGGTGCGCATGGCGACCATCGACGGCGCCCGCGCGCTAGGCCTCGAGCATGAGATCGGCAGTCGGCAAAGCGGCAACGCGGCCGACCTCGTCGCTCTCGACATGCGCGGACCCGGCTGGTCGCCGGCCCCCGATCTCGCGACGCTGCTGGTCTATTCCGGCTCGGGCCGCGACACGCGCCATGTCTGGGTGGCCGGCGAGCGAATCGTCGACGACCGCCGCCTGACCCGCCGCGCCTATGGCGAGATCCGCGCCGACTATCAGGGCGCCTATGACACGTTCTGGCGCCGCGTCGCCGCCGCGCGGGAGGCAGCATGATGGCCCGCCGTCTCCTCGTCGACACCGATGGCGGCACCGACGACGCCCTCGCGCTTGCGCTGCTCGTGGCGCTCGGCCGGGCGCCCGCCTTCGTCACCACATCGTTCGGCAATGTCGCGCTCGATCAGGCGACCGACAATATCCTCGCCACGCTGGCCATTCTCGGCTGCGACGCACCGGTGCATGCCGGCGCCGCGCGGCCGTTGATCGGCGCGGCGATCGATGCAGCCGACGTGCATGGCGAGGACGGACTCGGCGGTGCGCCGCGACCGGCGAGGCAGGCCGACATCGCCTCGCGGAACGCCGTCGACTTCCTGCGCGCGACGCTGCGCGAAGCCGCGAAGGCTGGCGAGCCGATCGATATCCTCGCGCTCGGGCCGCTCACCAACCTCGCCCTCGCCTTCGCCGCCGAGCCGGAGATCGCGCGAGGTCTCGGCGAGCTGGTCATCATGGGCGGAACGGTGTTCGGCCGCGGCAATGTCACCGGCGCGGCCGAGTTCAACATCCTCGCCGATCCCGAAGCGGCGGCGATGGTGCTGGCGCTGCCGCTGCCGCTGCCGACGGTCATGGTGCCTTGGGAGCCCTGCGTCGAGGCGGCGCTCGCGGGCGATGATCTCGACGCGCTCTTCGCCGCCGCGCCGGCCGGCCCGCGCCGCGATTTCCTGCTCGCGCTTTCCGATCAGCTCCGCCGCGTCTCGATCGGCTATGGCGAGGGCGACCGCCTCGCGCCGGCCGATCCGCTCGCGGCGGCGGTGCTCGTCGAGCGCGGCATCGCGACGGCGACGCTCACGACTGGCGTTGCCGTCGAATGCGGCGGCGCCTTCGCCCGCGGCGCGACGATCCTCGATCTGCCGCGCAAGTGGAGCCTGCCGCCGGTGACGGTCGTCGAGCATGTCGATCCCGCCGCCTTCCGCCGCCTGTTCGCCGCGGCGATCTCGGCCTGAGCCGATCCACGTTGCGCCGATATCGGCATGCAGGTTGCGTGCCTTGGCATGCACAGCCGACGATCATGTATCCGCCCCTGCCCGAAAAACGCTCAACAACTGGCAGTGGGCGGGGCAGATTTTGAGCTTGCACAGAAAAAGCGCTGACCTAGGATCAATCGTCCCGTCGGGCGCCGGCCAGCGAGGCGCAAGCCACAGCGGTTCGGATCGGGGGCGCATGAGCAATAATGTGACGGAGGTCAGCCGTCACAGCCAGTCGGCAGGGAGACCAGTTCTATGACCAAGATGATGAAGACGCTGACGCAGAGCGCGGCGGCGTTGACGATGGTGGCGGGCATGGGCGCGATGGTCGCCCCGGCGACGGCTCAGACCTACACCAAGGAGAACCCGCTCAAGGTCGCGCTCGTGCTGAACGGCACGCTCGGCGACAAGAGCTTCTTCGATTCCGCCCAGCGCGGCATGGACCAGGCCATGAAGGAGCTTCCGGTCGTCGTGAAGACGATCGAGCCCGGCTATGACCGCTCCAAGTGGCAGCCGGCCCTGGCCGACGCCGCCGATGGTGACTACGACGTCGTTATCACCGGCACCTTCGACATGGCCCCCTATGTGGCCGAGCTGGCGCCGCAGTATCCGGACAAGAAGTTCATCCTGTTCGACGATACCGTCGACTATGCCAAGGGCGGCTTCGACAATGTCCTCTCGGTGCAGTACCGCACCTCGACGGCGGCCTATCTCGCCGGCTATGCGGCGGCCAAGGTCTCGAAGACGGGCACCATGGGCCAGATCCTCGGCACCGAGGGTTCCGTGATCCTCGAATTCGTCGTCGGCTTCGAGCAGGGCGCCAAGGCGGCCAACCCGAATGCCAAGCTGCTGCGCGCGACGGTCAACTCGGCCAATCCGTTCAGCGACCCGGCCAAGGGCAAGGAACTCGCTCTCGCCCAGATCCAGCAGGGCGCGGACGTGATCTTCCCGATCGCCGGCTCGACCGGCATCGGCGCCCTCCAGGCGGTGCGTGATGCCAAGAAGCTCGGCATCGGCGTCGACAGCGACCAGGCGACCATCTTCGCCGCCACCGACCAGGCCCAGGCCGACGTCATCCTGACCTCGGTCGAGAAGCGGGTCGGCGAGTCGCTCCTCCTCCTTCTGAAGCAGACGCTCGACGGCAGCGCCAAGTATGGCACTTCGTCGATCCTCGGCCTGCAGGAAGGCGCAGTCGGCATCTCGGAGAACAAGTACTACGACGCTCTCGTTCCGGAAGCTGTCCGCAAGGAAGTCAAGGAGCAGGAAGCCAAGATCGTCTCCGGCGAGATCAAGGTCGAGACCACGATGAACTGAGCCGTCCGGCGGCCTCGCGCCGCGGACTCTCGGACTTCCCCGCCCGGCGGCATGCCGCCGGGCGGACAGGCCTGATGTGACAACCAGCCGGACGAAATGAAGCCCTTTCTCGAAGCGATCGGCATCGACAAGACCTATCCGGGTGGTGTCCACGCCAACAAGAACGTGGACCTGACCGTCGCGCATAGCGAGGTCCATGCCGTGGTCGGCGAAAACGGCGCCGGCAAGTCCACCCTCATGAAGATCCTGTTCGGCGTCGAGCAGCCGAATGCCGGCGAGATCCGCCTGGACGGGACCCCGATCACGCTCCATTCGCCGCGTGCCGCCATCGCGCATGGCATCGGCATGGTGTTCCAGCACTTCTCGCTGGTGCCCTCCTTTACCGTCGCGGAAAATGTCGTGCTCGGCGTCGAGCCGCGCAACGGCCTCAAGATGGACCGCAAGCGCGCCGCCGAGACAGTGCAGGCGCTGGCCGACCGCTTCCGCCTGCCCGTCGATGTCGAGGCGCCCGTCGAGCGGCTGCCCGTCGGCCAGCAGCAGCGCGTCGAGATCCTGAAGGCGCTCTACCGCGACGCGAAACTCCTCATCCTCGACGAGCCGACCGCCGTGCTCGCGCCGCAGGAAGTCGAGGAGCTTTTCTCCGCCATCCGCTCGCTGACGGCGCAGGGCCGGACCGTCCTCTTCATCGCGCACAAGCTGCCGGAAGTGATCGAGATCTCGAACACGATCTCCGTCATGCGCGCCGGGCAGATGGTCGGCCGCGTCGACAAGAAGGATGCGACCGAAGCCGGGCTCGCCCGCATGATGGTCGGCCGTGACGTGGCGCTGAAGGTGACCCGCGCCAAGCCGGGCGATCACCCGCATCTTTGCCGCATCTCCGGCCTCACCATCAAGAACGACCGCGGCCTCGACGCCATCTCCGGCATGGACATCGTGCTGCGCGCCGGCGAGATCGTCGGCATCGCCGCGGTGGAAGGCAACGGGCAGAGCGAACTCTTCGAGGCGATCGGCGGCCTTCGCCCCGTCGAAGCGGGTTCGGTCGAGCTCAACGGCGTCGATATCGTCGCCGTGCCGGTCGACCAGCGCCGCGACGCCGGCCTTGCCCATATCCCGGAAGACCGCATCGCGACCGGCAGCGCCGGCGGTGCCAGCGTCGCCGAGAACATCGTCGCGACCGAGCTCGAAAACGAGCGCTTCGTGCGCCACGGCCTGCTCGACCTCGGCGCGATCCGCAAGCATGCGGTCGAGCTGATCGAGCGTTTCAGCGTCCGCGTCTCGGGACCGGACGCGGCGATCGGCACGCTCTCGGGCGGCAACATGCAGAAGGTCGTCGTCGCCCGCGAGCTTTCCTCCGATCCCAAGCTGCTGCTCGTCTCGCATCCGACGCGCGGCGTCGATCTCGGCGCGACCGAGTTTATCTGGCAGCGCATCGCGCTCGCCCGCGACGCGGGTAGCGCCGTCTTCCTCACCTCGGCCGATCTCTCCGAACTGCTCTCGCTCTCGGACCGCATGATCGTGCTCTATCGCGGCCGCATCGTCGCGGCCTTCTCCAACACCACCGAACTGACGCCGGAAATGCTGGGCAGCTACATGCTCGGTTTCGCCGAGCAGCCGGTGCATGAACGCCAGGCGGCGCTCGCATGACCAACGGCAAGATCTTCTTCGACGAGACGCGCCGCATCCTGTTCGCGGCGGTCATCGCGCTGCTCGTGGCGCTCGTCATCATCCTGATCGCCTCGAAGAACCCGCTCGAGACCTTCCAGACCTTCATCGCCGGGCCGCTGTCCTCGAAGCGCACGGTCGGCAACTGGATCGACGATTCCGCCAAGCTGGCGCTGGCCGGCCTCGCCTTCAGCCTCGTCTTCCAGGCACGGCAGTTCGCCCTCGGCGTGCAGGGCCAGGTCTATGCCGGCGGCACGGTCGCCGCGGCGATCGCGCTGTCGCCGCTCGGGCTCTCCTGGGTCTCGATCCCGGTCGCTGCCATCGCGGCGATGATGGCCGGCGCCTTTCTCGGCTTCATCCCCGGCTATGCCAAGGCGAAGCTGAACGCGAACGAGATCGTCTCGTCGCTGATGCTGAACTACATCGCCTACGACATCGCCAATCTCTTCCTCCGCCTCTATCTCGCCTCGCCGAAGAGCGGCCTCACCGCCTCAGAAGCCTTCCCGGCCTCGGCGGTCTACCCGGCCTTCATCGCCCGCACCCGCATCGATCTCGGCGTCGTTCTGGCGCTCGGCGCGGTGGCGATCGTCTGGTTCCTGCTCTACCGCACCGCCTGGGGCCTCCGCCTCCGCCTCACCGGCCACAATGCCCGTTTCGCCGCCTATTCCGGCATCCGCTCCAATTTCATCATGGTCAGCGCCATGACGGCGTCGGGTGCGATCGGCGGGCTGCTCGGCGCGCTGTTCGTGCAGGGCCAGGGCTTCGCCAAGATCGTGGTCGGATTCGAGGGCGGCCTCTCCTTCGAGGGCATCCTGATCGCGATCGTGGCGCGCAACCGCCCGCTCGCCATTCCCTTCGTCGCGCTCGGCTATGGCTATCTGCGCCAGGGCGCGGCGCTGATGGGCTATCGCACCGACGTTCCCGCCGAGGTCATCGGCATCGTGCAGGGCATCGTCATCCTCCTGGTCGCCTCGTCCTTCACGCTGCCCGGCCGGGCCTTCCTCAACCGCATCATGGGCGGCTCCTCCGCCGCGCGAGCCCCGTCGACATGAACGAGATCTTCGACACGATCCTCTCGGCCGCCTTCGTCGCTGCGGTCATCCGCACCACGACGCCGGTCCTGTTCGCCTCGCTCGGCGGCCTCCTGTCCGATCTCGTCGGCTCGCTCAACGTGGCGCTCGAAGGCATGATGCTGATCGGCGCGCTGACGGCGGTCATCGTCTCGGCCTATGCGCCCTGGTATGTCGGCGTCCTGGCCGGCCTCGCGGTCGGCGGCCTGCTCGGCGCGCTGATGGCTCTGTTCCATCTCCGCTTCAAGGCCGACGTGATCCTGGTCGGCTTCGCGGTGAACATCATCGCGGCGGGCGGCACGGTCACCGCGCTCAACTATGCGACCGGCGGCGACAAGGGCACCTCGATCAATCTGCCGTCCAAGGCGGTGCCCTCGCTGGACCTCTCCTTCCTCGACGCCATCCCCGGCATCGGCCCGGTGCTGACGCAGATGTTCTCGGGCCATTCCTACCTGACCTGGCTCGCGGTCTTCCTCGTCTTCGCCATCTGGTATTTCCTCTACCGCACGCCGGAGGGCCTGCGCTTCCGCGCCGTCGGCGAATATCCCGCCGCCGCCGAAGCCGCCGGCATCTCGCCGAACCGGCTGCGCACCTATGGCCTCGTCGCCTCGGGCGCGCTGGCCGGCCTCGGCGGCGCGCAGCTCGCGATGTTCAACTTCGTCGGCTTCACGCGCGACATGACGGCCGGCCGCGGCTTCATCGCGCTCGGCGCCGTGCTGCTCGGCCGCCGCCACCCGGTCGGCACCGCCATCGCCGCTGTCCTGTTCGGCGCCTTCGAGGCGCTGTCCATTGCGCTCCCCGGCATCCTGCCGCGCGTCCCCGGCGAGGTGATCCACACCATCCCGTTCGTGGTGACGGTCCTCGCCCTGATGCTCTCCTCGAAGCGCCGCGTGACGGCATAGGGGCGGGCTCACTTGCCTTCACCTCTCCCTGAGGGAGAGGTTGGCGGCGAGGGCTCGCCCGACCCTTCACAGAGAGCCCCCTCCCCACCCCTCCCCCGCTTCGCGGGAGAGGGAGCCGGCCCTGCCATTCCTTGCCTTGAATAACCCCCCCGATGCGGGCCGAGCTGCGGCCCTCTCCACCCTTGTGGGGGAGAGCTGGAGAGGGGGGGGTATCGTCGCCGCCTCAGGCCGATCCGGAAGGGTGCCCCTTCCTTCACCTCTCCCAGAGGGAGAGGTCGACGGCGAAGCCGGCGGGTAAGGGGTTACGGCGTCTCCGGGGAGAGCGCTCCTCTCACCCGGACCTTCGGTCCGACCTCTCCCCATGGGAGAGGTGAAGGGAAAAGATGCGGCGTCTCCGCTCCCGAAGTCGTCTTCCGGCGCCGCCCCTTACCCCTTCACCGCGCCGACGGCGATGCCCGAGACGATCTGGCGCTGGAAGATCACGTAGATGATGACGATCGGCGCCGCGGCGAGCACGATGCCGGCGGCGAGCAGCGGCACATTGGTCGTGTATTCGCCGCGCAGCGCCGCGATGCCGACCATCAGCGTGCGCTCGTCCTGCAGCACGAGCAGCGAGATCAGCACGTCGTTCCAGCAATAGAGCGTGTTGAGGATGCCGAGCGTGATCAGCGCCGGCTTTCCCATCGGCAGCATGATGTGCCACCAGACTTGGATGAGCCCGGCGCCGTCGATCTGCGCCGCCTCGAAGAGTTCGCGCGGCAGCCGCGCATAGAAGGCGGTCATCAGATAGACGCTGAACGGCAGGAAGAACGCCGTATAGGCGATGACGAGGCCGGCGCGCGAATTGACGAGGTCGAGCGCGATCATCGTCCGGTAGAAGGGAACGAGCACCACCTGCACCGGGATCATCAGCGAGACGAGGATGATCGTGAACACGATCTTGGCGCCGCGAAAGCGCAGCACCGCCAGCGCATAGCCGGCGAGCGAGGAGACGACGAGCAGCGTCAGCACGGCGCCGATGGTCACCACGACCGAGTTGGTGAAATATTCCGAGAGGCGCGACTGGTTCCAGGCCTGCGCGAAATTGGCGAGCGTCGGGTCGCTGGCGAGCCCGAAGCGGTCAAGCACGAAGCCCTTGCGCGTCTTCAGCGCCGCATTGATCGTGAAGAAGACCGGATAGACGCAGGAGAGCGCCAGCAACACCATGGGCAGCGCGATGATCGTCAGCGCGCGCTTCTGGCGGATCTCGACGGCGGCCATGCTATCCCCTCAGAGGCTGGCGTTGCGGGACATGATGCGGATCTGGATGAAGGCCAGCCCCGCCATCAGCGCGAACAGCACCATCGAGATCGCGCTCGCATAGCCCGGCCGGTTCATGCGGCCCTGCTCGAGCCAGATGAGGAATTCCGGCAGCGTGGTCGACGTCCCCGGCCCGCCGGCGGTCAGCACATAGATGAGGCCGAACATCGAGGTCAGCATGCCGATCGTCGTCACCACGGCGGCGAATTCGATGATCGGACGGATCGAGGGGATGACGATGTGCCACCAGGTTCCGAAGAGCCCGGCGCCATCGAGCTTCGCCGCCTCGAGCATGTCGGACGGGACCGTCGAGAGCCCGGCGAGGAAGATCAGGAGGCTCATGCCGAAGGTCGCCCAGAGCTGCACGGCGATCAGGCTGAACAGCGCGGTGGACGAGTTGCCGAGCCAGTCGACGGCGGAGAAGCCGAGCGCCTTCAGCATGGCGTTGAACGAGCCGTCATAGCGCAGCAGCATGTTGAAGATCGCGCCGACGATGACCGAGGACAGCACGGCGGGGAAGAAATAGACGGCGCGGAACAGCTTGCCGCCCGGAACGCCCTGGTGGATGAGGATGGCGAGCAGCATCGGCAGCCCGATCCAGACCGGCAGCGTCGCGAGCAGGATCAGCATGTTGACGATGCTGTCGAGGAACACCGGGTCGCGGGTTAGCGCCGCATAATTGGCGATGCCGACGAAGCGCGCCGCCGACATGCCGTCATAATCGGTAAGCGAGGTGCCGAAGCCCCAGATGAGCGGCACGATGCGGAACACGATCACCAGCGCCAGCGCCGGCACGACGAAGAGCAGCCCGAGCCGCCCGGGATCATCGCCGAGCATCCGGCGTCGGGGGCGGTCGCGGCCCGTGGCGCGTCCGGCGATGGTGGTCCCCGTCATCTGATCGCTCCCTGATCGCCGTCGTTATATCGCGTGGGCCGAAATCGAAGGGCCCCCTCCCCGGCCCTCCCCCGCTTCGCGGGAGAGGGAGGCGCTCTTCGCCCGGCCGCGCGCTCGATGACGCGCACGACCGGCCCTCTCTCCCGCGAAGCGGAGGAAAGATGCAGAGGGGGGTCTGCCGCTTACTTCTTCTTCGCCTGCGCCTGGACCTCGTCCATGCGGGCGAGCGCCTTGTCGACCGTGGTCTCGCCGGTGAAGAGCAGCTGGCTCTGGCGGTGCCACTCCTCGGTCTCGGCGGTCGCCATGTTGTTGTGGGCGAGCGGCACGCCGTCGGCGAGCCAGCCGAGGATCACCTTGGCCGAAGGGCTGGCGACCTTGGACGTATCGACCTTGGTGTCGGCGGGAATGGCGCCGGCCGATTCGAAGAAGATCTGCATGTGCGGCGTG
>CAWZZK010000201.1:0-22880 GCA_963966455.1 Kaistia sp. | reverse complement strand
CGCGCCGAAGCGGTCGGCCACCCAGCCGGACGCTGGGATGAACACCGCAATGGTGAGGAGGTAGGAGGTCAGCGCGAGCTTCAGATTGATCGGGCTGATGCCGAAGTCGCGGGCGATGGTCGGCAGCGCCGTCGCGAGAACCGTCGAATCGAGGTTCTCCATGAACAGCGCGCAGGCGACGATCAGCGGCAGGAGAATGCGGTTTGGCAGCAGGCGGGCGGGCATCGGGTGGCGTCCGGGCGGTCGCAGGACGCAAGAGGGCGTCGCTGCGGAAGGAGGGGGCCGGACTCGCCTCAGGGCGGGTCGTGATACGGCGGGGAAGTAATGGAGCCTTACGACGATGCAAGGCTTTCCGCTTTCAACGATCGCGTGATCGGCTTCCGTCGCGGCTGCGCGAGCAAATTCCGGTTGGCCTGCCGCGGCCGCGAGAGTATGACCGTCCACCTTCCGCACGGTGCGGAAACCGGCAGCAAACCCGCTCCGGCCCTATCGAAAGACCTCGCCATGACCACCCCGCATCTCGATGAAGCGCTGATCGAACGCATGATCGAGGACCGTATCGACGCCCGCCGCGCCCGCGATTTCGCGAAGGCCGACAGCATTCGCAAGGCGCTCGACGGCATGGGCCTGGTCATTATCGACGGCAAGGACGAGGAAACGGGTGCTCTCTGGACCACCTGGGATGTCCGCTCCGAAGCCGACGACGAGGCAGGGCCGAAAGAATGAGCCGGGAACGCATCACCCTTTTCGATACCACGCTGCGCGATGGCGCCCAGACCAACGGCGTCGATTTCTCCGTCGCCGACAAGATCCTCATCGCAGGCCTGCTCGACGAACTCGGGGTCGACTATGTCGAGGGCGGCTATCCGGGCGCCAATCCGACCGACACCCGCTTCTTCGCCGAGAAGCGCACGGCGCGGGCGCGGTTCACCGCCTTCGGCATGACCAAGCGCGCAGGCGTCAGCCTCTCCAACGATCCGGGCATCGCCGCCCTCCTCGCCTCGCAGTCCGACGCCATCTGCTTCGTCGCCAAGACCTGGGACCACCAGGTTAGGCTCGCGCTCGGCGCGACGCTCGAGGAGAATATCGACGGCATCCGCCAATCGGTCGAGGCGGCGATCGGCGCCGGCAAGGAGGCGCTCGTCGACTGCGAGCACTTCTTCGACGGCTACAAGGCCAATCCGGCCTATGCGCTCGCCTGCGCCCGCGCCGCCTATGAGGCAGGCGCGCGCTGGATCGTGCTCTGCGACACCAATGGCGGCAGCCAGCCGGAGGAAGTCGAGGCAATCGTTCGCGCGGTCGGCGAGCATGTTCCGGGCGACCATCTCGGCATCCATGCCCATAACGACACCGAGCAGGCCGTCGCCAACTCGCTCGCTGCCGTACGCGGCGGCGCCCGTCAGATCCAGGGCACGCTCAACGGCATCGGCGAGCGCTGCGGCAATGCCAACCTCACCTCGATCATCCCGACGCTGATGCTGAAGCCGCTCTATGCCGGGCGCTTCGAGACGGGCATCGGCGAGACGGCGCTGACCGGGCTGACGCAGCTCTCGCATCGCTTCGACGAGATCGTGAACCGCGCGCCCAACCGGCAGGCGCCCTATGTCGGCGCTTCCGCCTTCGCGACCAAGGCCGGCATCCACGCCTCGGCGATCGTCAAGGACCCGAGCACCTATGAGCATGTGCGGCCCGAGCAGGTCGGCAATCACCGCCGCGTGCTCGTCTCCGACCAGGCCGGCCGCTCCAATCTTCTCGCCGAACTGGCGCGGCTCGGCATCGGCGTCGAGAAGGGCGACCGCCGCCTCGATACGCTGCTCGCCGAGGTCAAGGAACGCGAGGCAATCGGCTATTCCTATGAAGGCGCCGACGCCTCATTCGAGCTTCTCGCGCGGCGCACGCTCGGCGGGGTCCCGGACTATTTCACAGTCGAGAGCTTCCACGTCACCGTCGAGCGCCGCCACAACGCGCTCGGCGAGCAGGTCTCGGTCTCCGAAGCGGTGGTGAAGCTGATTGTCGGCGGCGAGCGGCTACTGACCGTTGCCGAGGGCAACGGCCCGGTGAACGCGCTCGACCGGGCGCTGCGCAAGGATCTCGGCGTCTATCAGGACGTGATCGCCGATCTCGAACTGGTCGACTACAAGGTCCGTATCCTTAATGGCGGCACCGAGGCGGTGACGCGCGTTCTGATCGAGAGTCGCGACGACACCGGCGAGAGCTGGATGACGATTGGCGTCTCGGAAAACGTCGTCGACGCTTCGTTCGAGGCGCTGATCGATTCGATCATCTACAAGCTGGTGCGCTCGGGCATCGGCAGCGCCTGAGCGTCGCTTACATATCCCCGATCGGGATCGCGTCGCCGGCGCCCTGCGCCGGCTTCGCCCGCGGCGCGGCGGCGATGGCGGCGCGCAGCTTCGGCACGACCTCCTCGACGCGGTCCGCGACCAGATAGCGGACTTCGAAGCCGTCGCGGATGAAGCCCTCGTCGCCCATATGGCGCAGCAGCACGACGAGCGGATCCCAGAAGCCGTTGATGTTGGCGATGAGGACCGGCTTCCTGTGCTGGCCGAGTTGCGCCCAGGTCAGGATCTCGACGAGTTCCTCGAGCGTGCCGATGCCGCCCGGCAGCGCGACGAAGGCGTCGGCGCGGTCGAACATCGTGCGCTTGCGCTCATGCATGTCGGCAGTGACGACCAGCTCGTGCGCCGTCTCGAGCATCACTTCGCGCTCTTTCAGGAACTGCGGGATGATGCCGGTCACATGGCCGCCCGCTTCCATCACCGAGCGCGCGACGATGCCCATGAGGCCGATCGAGCCGCCGCCATAGACGAGGCCGATGCCCTCCTGCCCCATGGCGCGGCCGAGCGCCTGCGCGGAGGCGGCATATTCCGGATCGCCGCCCGCCGAGGAGCCGCAATAGACGCAGATCGAACGAAGTTGGGTCATGCGACCTTCCTCGCATCCGCAACCCGAGGCGTCAAGCGCTCCGGAATGGCGGCGGGCCAAGGGAAAATGCCGCTTCCGGGCGGCTTGTGACGAGAGCGAAAGCGCGTATAAAAGGCCATGAAAAGCCCGGTCCGCAGGCAGTAAATTGCCTGCCGGCAAAGGAGATCGGGCACGTGGGGCAGCGGAGCCGAGTCTCCGTCCGGTAGAGCAGGTTCTTTCGTCTATGGCTGAACAGGGTAGCGCGGGTCAGAGCTGGGCGGGCCGCATCGCAGCGGTCATCGTCATCGTGGTCCTCATCATCGGCGGCTACTACGCTTTGTCCTCCCGTCCGGAGCAGAAGGCCGGCCAGGCCGTGGAGGTCTCGGTGGTCCCGCCGGCCGCGGACAGCGCCACGAAGCCGGCCGCGACCGCGCCCGTCGAAACGGCTGCCGCACCCGCCGTCCCTGCCACGTCCCCCACGCCTGCGCCGGCCGCGCCTGACGCCGCCGCGGCTGCGCAGCCGTCCGGGCCCGCGCCCGCCGCGCCGGCTTCCACGGCGCCTGGCGGCCAGCAGACCGCCGCGGCGCCGGCATCCACGGCTCCGGCCGCTCCCGCTGCGGGCACCGCCGCGCCGAGCTTCGACGTCGTCCGTGTCGAGCCGAGCGGCGAGGCCGTCGTCGCCGGAACGGCGGAACCGAACGCCAATGTCCAGATCATGGACGGCGCGAAGACGATCGCCGAGGGCACCGCCAATGATCGCGGCGAATGGGCGATGACGCTCGATACGCCGCTCGATCCCGGCTCGCACGACCTCTCGATCCGCACCACCTCGCCGGACAAGAAGACCGAGACGCTCTCCGAACAGAGCGTCGCCGTCAGCGTTCCGGAGAAGCCCGGCAGCAGCCCGCTGGTCGTGCTCGACAATCCGGGCGGCGCGACCAAGGTCCTGCAGACGCCGCAGCCCTCTGACGGCACCGCGGCCGGTCCGAAGCCGGACGTCACCGTCGATGCCGTCGCCTTCCAGGACGGCAAGCTCTACATTTCCGGCTCGGCGGCGATCGGCGGCATCGTGCGCATCTATGTCGACGGCGTCGTCGTGGGCGACGCTGCGGTGGACGAGGACGGCCGCTGGCAGATCGCGACCGACCGCGCCGTCGGTTCCGGCCAGCACACGATCCGCGCCGACCGGATCGAGAAGGATACGGGCAAGGTGATCGCCCGCGCCGAGGTGCCCTTCCAGCAGACGGGCGACGTGGCGACGCTTTTGGATGTCGGGACGGCGGGCGGCGGCTCGGCCGGCGTCTCCAGCACCGGCAGCGCCGACCTTCAGAAGGTCGTCATCAAGCGCGGCGACAATCTCTGGACCATCTCGCGCAAGCTCTATGGCAAGGGCATGCGCTTCTCGACCATCTACGAGGCCAACAACGACCAGATCCGCAATCCGGACCTGATCTATCCCGGCCAGGTCTTCCTCCTCCCCGCCGGCGATACCCGCTGGAAGGAATGAGACCCCATCCCCACATGGGATGAAATTTTCGCCAAAGCGCCGTCCGGCGATGTCGCGGGGGTCCCAAAAGGCTGCCTGCGCACCGGACGGTTTCGCGCCGCCTGTCGGCGCCGTTGAAGGAGATCGCGCGTGAGCACCAGCGCCGAAACAGGCGGCCCCTCCGCCGCGAGCAAGGCCGGAGCGAAGGGCACGAGCAGGCGTCCCGACGAGCGGCCGGCGATCCACACGATCCGTCAGCTCTGGCCCTATATCTGGCCCGCCGATCGGCCCGATCTCCGCGCCCGCGTCGTCGGCGCGCTCATCGTGCTCGTGATCGCCAAGCTGATCACGGTCATGGTTCCGTTCTTCTACAAATGGGCGACGAACGCTCTCAGCGGCAACACGGCAGCCGGGGCAGCTGCCACCGGGGCCGCCGCGCTACTCACCGTCCCGGTCATGCTGGTCGTCGCCTATGGCGCCGGCCGCATCATGCTCAACCTCTTCAATCAGCTTCGCGACGCCCTGTTCGCGCGCGTCTCCGAGCACGCGATCCGCAAGCTCGGCCATCGCGCCTTCGTGCACATGCACCGCCTGTCGCTGCGGTTCCATCTGCAGCGCCACACCGGCGGCCTGTCGCGGACGATGGACCACGGGATGAAGGGCGTCGACGCCATCGTCGACCACATCATCCTCAACACCGCGCCGACGCTGCTCGAATTCCTGCTCGCGGCGATCGTCATCGCCTGGCAGTTCAACCTCACCTATCTCGGCGTCATCGTCGCCACGATCGTCGCCTATGTCTGGTTCACGGTCGTCGCCTCGAACTGGCGCATCGCGCTGCGCCGGACGATGAACGCCTCCGATACCGAGGCGAACTCCAAGGCCGTCGACTCGCTGCTCAACTATGAGACGGTCAAGTATTTCGGCAGCGAGGACATGGAGTCGGCGCGCTACGACGTCTCGCTCGCCCGCTACGAGGCCGCCTCGGTCAAGACCTGGACCTCGCTCGCCTGGCTCAATATCGGTCAGACGGTGATCTTCACCACCGGCATGACGATCTGCATGGTGCTGTCGGCCGTCGCGATCCTGAACGGGACGCAGTCGCTCGGCGACTTCGTGATGATCAACGCGCTGCTGATCCAGCTCTCCTTCCCGCTCAACTTCATCGGCACGATCTATCGCGAGCTCAAGCAGGGCCTCGCCGATGTCGAGGCGATGTTCGATCTCCTCGAGGTGCCGGAAGAAGTCCAGGACAAGCCGGGCGCGCCGGATCTCGTGGTGCGCGATGGCGCCGTGCGCTTCGAGGATGTCGTCTTCCACTACGATGTCGAGCGGCCGATCCTGAAGGGCGTCAGCCTCGAGGTCCCGGCCGGGCAGACGGTCGCGATCGTCGGCCCCTCCGGCGCCGGCAAGTCGACCATCTCGCGGCTTCTGTTCCGCTTCTACGACGTGACCGGCGGGCGGATCACCATCGACGGCACCGACATCCGCGACGTGACGCAGAAGAGCGTGCGAGCCGCGATCGGCATGGTTCCGCAGGATACGGTGCTCTTCAACGACACCATCGCCTACAATATCCGCTATGGCCGGCCCGCCGCCAGCGAAGAGGAAGTCCGTGAGGCGGCGCGCATGGCCCAGATCGCCGGCTTCATCGAGACGCTGCCCAAGGGCTATGACACCGAGGTCGGCGAGCGGGGGCTAAAGCTCTCGGGCGGCGAGAAGCAGCGCATCGCGATCGCGCGCACGATCCTCAAAGCCCCACCGATCCTCGTGCTCGACGAGGCGACCTCGGCGCTCGATACCCATACCGAACGCGAGATCCAGGGTGCCCTCGACCGCGTCTCGAAGGGGCGGACCACGCTCGTGATCGCGCATCGTCTGTCGACGGTCGTGAACGCCGACGAGATCATCGTGCTCGAAGGCGGACGGATCGTCGAACGCGGCCGCCACGAAGCGCTGATCCGCGAGAATGGGCTCTACGCCTCGATGTGGAACCGCCAGCGCGAGGCGGCGGAGGCGGCCGAAAGGCTGCGCCAGGTCGAGGAAAGCGATACGCTCGGCATCGTCGTGCGCGGCCCGCGGCCGGCGCCCGAGGTGGTGTCGTGAGCGGAGTGCCGCGCTTCACACTGCCGCCGATCCATGATTTATCGGGGCTCTATCGCGGCTCCAAGGCAGGGTGAGCATGGATTCCATTCTGAAATCGATCCGCGCGGCGCTCGTTCCGATCCATCGCGAGGGCTATCCGTTCATCGCGATCTTCGCCTTTCTGGCGTTGTTCCTCGGCTGGCTGTGGACGCCGCTGTTCTGGGTCGGCCTCGTCGCCACCGCCTGGTGCACCTATTTCTTCCGCGACCCGCCACGCGTGACACCTCTCGGCGCCGACATCGTGGTGAGCCCGGCCGACGGTCGCGTCTCGCAGGTTGGTCCCGCCACGCCGCCGCCGGAGCTGGAACTCGGGCCGGCGCCGCGGACGCGCATCTCGATCTTCATGAACGTCTTCAACTGCCATGTGAACCGCGCGCCGGTCAGCGGCCGCATCCTCCGCATCGCCTATCGGCCGGGGAAATTCCTCAACGCGGAGCTCGACAAGGCCAGCGACGACAACGAGCGCAACGGCGTCGTGATCGAGACCAGCCATGGCAAGGTCGGCGTCGTCCAGATCGCCGGCCTCGTCGCGCGCCGCATCGTCTGCTTCAGCCGCGAGGATGAAACCCTCACGGCCGGCCAGCGTTTCGGTCTCATCCGTTTCGGCTCGCGGCTCGACGTCTATCTGCCCGACGGCTATGTCGCGCTCGTTGCCGAGGGGCAGACCGCAATCGCAGGCGAATCCGTCATCGCGCGTTTCGGCGGGCCGTCCGAGCGCACGATCAGGATCGACTGATGGAAACCATTTTTCCGCCCTTCGACCCCGACGAGAGCAACAATCGACCGCGCCTTCGCCAGGTCCGGCAGATCCCGATCCGCGTGATCCTGCCCAATCTCATCACGTTGCTCGGCCTCTGCGCCGGGCTGACGGCGATCCGCATGGCGATCGAGAGCCGCTATGGCGAGGCGATCGGGCTCATCGTCGTCGCCGCGGTGCTAGACGCGGTCGACGGGCGCGTGGCGCGCCTGCTGCGCTCTACCTCGCGCTTCGGCGCGGAACTCGATTCGCTGGCCGATTTCGTCAATTTCGGCGTCGCGCCGGCGCTCATCCTCTATGTCTGGGCGCTCGACCAGGTGCATTCGCTCGGCTGGATCGCGGCGCTCGTCTTCGCGATCTGCGCGGCGCTGCGCCTTGCGCGCTTCAATGTCGCGATCGACGGGCCGACCAAGCCCGACTGGCACGGCAACTTCTTCACGGGCGTGCCGGCGCCGGCGGGAGCGCTCATCGTCATGCTGCCGGTCTATCTCGAGAATCTCGAAATTCCGGTCGCCTCGGTCGGCGTGCCGATCGTCTTCATCTACACGATCGCGATCGGCCTCCTGATGGTCAGCAAGCTGCCGACCTGGTCGGGCAAGAAGATGGGCGCCCGCGTCCCGCGCGAGATCGTGCTGCCGCTCTTCGTCGTCGTTGTCGTCGTTGCCGCCTCGCTGCTCAGCTACCCCTGGCATGTGCTGGCTCTCGGCGCGACGGCCTATCTCATCGCCCTGCCCTTCGGCTGGCGGCATTTCAGGCGGCTCGAAGAAGCCGACCGAGCCGCCTGAGGCGGCCGAAGCAGGGGGGAACGCGTTGGGGGCTCAACCGCATTTCGTGATCGTCGGCGGCGGCACCGCCGGCTGGCTGGCCGCCTTCATCATCAACGACAAGGCCCGCCGGCTGAAGCTCGACGCGCGCGTGACCGTGGTCGAATCCTCGAAGATCCCGACGGTCGGCGTCGGCGAGGGTTCGACCGCGGCGCTGCGCGTGCTGATGCAGTATTTCAACCTGAACGAACTCGAGTTCTTCCGCGAGACCGGCGCCACCTTCAAGCTCGGCATCCGCCACAAGGACTGGCGCCGCGTCGGTTTCACCTATGACGGGCCGATCGACGACCCGCACCAGGTCGTGAAGCCGCCGCAGGGCGCGCCGTCGGACTATCTCAACGTCTATGCCGTCGCAGCGGGGCGCAAGCTGCAGGACATGCATCTCTTTGGTCCGCTGCTCGAACAGAAGAAAGCGCCCTACGCGCTGAAGGATGACGGGACGCTGCTGCCGCTCGGGCCGTTCCACCATGCCTTCCATTTCGACCAGGCCCGGGTCGGCAAGTTCCTCAAGGAGCGCGCGCGCGGCGTCGCGACTGTTGACGCTACGATCGCCGGCGTCGAGCGGGATGCCGAGACGGGCTTCATTCGTGCCCTCGCGCTCGACGACGGTAGCCGGCTGGAGGGCGATTTCTTCGTCGACGCGACGGGCTTCCGTAAGCGCATCATCGTCAAGGAGCTCGAGGCGCCCTGGGTTTCCTACGCGCAGGAACTCCCCGTCAACCGCGCCCTGCCCTTCTGGATCGACATCCGCGAAGGCGAGGAGATCGCCAATTATACGCTCGCCTGGGCGCTGGAAGCCGGCTGGATGTGGCAGATCCCGACACAGGGCCGCTATGGCTGCGGCTATGTGTTCTCGGACGAGTTCAAGACGCCGGACGAGGCGCATGCCGAAATCGAGCGGGCGCTCGGCCATAAGGTCGAGGTGCGCGACGACATCCGCTTCCAGATCGGCCGCCTCGCGACGCCCTGGCTCGGCAACTGCCTCGCCGTCGGCCTCGCCTCATCCTTCCTGGAGCCGCTGGAGGCGACGTCGATCCATGGCTCGATCGTGCAGCTGATGCTTTTCGCCGACAACTACCTGAAGCATCCGGACGCCATGAACGAGGCCGACCGGGCCGATTACAACCGTAGAATCGGACGCCAGGTCGACGATTTCCGCACATTTATCAACACGCATTATGTTACGGAGCGACAAGACACGCCGTTCTGGCTGAATGTCCGCGCCGAGCGGCTGCACCCCGAGACGAAGCAGCGGCTGGCGCTCTGGAAGAAGGAGATGCCGCGCCGCGAGCACTTCCCGTCCTTCCTCGGCGGGCTGCCGCATGTCGAGACGCAACTGCACTACCCCGTCCTCGACGGGCTCGGCCTTCTCGATCCCGAGATCGCGCGGCGGGAGATGGCGCGCAATCCGAAGCTGCGCCAGTTCGCCCGCGAGACCTATGACAGCCTGGTGCGCGAATATCGCGGGGCGGCATCGAAGGCGCTCGGGCATGGCGAGTTCCTCCGGCATGTGAACGCTCTCGTATGAGCCGCCGATGACGGATCCGATCGCCTTCCTCCTCGCCGTCTTCGCGCTGCTGGCGGTGCCGGGGCCGACCAATGCGCTCCTGGCGGCAGCGGGCGCCGAGCGCGGGATTGGCGGCGTTCGGCTGATCTCAGTCGTTCTCGTCGGCTACGGCTTGGCCATATCGCTGCTGATCGCGCTGTTCGGGCCGCTCAGCGGGACGGATCCGCGCGCCGCGGCTGGCTTGCGGCTGGCGGCAGCGATCTGGCTGCTCTGGTCGGCTGCAGGACTTTGGCGCCACGCTGAAGGGCCGGAAGCGGCACGAACGGCCACGGCCAGCCGCCTCCTTGTCACGACGATGCTGAACCCGAAGACGCTCGTCTTCGCCTTTGCGATCTTCCCGCCGCTGCCGCCCGCCGATCTCGCTCCCTATGGCCTCGGCTTCCTGGCGCTGGCGAGCGTGACCTCGGTCGGCTGGACGCTAGCAGGTGCGCTCCTCGCCCGCTCGGCCGGCAGCATGGCTACGCCGGCCCGCATCAGCCGGGCAACGGCGGCGACGCTCGCGCTCTTCGCACTGTGGGTCGGCGGGGCCGGGATCACCGCGCTGGTGGCTTGAGGCAGGAGCGGGTCATCGTCCTCAGAACGTCGTCGCCTTCGAGAGCAGCCAGCGGAGCATGCGGGCGGTGTCGCGGGCGATCCAGCCGGAATTGAGCCCGGACGGCGCCGAAAGATCGATCCCCTCGAAGAAGCAGACGACGCAGCGCGGGTCGACTGTGTGGAAGGTCCAGCCAAGCTTCTCGGCGCCCACCGTCGTCGCGGCGATCTTGTTGGCGAGGTGGTTTTCCGGCGTCTCGGCCGGCATCAGGATCACGACATTGCAGCGATTGGTGTTGCAGTAGACCTGCAGCAGCGCCGGAACGGCGTCGCCGCGATCGACTGAAAACCAGCGCTCGTCGCGGGCGATGTCGCTGACATGGGCCGGCGGGGCGCTCTGAGCGAGCGGCAGCCCGGCATCGACGCAGGCCTGCGGGAAGACCGTGTCGAGCCAGCTTTCGATCAGCCGGTACTCCGCCTCATAGGCCGAATAGAGATCCAATCCCGCCGCCTCCGCCGCTTCCCCGCGAGTGTCGCCGAAGCGAGGGCCGGCGATCAAGCGGGCGTGAAAAAGCCCGGCCGCCGGGAGGGGCGGCCGGGCCTTCTGGAAGGCGTAGCGCTGGGGGATCAGGCCGCAACCTTCCGCCGGGGACCACGCGCCCAGGCCGGGAGCCAGTCGCCGTGGGCTTCGATCAGCTCGTCGACGAGCGCCCAGATTTGGTCGAGATCGAGCTCGGCCGCCGTGTGCGGGTCGAGCATCGCCGCGTGATAGATGTGCTCCGGGTTCTCCTCGATCAGCGCCGCGACGGTGAGCTCCTGCACATTGATGTTGGTGCGCATCATGGCGGTGAGCTGGGGCGGCAGCGTGCCGATATGGGTCGGCTGGATGCCGGAGCGGTCGACGAGGCACGGAACCTCGACGGCGCAGCCCTCGGGCAGCGAGGTGATCAGGCCGGTGTTGCGGACATTGCCGTAGATGACTTCCGGCTGGCCGGTCCAGGCCGCATTGACGATCGCCGAAGCATATTCCTTCGATTCCTTGACCTCGATGCGGTTGGCCTTGCGATACTCCTCGGCCGTCGCATTCCAGCGCTCGATCTGCTCGATGCAGCGCTTCGGATATTCGTCGAGCGGGATGCCGAACTTCTCGATCAAGTCCTCGCGGCCGCGCTTGATGAAATAGGGCGTGTATTCGGAGAAATGCTCCGAGCTCTCGGTCACGAAATAGCCGAGGCGCGTCATCATCTCGTAGCGCACCTTGTTGGGGCAGCGCGGGTTCCAGCCCGGCTTCGGCGCACGGCCCTCGCGATAGGCGGCGAAGAGGTCGGGATAGAGATTGCGATAGCTGCCGTCGGCCTGGCGATGCTCGAACTCGAGATAGAACGCCATGTGGTTGATGCCGGCGGCGCGATAGCGGATTTCCTCGTAGGGAATGCCGAGATCGTCGGCCAGTTCATGCGCCGTGCCCTGCACCGAATGGCAGAGGCCGACCTGCTTGATCGACGGGTACTTGGCCGAGATCGCCCAGGTGTTGATGGCCATCGGGTTGACATATTGCAGCATGATGGCGTTCGGGCAGACCGCCAGCATGTCCTCGCAGATGCTCCAGAGGTGCGGAACGGTGCGCAGGCCGCGCATGATGCCGCCGACGCCGAGCGTATCGGCGATCGTCTGGCGGAGGCCGAACTTCTTCGGGATCTCGAAATCCACCACCGTCGAGGGCTGGTAGCCGCCGATCTGGAAGCAGACGACGACGAAGTCGGCCCCGTCCAGCGCCTCGCGCTGGCTGCTGAAGCTGGTGACCGTCGCCGGGACACCCAGCGTCTGCACGAGCTTCTTGGCGATGACCTCGCTCATCTCGAGGCGCTCGGCATTGATGTCCATGAGCGCGATCTCGGCGCCGGCAAGCGCCGGACGCTGGAGGATATCGCCGACGATGTTCTTCATGAAGACGGAAGAACCGGCGCCGATGAAGGTTATCTTGGGATGGGGCATGTTCGACTCCAGGCAGATATGCGCTTGCCGACTGCTGCTCAGGCGGCGATCTCGAAGGCGGCGCGGACGAGCCTCGCCGTGTAGTCATTCTTGGGGTGGGTCAGGACTTCCGAAACCGGGCCCTGTTCGACGATCTTGCCGTGCTGCATGACGATCACGCGGTGGCACAGCGCCCGCACGACCTTGAGGTCATGCGAGATGAAGAGATAGCTCAAACCCTTCTCGTCCTGCAGCTTGCGCAGGAGATCGATGATCTGCGCCTGCACCGAAAGGTCGAGGGCCGAGGTCGGCTCGTCGAGAAGGATGAATTCCGGCTCCATGGCGATGGCCCGGGCGATGGCGATGCGCTGGCGCTGGCCGCCGGAGAACTCGTGCGGGAAACGCGACAGGATCGTATCCGGCATGCCGGCATCGCGCAGCGCCTTGCGGACGCGCTCCAGCCGATCGCGGCGGTCAGAGCCGATGCCGTTGACGATCAGGCCCTCCTCGATGATCTGGCCGATCGACATGCGCGGATTGAGCGAGGCGAAGGGATCCTGGAAGACGATCTGCATGCGCGAGCGCAGCGGCCGCATTTCGGCGCGGCTGCGGGTCTCGATCCGCTCGCCGTCGAAAGTGATCTCGCCGCCATTGTTCGGGATCAGCCGCAACAGCGCCTGGCCGAAGGTCGTCTTGCCCGAGCCGCTCTCGCCGACGAGGCCGAGCGTCTCGTGGCGGCGAAGATCGAGGCTCAAATTGTCCACCGCGATGAGCGGGAAATATTCGGGGCGGAAGAAACCGCCACGCTTCAGCGTGAAGGCGACGCGGACATCCTTGCCTTCGAGGATCACCGGCGTGCCGGCGGGCAGCGGATTGGCAGCGCCCTTCGGCTCGGAGGCGAGGAGATGGCGCGTATAGGTATGGCGCGGCGCGCGGAAGATCTCCTCCGTGCGATTGTGCTCCTTCACCTCGCCATTCTGCATCACATAGACATAGTCCGAGAACTGGCGGACGATCGTCAGGTCATGGGTGATCAGGATCACCGCCATGCCGTGGCGCTGCTGCAGGTCCTTGATCAGATTGAGGATCTGCGCCTGAACGGTCACGTCGAGCGCCGTCGTCGGCTCGTCGGCGATGAGCACGTCGGGATTGTTGGCGAGCGCCATGGCGATCATCACGCGCTGGCGCTGGCCGCCGGAGAGCTGGTGCGGATACTGCTTCAGCCGCGCCGCCGGCTCGGGGATCTTCACCTCCGCGAGCAGCGACTCGGCCCGCTTCATGGCCTCGGCCCGGCTCACCTTGTTATGGAGGTGGATGACCTCGCAGATCTGCTGGCCGATCGTATAGACCGGGTTCAGCGAGCTCATCGGCTCCTGGAAGATCATGGCGAAGCGGTCGCCGCGCAGCCGCCGACGCTGCGCGGAGGAGAATTCGAGGATGTTCTTGCCCTCGAACAGGATCCGCGCGCCGGGCGTGATCTTCGCCCGCTTCGACAGGAGGCCCATGATCGTGCGCGCGGTCACGGACTTGCCGGAGCCGCTCTCGCCGACAACGGCGATGGTCTCGCCGCGATGAAGCTGGAAGGACACGTCGCGCACCGCCTGGACGGTGCCACCCTCGACCTTGAAGGTGACGCCGATATTGCGGGCGTCGACGATGAGCTCGCGACCATGCTGGTTTAGGTCGGTACGCTCGGGCGGGCAGAAAGTCTCCGTCTCGGCCATGACCATTGCCTCAATAAGGATCGATCGCGTCGCGCAGGCCGTCGCCGAGCGCGTTGAACGCGAACACCGTGACCAGCACGAAGCCGACCGGCGACAGGATCCAGGGATAGGAGCCGATCACCGAGAAGGAGCCGGTGTCCTGCAGCATCAGGCCCCAGGAGATCAGCGGCGGCTTCACGGCAAAACCGAGGAAGCCGAGGAAGGATTCGAGCAGCACGATCGCCGGGATCGCCAGCGTGACCGAGACGATCACATGGCTGAGCACGTTCGGCAGGATATGACGCGCGATAATGCGACCATCGCCCGCCCCGACCGCCATGGCGGCGCGGACATAGTCGACACGCGCGAGCGCCAGCGTCTTGCCGCGCACCTCGCGGGAGAGCTGCGCCCAGCCGAGCGCCGCCATCACGCCGATGACGAAGGCGATGAAGACGTTGGACGGCGCGGTGATCGGGATCAGCGAGGTCAGCGCCAGGTAGAGCGGCAGCTGCGGGAAGGCGAGCACCATGTCGACGAAGCGCTGCGTCCAGGTGTCGAACCGCCCGCCGAGATAGCCCGACGTGATGCCGATGCCGGTGCCGACCGTCGTCGTCAGGAACACGACGATGAGCGCGATGGTCAGCGAGATACGCGAGCCGACGATGGCCCGCGAGAGGATGTCGCGGCCGAACTTGTCGGTACCGAGCAGATGCACCGGCTTTCCGTCGCGGCCGCCGAAGAAGTGGATGTCGGACGGGATCAGCCAGAAGATCTCATACTCGTAGCCACGCACGAAGAATCCGATCTCGTGCGGATTGTCGTAATCCGGGCCTGTCAGCGGCTGGAAGGTGACCGGATCGAACTCGCCGTTCTCGACGATCGGATAGACGCGCGGCCAGAGCGTGAAGCTGCCATCCTTGGTGAAGAAAGACAGCGTCTCGGGCGGGGCGAAGGCGACGCCGTTCTCCTTCGGATTCACCGGCGCGAAGAAATCCGCGAACACGGCCATGATGAGCAGCGCCAGCACCATGACGAGGCCGATCATGCCGACGACGGAGCGACGGAAGCGCCGCCAGACGAGCGCCAGATAGGTCTCGTTGCCATGGGCGAACCGACCGCCCTGGGCTTTCGCCGCCGCCTCGCGCTCGTGCTCCTTGCGCACCGCCTCCTCGGCATGCGCGGTGGCCTCTACCGCCGAATTGGTATCGGTCATTCTTTTCCTCCGCCGAGCCGGACGCGGGGATCGAGCAGGGCGAGCAGCATGTCGGCGATGATGTTGCCGACGATGAGCGTCGCCGCGAGCACCATCATGAAGGTCGCGCTGACATAGACGTCGCCGACGCCCATGGACTGGACGATGGCAGGGCCGACGGTGGCGAGCGAGAACACGATCGCGACCTCGATCTCGCCGGTCAGCATGTAGGGGAGCACGACGCCCTGATACATGATGAGCGGATGCAGCGCATTGGGCACCGCATGGCGCATGACGACGGCGCCTTCGGAAAGGCCCTTGGCCCGCGCCGTCTCGACATATTGCGCGTTGAGCGTGTCGAGGAGGTTCGCCCGCATGACGCGCATATTGTAGGCGAGGCCGCCGAAGGTCGCGATCGCGACGACCGGCCAGACATGTTTCACGAGATCGACGAACTTCGCCCAGGACCAGGGCGCGCCGCCATATTGCGGCGAGAAGAACGAGCCGATCTCCTGCACATTGAGTCGGAAGGCAAGGATGTAGACGATGACGATCGCGATCAGGAAGCGCGGGATCGTCGTGCCGAGGAACGAGACGAAAGCGAGGACCGAGTCGATCCAGCTATACTGCCGCGTCGCCGCGATGATGCCGAAGCTGATGCCGATCAGCGATGCCAGGATGTGGCAGACCAGCGCCAAGAGCAGGGTGCGTGGCAGGCGCTCCGCGACCACGGTCGCGACCGGCTTGTTGTAGAAATAGCTCTGCCCGAAATCGCCGCGCGTCACGATGCCGGTGATCCAGTTGAAATACTGGATGATCATCGGCTGATCGAGGCCATGCGCCTTGCGATAGGCATCCGCCTGCGCCTCGGCGACGACGGCCGAGGCTCCGCCCTGGTTCATCAGTTGCGAGCGGATGAAATCGCCATAGTCGCCGGGGGGCGCCTGGATGATGGCGAAGGTGACGATACTCAAGACCAGCAGGACCGGGATCGCCGAGAGAATTCTGATCGCGAGGAAGCGCAACATCGGCTTCGGTCTCCGTGATCGGGAGGGAGGACAAGGGGGCCGGAGCCTCCTTGTCCGATTGCGAAAACGATCGCGGGATCAGTTCTTCACGGGGCCGGCGGAACCGGGCGCACCCGGCAGCGTCTCCGCATGCAGCTCGTAATTGCCCTGCTTGTCCGTCGGGACGAAGACGCGCTCACGGATGATCGAGTCCTCTGCCCAGTTGAACAGGTTGATCGGCGTGCCCTTCGGGATGTTGGCGAAGCGCTTGTTGATGATCAGCGCGCCAGGATACTGCACGAGACCGATGCCATAGACATTGTCCGTGTACAGCTTCTGGAACTGCTTCATCAGCTCCTTGCGCTCGGCATTGTCGCTCGACGCGATGAACTTGTTCACGACGTCGACGATCTGCTGTTCGAAGGGCAGCAGGTCGAGCTGGCCATCCTTGCCGGCGCGGTGGAAGGCCGCGGTCTGCGGGCCGACCGGCGCAAGGTTGACCGTCTTCTGGACGACCGAGGTCAGTTCCTCGCCATTGCGAAGCACCATCCAGTCGAACTTGCCGGCCTGGGCGAGCGCGTCGCGCTGCTTGCCGTCGACGGTGTTCAGGATGACGCGGATGCCGAGCGGCTCCATCATCTGAACGATGCCGTCCGCGAGGCTCTTGTCCGTCTGGTAGTCGCCGTTCACGAGCACGGTGACCTCGACATCCTTGCCGCCGGCGGTGCCGGCCGGGAAGTTGACGATGCCGTTGCCGTCCGTGTCCTTGAGACCGGCCTCGGCCAGCTCGGCCTTGGCGCTCTCGAGGTTGAACGGGTAGTAGGCCGTCGAGTCCTTGTCGTAATAGGTCGTGCCGGAATAGATGCCGCCCGGATAGATGGCCGTGAACGGCCCCTTCACCAGCGACTGTCCGAGACGCGCCCGGTCGACCGCTTCGGTCACCGCCTTGCGGAAGTGCTCGTTGCGATTCAGATCGCGCACGGCCTGGCCGCGCTCGTCCGGCTCGCCCCAGCCATTGGCCGAGTAGTTCGGATAGAGCGAATAGCCGATGATGCGCGGACCGAATTCGAGGCGGGCCGGCGCATCGGGGCTCGCCGAACGCTTGAGCGCCTCGACGAAGCTCTCCGGCTGCTCGAGGTTCGAGAAGTCGCCCGAGCCGGCCACGGCCTGCACGTCGCGATCCGCCCAGGTCGAGAGCTTGTAGTGCATCTCGTTGAGATAGGGCAGCTGGTTACCCTTCTCGTCGACCTTCCAGTAATAGGGATTGCGGCGCAGGACGATGATGTCGTCCGGACGATACTCGACCGGCACCCAGGCGCCCATGACCGGAATGTTCATATATTCCGGCGGGAAGGCGTTCTTGTACTGCTCGTAGGTGTTCTTCGAGTATTTCGGATGCTGCGGCTTCAGGATGTGAGCCGGGCCGGGGCAGAAGGTGCCATAGGCCATCTGGTAGAGATACTGCTTGGCGAAGGGCTGCTTGAACGTCCAGACGACCGTATAGTCGTCGATCTTCTCGAGCGTCGTGCCCTCGCCGAACGTGCCCGGCGTCGCGCCGTTGAGCGGCGTCACGTTCGGGTCGTTGACGTTGTCCTGCCAGTAGAACATCAGGTCGTCGGCGCCGAAGGGCGCACCGTCCGACCACTTGGCACCCTCGATGAGGTGCATGGTCAGCTTGTGGCCGTCCTCGGACCATTCCCAGCTCTTGGCGAGGTTGGGCAGCGGCTCGAGTTCGTCGGCCTTGATCTGGAAGAGCGGACCCGAGCGGGTCAGGCACTCGGACAGGCCGATATCGATGCCGCCCCAGCCCTGCGACTGGCCGCCGATATAGTTCCAGCCTTCCGGCCGGCCGCCGATGACATGGCGCATCGTGTCGCCGTAGACGCCGACGCCGTCGACCATGTTGCCGGTCTTGTAGACCATCGGCTCCTTGGGGAGGCGATCCTTGACCGGGGGCAGCTTGCCCGCGTCGACGAAGTTCTTCGTGACCCAGTCGGGCTCGTGATACTCGGGCAGCGCCTTGAATTCGAGGATGTCCGCGACGCCGACATAATCGACCTGGCCCTGCGCATCGAACTTCGGCGGATCGGGCGGCACGATCGGCTTTTCCGTCTGGGCGAGAGCCGCCGCGACGGACACGCCGAGAAGCAGGCCCGCTCCTCCGAGCGCCATCATATAGGTCTTCATGCTTCCTCCCTTGATCGCGGCAGGTGAGGTCTCCTCGACCCGCCCGACTTCCCACTAAAGGCCGCCGCCACCGTCATCCCCACGACGACGACCATCCGAGAACGGCGCAGCCGGTACGCGGCCGCGCCGGACGACCCTCGAGGCTCAGAGCGACGGCCGCGCCGCCTCGTCCAGCTCGACCGCGCGCTTCTTCGCGCTCTCCGCGCGGACGACATCGACCGAGCGCACCTCGCGGCGCGCGGCGCCCTGCCAGTCCCGCGTCTTGACCGTCGACTTGGCGAGCCGCGCCTTGGCGCCTTCGATCTCGCCGGCGAACTGCGGCAGCCACTTCGCCTGCGCCACCACCATCTCGTCCACCATCTGCCACACCTCGTCGGGCGAGCAGATCGCGCCGACCAGCGGATCATGCAGCACGGCGAGCTTCAAGAGGTCGAGATCGCCGTTGACCGCCGCGTGCACCGACATGCGCTGAACGTTGATCGAGGAGATGCAGGTCGCCGCGCAGGCCTCGGGCAGCGTGATGCCGGCGGCCATGTTGAGGCCGAAGCGATCGACGAAGCCGGGCGACTCGATGATCGCATCGGCCGGCAGATTGGTGATGACGCCGTCGTTCCTGACGTTGAAATGGCCGCGATAGACGCGCCCGGTCTCCAGCGCCTCGAGGATATGGCTCGCATGCTCGCTGGAACGCTTGCCATGGTCGAGCGGCTTGCCGGCGTCCTCGAGGAAGCGCGGGAAGTCGGTCTCGAACCAGTTGCGGCTCTCGGTCGAGTAGCGGAGATAGCCGCCGGTCTCGCCATGGATCCAGTCGGACATGTCGATCCAGCGCTCGATCTCGTCGGGGCGCTTGCGATACCAGGGCAGGTATTCCGAGAGATGGCCGTTCGATTCCGTCGAGTAGACGCCGAAGCGCTTCAGGACGTCGATGCGGACCTTCTCCTGCTGCGAATAGACCGGATGCGCCTCGAAGGCGGCGACCAGCTCGTCCTTGCCGACCTTGCGGCCCTTGAAACGGACGTCGATGAACCAGGTCTGATGGTTGATGCCAGAGCAGATGTAATCGAGCTCGCCCGGCTTGGCGCCCAGCACGGCCGCGATCTGCTCGCCGCCATGCTGCACGCCGTGGCAGAGGCCGATCGTATCCACCTTGCCATATTCGATGGCGGCCCAGGTGTTCATGGCCATCGGGTTGGCGTAGTTCAGGAACTTCGCACCCGGCGCGCCGACCTCGCGGATATCCTTGCAGAAGTCGAGGATGGCCGGGATGTTGCGCTGGCCGTAGAGGATGCCGCCGGCGCAGATCGTGTCGCCGACGCACTGGTCGACGCCGTATTTCAGCGGGATGCGGATATCGTCGGCATAGGCTTCGAGCCCGCCGATGCGCACGCAGCTGATGATGTATTTGGAGCCCTCGATCGCGCGGCGGCGATCCGTCGTGGCGGTGATGCGAGTCGGCAGGCCGTTGGCTTCGACGATCTTGTCGAGGATCTGCTTGATCATCGAAAGATTGTGCTCACTGACATCGGTGAGCGCGAACTCGACGTCACGCAGCTCCGGCACCGATACGATGTCCGTCATCAGCTTCTTTGTGAAGCCGACGCTTCCCGCGCCGATGATGGCGATCTTCAAACCCGACATGCGTTCCCTCGATCCGTGCCGACCGCGCCAGCGGCCGAATTCCGCTCCGCCCGCATGATGGCGCCACCTTCCGGCGCCGGCATGACCATGCGTCACCGTCCGGGCCAAGGTGGCCACCGCCGACGGTTCGTGGCATTAGTTATTCCGAAGCGCGGAACCGCGACCAGAGAGATTTTGTGCTTTCATGGGTGAAATTGTGCTCCAGAAACTGCGCGGCTACGCCCCGGTGATGAAGACGGTGTCGCTGCCGCGCGGACGTCATCACCTGCACACGATGCCGACCAGTTCGGGCTACGAGATCCGCACGGAACCGCCCTATGAATGGGACGGGATGCAGCGCGGCCAGACGCCGTTCACCGTGCTCCAGCACACGATTTCCGGCGTCGGGCAGTTGCGCTACGAGCGGCGGCGCTACCGCATCCGGCCGGGCGAGACGATGCTCGTCATGATCCCGCACAATCACCGCTACTGGCTCGAGGCGGGCGACCGCTGGGAATATTTCTGGATTTCCATGCATGGCCGCGAGGCGCTACGAATCCATCGCGAGATCCTCGCCGCCAACGGCCCGGTGCTGCGCCTGCGCGAGGAGACGATCGAGCATCTGGCGCGCTGCACGCTGCGTTTCGTGGAGGGTGAGGGCGAGACGCCCGGCGCGGCTTCGGCGATCGCCTATGAGGCGGCGATGGCACTGTTCGACGACGTGTTCGGCTCGCACACCGTGCTGCCGACCGAGGACGACGCGATCTCGCGCGCCATCCGCTTCATTCTCTCCAATCTCGACAAGCCGCTGGCGGTACCGGAGCTCGCCGAGGTCGCCGGCTTCACGCGGGCGCATTTCACGCGCGTGTTCACCGAGCATGAGGGGCTGCCGCCGGCCGAATTCGTGCTGCAGCAGCGCATGCGCCGTGCCGCCTCGCTGCTCGCCAGCGATGCCTCGGTGTCGGTGAAGGATGTCGCGGTCCTCGTCGGCTTCGAGGACCCGAACTATTTCGCGAAGGTCTTCCGCCGCGTCTTCGGCACCAGTCCAACGGAATTCCGCACCACCGGCATGTATGCGACGCCGATGACCGGCGAGCGCCCCGGCTGACCGCATTTTCGGCAGAGAGCCCAAAGAGCAGTCAGCATCCGGGTGATTGTATACGCGAAGCCGCGCCCGGCAGGCTGGCACGCGCCTTGCTTTTCGTTCTGCATTGAGTTGGTGGCTAGGGTTCCGGTTCCCGAGCGCGGGAATGCTGGTCCGAGAGCTGCCGCCGGCGCGGGAGACATCCGCGCCGGGCACGGCGGGATAAAATCCCGGGAGACCTCAGTGGCCAGGAATTGGCGACGCTCAGGTCTTTGCCAATTCTCGGTTCCAGCGAAACCCTGACCGGAGTTGGCAATGCACGTGACGAAAGCTCTGAGACGCAGCCTCGCCGCCGGCCTGATGGCCACGGCCCTCGCCTTCTCCTTCGGCGGCTCCGCCGATGCCGCGCCCAAGAAGGACTTCAAGCTCGCCTGGTCGATCTATGTCGGCTGGATGCCGTGGCCCTGGGCCGCCGAGCAGGGCATCGTGAAGAAATGGGCCGACAAATACGGCATCAGCATCGATGTCGTGCAGGTCAACGACTATGTGGAATCGATCAACCAGTACACGGCCGGCGGATTCGACGCCGTCACGCTGACCAACATGGACGGCCTGTCGATCCCGGCCGCCGGCGGCGTCGACACGACCGCGGTCCTCGTCGGCGACTTCTCCAACGGCAATGACGCGGTCATCCTCAAGGACAAGACGGCGCTCGCCGACATCAAGGGCCAGAAGGTCAATCTCGTCGAGTTCTCGGTCTCGCATTACCTGCTTGCCCGCGCGCTGGCCTCGATCGGGCTCACCGAGCGCGACCTCAGCGTCGTCTCGACCTCCGATGCCGACATGGTCGCCGCCTGGGCGACGCCGGAAGTGACTTCGGTCGTCACCTGGAACCCGCTCGTCGCCGAAATCCTGGCGACGCCGGGCGCCAACAAGGTGTTCGATTCCTCGCAGATCCCGGGCGAGATCATCGACCTCACCGCCGTCAACACCGAGACGCTCAAGGACAATCCCGCCTTCGGCAAGGCGCTCGCCGGCGCCTGGTACGAGACCATGGCGATCATGGCGTCCGATACGCCGGAAGGCAAAGCGGCGCGCGAGGCGATGGGCAAGGCCTCCGGCACCGATCTTGCCGGCTACGAGGCGCAGCTCAAGGCGACGCGCATGTTCTTCAAGCCGGAGGAGGCCGCCGCCTTCGCCAAGAGCGCCGAGATCGGCGCCACCATGGACCATGTGCGCAGCTTCCTGTTCGAGCACGGCCTGCTCGGCAACGGCGCCGCTTCGGCCGATGTCGTCGGCATCGAACTCGCCGACGGCAAGGTGCTCGGCGACACCGGCAATGTGAAGTTCCGCTTCACCGACGCCTACATGGCCGACGCCGCGGCCGGGAAGCTCTGACATTGCCGATCCCCGCCGCAGCAGCGAAGGCCCCCACCCTGCCCTCCCCCGCAAGGGGGGAGGGTTCTTGCGGCGTGCGGGCTCGGACGTCAGGCGCTTGCGGTGGCGCATCGTCATTGCCTGCGATGGTCTTGCTCGCTGCTTCGGGCGCGGCATCGATGACGGCCGCGGCGCCACTCCCTCCCCCGCTTCGCGGGAGAGGGAGCGGCAGGCGCCTGTCTGCGACACCGATGCCGCGCTCCGCCCGGCCCTCTCCCCCCTTGTGGGGGAGAGATGGAGAGGGGGGTACCGGTGCCCTCCGTCGAGCACTGCGCTCTGCCCCGGTATTCGCCCCACCCCAGCCCTTCCCCACAAGGGGGGAGGGAGAAGTGGAAGCCCTCGCCCGGGTCGTCGGGGCTTTCCGTTCCGCGGCGACGAAGCGCCCCCTCCCCAACCCTCCCCCGCTTCGCGGGAGAGGAAGCGGCAGGCGCCTGTCTGCGACACCGA
>CAWZZK010000200.1:0-8084 GCA_963966455.1 Kaistia sp. | reverse complement strand
ATCTCGCCGGCGCGGCATTGTCGCGCTTCCTCGAACGCGGCATTCCGCCGGGCCTCGCGGCGGCGGCGCTGAACAGCGTGGTCCTCGCCGCCCTCACCGCGGCGATCACGGTCGCCGCCGGCCTCGCGCTGGCGATCGCGGTGCGCGGCGCGCGCAATCCGGCCGTGGCGCCGCTCGCGGGCGTCGCCGGGCTCGGCGATGCGATGCCGGGCACGGTGCTGGCGGTCGGGCTGCTGGTGCCCGTCGCGGCGCTCGACAACCGCCTCGCCGACGCCGTGCGGGCGATGACGGGCGAGGCGATCGGCCTCGTGCTGATCGGCTCGGGCGCCGCGCTGCTGCTCGCGCTGTCGCTGCGCTTCCTCACGATCAGCGCCCGTACGCTCGACGCCGGCCTCGAGCGCATCAGTCCCTCGATCGACGGCGCCGCGCAGAGCCTCGGTGCCGGCCGGCGGCGCATCGCCCGCGACATCCATCTGCCGCTGCTCGCCCCGCCGCTCGCCTCGGCGGCGATCCTCGTCTTCGTCGATGCGATGAAGGAACTGCCGGCGACGCTGCTGCTGCGGCCGCTCGATTTCGAGACGCTGGCGACCAGCCTCTATGGCGAGGCGGCGCGGGGAACGCATGAGGACGGCGCCATGGCCGCCCTCATGATCGTGCTCGTCGGCCTCGCGCCGGTGATCGCGCTGATCCGCCGGCGCTGAGGCTTAGCGGGTCAGGCGGAGGTTGTTCATGTCCTCGGCGATCTGGCCGAAGGCGGCAAGCAGCGCGGTCGCGTCCTGCGCATCGAAGTAGTTGTTCGCGCTCGTAGCACAGGCCTGCAGCATGGCCTTGGCGGTGGCTGCACCCGCAACCGTATCCGGTAGAGCGTAAGCCACGGTATAGAGTTCGATGTTCTTTGCCTTGATGTTGGCGCAGAGCTCGGCTGTGTAGGTGTTGCCCTGCGTCGAGTTGGGAGAGCCATCGCTGTTGTTCGACGCGACATGCTTTCCGGTGGAATCGACCTTGGACGTGTTGAGGCCATCCGTCATCAGGACGATCGCCTTCGTCGGATTGAGATTGCGACCGGTCGTGTCATAGGCCGCCGCATCCGTGATCGGCGTCGCCGCGGAGATCACATTGAAGCCCCAGGCAAGTCCAGCCGGCAGGAAGGTCTGGTCGATATCCTTCGTGGTCATCGCATCGATGGCCGCGTTGACCGTCGAGACCGTGCTCGTCAGTGGCGTGAACTGCGTCGGGCAGCGCTTGTAGTCGCCGCTCGACGTAGAGAACACGAAACCGGGATAAACGCGCGCCGGATTGTCGTCCTTCACATTGTCCGGGTATTTCGGCGAGCCGACACAGCCGTTCCACTTGTAGTTCGTGGTTGTGGCGGTCGTACAGCTGGTGACCGGCGGGTCGAGCGTGACGGTCCGGCAGTTGGTGCTGGTCGTCGTCGAACAGGTAGCGGTATACGGGACGCCGTCCTTGTATTTCGTGCAGGAATAGGTCGTCGTCGTATTGTCGCAGACCTTCTTCGTCGTCTGCGTCGTACAGGTCGGCGTCGAGGTCGAGGAATAGTCCGCGGGAACGCTGACCCAGGGCTGGGAACGATTGGCCAGACCCACATTCACCGTCGAGCCATAGGGGACGACCGCGATCTTCACGTCGGCCTTGGCGTCCGCGGTGATCTTCGAAACGAGGCTCTTCGCAGCGGTCTTCAGCGCGGTGATCTTCGTGCCGCTCATCGAATCCGTCGTGTCGAGGACGAGGGCCACTTCCAGCTTGTTGACGCTGCGGATCGCCTCGCTGAGCACCGAGATCGGCATGCTCTCGACGCCGATGATGTTGGTGAGCGTCGTCGGGACATTGGCCGAGGCGGTGACGGTGACCTTGCCGTCCTTCTGCGTCAGCGAGTCGATCTTCCAGTCCTTGACTGTGGCATCATCGGCGAGCTTGGCCGACAGCCAGTCATTGACCAGAGTCGTCGCCGCGGCATCGGTCATGGCCGGCTTGGAGCCGACCGCGAGCACGGCGGAGTCGAGCGTATCGGCGAGGTGCGAATGCGCCATCGCCGTGCGGCCATAGTCGATCGCGACGCCCGTGGCGGCGACGACCGGGATCGCCGCGAGCCCGAAGATGACGGCGACATTGCCTCGCCGGTCCCGGCGAAAGAGTTTCAGAAGAGACATGGCTGCACCCCACCGCAACGCGCGATGCAGCCATAAGCGAACCATAGGCGTAAACGAGACCTTAACGGAACGTCTACAGTTTAGTTCGCAATTAACGGGTGATTTTCTTCAAACCCGATAATCCGATCTATCGATTCACGAAGCTTTAACCATGGCGCCGCGCTCAGACCGCCAGCTCCGGCAGGTCGCGGAAGAGCGCCAGCGCCTCGGGATTGGCCAGCGCCTCCTGGTTCTTGACCGGCCGGCCATGCACGACCTCGCGGACGGCGAGTTCGACGATCTTGCCGGACTTGGTGCGCGGGATATCGGCGACGGCCACGATGCGCGCCGGCACATGGCGGGGCGTGCAGCCGGTGCGGATGCGGGTGCGGATCGTCTGCTGCAGGGCGTCGTCGAGCGCGAGGCCCGGGCGGAGCCGCACGAAGAGCACGACGCGGACATCGCCGTCCCAGTCCTGCCCGATCGCCAAGGCTTCGAGGACGTCCGGGATCTGCTCGACCTGATTGTAGATCTCCGCCGTGCCGATGCGCACGCCGCCGGGATTGAGCGTCGCGTCCGAGCGGCCATGGATGACGAGACCGCCATGGCGCGTCCATTCCGCGAAGTCGCCATGGCACCAGACATTGTCGAAGCGCTCGAAATAGGCGGCGTGGTAGCGGGCGCCGTCCGGATCGTTCCAGAAGCCGACCGGCATCGAGGGGAAGGGCTTCGTGCAGACGAGTTCGCCCTTGCCGCTTTCAACGTGATGCCCGTCCTCGCTCCAGACATCGACGGCGAGCCCGAGGCCCGGCCCCTGGATCTCGCCCTTCCAGACCGGCTTGTCGGGAATGCCCAGCACGAAGCAGGAGACGATGTCGGTGCCGCCGGAGATCGAGGCGAGATGCACGTCGCGCTTGATGGCGTCATAGACGAAGGAGAAGCTCTCCGGCGCCAGCGGCGAGCCCGTCGAGGTGATGACCTTCAGCGCCGAGAGGTCGTGCGTCTCGCCCGGCTTGAGGCCGGCCTTGTGGACGCTGTCGATGAACTTCGCCGAGGTGCCGAACATCGTCATGTGCTCGGCCGCGGCATAGTCGAACAGGATGTTGCCGTCCGGACGGAAGGGCGAGCCGTCATAGAGCAGCAGCGTCGCGCCGGTCGCGAGGCCTGAGGCGAGCCAGTTCCACATCATCCAGCCGCAGGTGGTGAAATAGAAGAGGCGGTCGCCCGCGCCGATGCCGCAATGGAGATGGATCTCCTTCAGATGCTGCAAGAGCGTGCCGCCGGCTGAATGCACGATGCATTTCGGGATGCCGGTCGTGCCCGACGAAAACATGATGTAGAGCGGATGCGCGAAGGGCTGCGGGCGGGTCTCGACGTCTTTCGCGGCAAAGGGGGCGATGAACGCGTCCAGCGTTTCGGCGCGCGAAAGGCTCGCGGCGGTCGCCTCCGCCGTGCCGATATAGGGCACGATCACGGTCTTGCGGACGGTTGGCAGCGCCGGGACGATCTCGGCCAGCTTGCCGGCGATGTCGATGACCTTGCCGCCATAGTAGTAGCCGTCGCAGGCGATGAAGATGGTCGGCTCGATCTGGCCGAAGCGGTCGAGCACACCGCGCGGGCCGAAATCGGGCGAGCAGGACGACCACACGGCGCCGATCGAGGCGGCGGCCAGCATCGCGGCGATCGTCTCGGGGAGGTTCGGCATCATGGCGGCGACCCGGTCGCCGGCGGTGACGCCCGTCGCCAGCATCGCCTGCTGCAGGCGCGAGACCAGCGCGGCGAGTTCGACCCAGCTCATGCGGCGCTTGACGCGATCCTCGCCCCAGAAGACGAGGGCATCGCCGCTGCCGCGCTTCCTCAGGAGGTTTTCCGCAAAGTTGAGCGAGGCTTCGGGGAAGAACCGTGCGCCCGGCATGCGGTCGCCGTCCAGCAGGCGGATGTCGCCCTTGTCGCCGACGACGCCGCAGAAGTCCCAGACGAGATCCCAGAAGGCGGCGCGATCCTCGACCGACCAGCGATGCAGAGCGTCATAGTCGGCGAGTGGCAGGCCGCTTCGCCGCTCCGCCTCTTCCCGAAAGAGCGTCATCGGATGGCTGGCGAGAGATGCCTTGGAGGGAACCCAGAGCGGGGTGTCCGTTGCAGCCGCGATCCCGTCCGTCATCCGCCCGCGCTCTCCCGATGCTGCGGCGCGGCGGCGCCGCCATGAAGAATGGATAGCGGCGGCGGAAATGGCTGTCACGCGGAAAGCGGCGATGCGATTGTCCCTTGCGACAACGGGGAATTCTGCCTATCCGGAAGGCACTTCGCGGAGCCGGCAATCAAGAGATGGGACGCGCATCCACCATTCTCATTAGATGGGTCGCGCCGATCCTCGCCCTCGTCGCGGTGCTCGGCGTCGCCTTCGTGCTGTTCGCGCCTCGCCTCGTCTCGATCGAGGTGGTGCGGCGCTCGATGTCGCGCGAGATCGCCGGCTGGAGCGGGCGGAGCATGACCTTCGAGGGCACGCCCGAGGTCGCCTTCACGCCCTTCCTCACCGTCACCTTCCCGAAGGCCCGCATCGAAAGCGCCCGCGACGGCACGCTGCTCGTCGACATGGACGCGCTGCGGGCGCAGGTGCCGCTGCTGCCGCTCATCTTCCGCGGCCGGATCGAGCCGAGCGCCTTCACCTTCCGCAAGCCGCATTTCCGCGTCAGCCGGGCCGCCGACGGCACGACAAACTGGGACTATCCGAGCGGCCTCGACGCCACCTCGCCGCTGCGCCAGCTGATCATCGTCGACGGCAGCCTCGATTATGACGACGCGTCCGGCCTCGGCGGGACGCTGACGGCGATCGACGCGACGCTGGAATTGCCCGATCTCCGCCGCGCCGCCAGCATCCAGGGCTCGGCGCGCTGGCAGAACCAGCCCTTCGTGCTCTATGCCGCGCTCGATTCGCCCGGTGCGCTCATCGCCGGCGAAGCCGCCAATGCGCGGATCGTGCTCGAATCCAATGTGCTGCGCGGCACCTATGACGGCAGCGTGCGGCAGCTCGACGGCATCGCCGCGAACGGCCAGCTCTCGCTCTCGACGCCATCGGTCACCGAACTCGCCGAACTCTTCGGCCTGCCGACCGGGCGCATGCCGCGCATCGGCGCCGCCTCGATCGCCTCCAGCGCCGGCTTCGCGCGCGGCGCGCTGACGCTCGGCGACGTGGCGCTCACCGTGAACGGCAATGAGGGCGTCGGCGCGCTGTCGCTGGCGCTCGGCGGCGACCGGCCGGCGGTGCAGGCGACGCTCGCCTTCGATGCGCTCGATGTCGGCAACACGATCGACGCGGTGCGCGCCATCGTCGACACGTCCCGCCTCGCGCCCGACGCCCCGCTCGACTGGCCGAAGCTCGACAGGATCGACGCGGATCTCCGCATTTCCGCCGACCAGCTACGGCTCGTCGGCGGCGCGACAAGCCGCATCGCGGCCTCGCTGGCGCTGCGCGACGGCCGGCTCGACCTCGCCATCGGCGACATGCAGCTTTATGGCGGGCGGCTGACGGCCTCCTTCTCCTCGGAGATGCAGGGCGATGCGCCGTCGGGCAGCCTGCAGGCGCGGGTCGAGGGACTGGCGCTCAAGCAGGCGCTCGGCGAGCTCGCCGACATCGACGCCATCGACGGCAGCCTCAGCGGCACGCTCAGCCTGCAAGGGCGCGGCGAAAGCTGGAACGCGCTGATGGCCTCGCTCAGCGGGCGCGGCAGCGCCTCGATCGCGCGCGGCAGCATCCGCGGCATCGATCTCTCGGTGCTCACGGCCAGCAATGCCGCGATCCCGACGCTCATGGGCCGGCTCTTCAACGGCAGCACCGCCTTCACCGCGGCGCGCGCCGATCTCTCGATCGCCGGGCCGACCCTCTCTGCGCCGGAGCTGACGGTCACCGGCAACGGCTACAGCGCCGAGATGGCGGCCGAGGCGAGCCTCGGAAGTCCGGACATCCGCGCGCATGGCGCGATCGAACTCGCCGGCCGCCGTGCACCGCCGGAGACGCTGCCCTTCGAGATCAGCGGCAGCTGGAGCCATCCCGTCGTCCGCGCGACGGGTCAGACGCCCTGACGCGAAAAAAAGTTGCGTCGGCCGCGTAGGGAGCAGCGCCGCCATTCGTGATGGGGGTGAAGGACGCCGCCGGCGGCCTCGGTTCCAGGAGTTCCACCCCATGAAGACCCTGCTTCTCGCCACCACCCTCGCCCTTGCCCCGGTGCTGGCGCTGCCGGCCGCGGCGGCGACCGATCCCGCTCCGGCGACCACGCCGTCGCCGCGCGCGCAGATGATGTTCTGGTATCTCGACCGCAACGGCGACGGCGTGATCGACGCCGCCGAGATCACCGCCTGGCGCACGGCGCGCTTCGCCTCGCTCGACACCAATGGCGACGGCAAGCTGACGCGCGACGAGGCCATTGCCGGCATGAAGGGCGCCGGCAAGGGCGGCAAGCACCGCCATGGCGACAAGGCGATGGATGCGAAAGCCGACGGCAAGGGTGACGCCGACAAGGCCGAGCGCCGCGCCGAGCGGCGCGAGAAGCGGCAGGAGCGCGCCCTCGAGCGTCTCGGCTTCACCGACGGCGTCACCGAGATCACCGTGGTCGAGTTCCTGAAGCAGCCGATGCCGCTGGTCGGCCGCGCCGATGCCGACAAGAACGGCAGCATCACGAAGGAGGAATTCTTCGCGGCGGCCGGCAAGCGGGGCGCCTCGGTCCCGAACTGAGCGGGACGGGCGATTGATCAGGCAGGCCGCCCTTCGGCTTGGGAGGCCTGCCGTTCGCCCCTCCCCCGGTCGCCTTGAAAGGCAAGCTGCCTTATCCTGCCTGACGGGTCGCGCGGAGGGCGGCGGCGCACGGCCGATGACGAGTGAGACCAGCGATCAGGCAGAAGACGTCGAGCGCGCGCTCGTCGCCCGGCTGAAGGCCGGCGACGGGCGGGCGATCGACATGCTGATGCAGCGGCATGCGACGCGGCTCCGGATGCTCGCCCGCCGCATGCTCGGCCGCAACGACGAGGCGGACGATCTGGTGCAGGATGCGTTCATCGCGCTGTGGCGGCAGGCGGACCGCCTCGATCCCGAGCGCGGCGCGATCGGCGCCTGGCTGACCAGGGTCGTCGTCAACCGCGCCATCGACCGGGCGCGCCGGGCCCGCTTCCTGCGCTTCATCGGGCTCGACAGCGCGCCGGACACGGCCGATGACGTGCCCGATCCGGAGCAGTCGGCGAGCGCCCGGTCGGAGATCGCCGCGGTGAGGGCCGATCTCGAGGCTCTTCCGCCGCGCCAGCGGGCGGCTATCCTGCTCGCCGCCGACGAGGAGGCGAGCACGGCCTCGATCGCCGAGGTGCTCGGCCTCTCGGCCGGCGCGGCGGAGCAGCTTCTGGTACGGGGGCGGCGGACGCTCCGCCTCGCGGCGATGAAGCGGGCCGAGGCAGGCGAAGCGAAGGGAAAGGCGGGACGATCATGACCAGCGACGAGACGGGACCCATGCGGCTCACGGATTTCGCAGCGGCGCTCGACCGCCATGGACCGCGCATGGCGCGCTGGCCGGCCGCAGATCGGGGAGCGGCCGAGCGGCTGCTTGCGGATAGCGCCGAGGCGCGGGCGCTGGTCGCGGCGGCGACTTCTGTCGACCGGGCCGTCGCCGGACTCATGCAGCCCGCCCGGCCGCTGCCGCCGCTCGCCGGCCGCGCCAAGTCCGCGCGCACGGTCCGCGCCGGCGCCGTGATGCCGTCCTGGCCGCGTCTCGCTGCCTTCGGCGGCGCCGCGCTCGCCGCCTCGCTGGTGCTCGGCTTCGCGCTCGGCACGGCGCTGCCGCCGCCCGATGACGACGACGGCACCGATACGGTCTACATGGCCGTCAACGATATGGATCTCGGAGGCCTGATGTGACGCTCACCGGACGCCCGGCCATCGCCGCGCTCGTGGTGCTG
>CAWZZK010000199.1:0-10682 GCA_963966455.1 Kaistia sp. | reverse complement strand
GGCCGTCACCGGCTCCTCGCCGATGAACCCCATCAGGAAGCCGTCCGGATCGGCCGCCCGGTAGGGCAGCGCATCGCCGAGCCCGGGGTTCCAGCCCTCGTCGGCTGCCCAACCGATGGCGATGTCGAGATCGGCCGGCGTCATGACCCGAATCGACAGCATGGCTCGTCTCCCTTTCGCGTCGGGGCAGCTTACCCGCGGTGAGCGCCGATGCCCAATCGTCGCGTCGCGCACGATGTCCGGGAACGGCCTTGCCTCACGCCCGCATTGATAGGTAGAGCGTTGCTCGCAAGAGGGAGAGAGCCATGACCATCGAAACCCGCCCGGCCGGCCGCACGGCGGTCCGTCTCACCACGCTCGGCCTCGGCACGGCGACGCTCGGCGGCAATGTGCGCCCGCCGATCACCAATGCCGATGCCGCCGCGATCGTCGAGCGCGCCTATGAGCGCGGCATCCGCTTCTTCGACACCGCGCCCTTTTACGGCTATGGCCGCTCCGAGCGGCTGGTCGGCGATACGCTGCGCGGCCGGTCGGACTGGGTGCTGTCGACGAAGGCCGGCCGGCTGCTCAGGCCGCGGACCGAGCCGCAGGCGGCCGGCGACCAGTGGATCGATCCGCTCCCGTTCGAGCATGTCTATGACTATTCCTATGACGGCGTGATGCGCTCCTTCGAGGACAGCCTGCAGCGGCTCGGCCTCGATCATATCGACCTGTTGCTGCTGCACGACATCGGCAGCGACACGCATGGCGCCGAGGCGAATGCCGAGCTGTTCCCGATCGCCATGCAGGGCGGCTACAAGGCGCTCGCCGAATTGCGGGCCTCCGGGGCGGTGAAGGCGATCGGCATCGGCGTCAACGAATGGCAGGTTCTCGTCGAGGCGATGCAGCATGGCGACTGGGACACGTTCCTCCTCGCCGGCCGCTACACGCTGCTGGAGCAGGAATCGCTGCATACGCTGCTGCCGCTCTGCGAGCGCGCCGGCACCTCGATCATCGTCGGCGGCCCGTTCAATTCCGGCATCCTCGCCGGGCGCGACACCTGGAACTATTCCCGCGCGCCGCAGCCGATCGTCGACCGGGTGAGGCGGATTGCCGCCGTCTGCGACGCGCATGGCGTGGCGCTGCCCGCCGCCGCGCTCGCCTTCCCGCTCGGCCACTCTGCCGTCGCGAGCGTCATTCCCGGCCCGCGTTCGGCCGCGGAAGTCGACCAGATCGTCGACTGGTTCGAGGCGGAAATCCCGGCTTCGCTCTGGAGCGATCTGAAGACGGAAGGCCTCATCGATCCCGCCGCGCCGGTGCCCGCCTGAGGGCGGGGCGACAGCGTTTCGCTGGACAATGACGGTTTTGGCCCCCAGATAGGGCTCACACCCCGCCGCCTTTTTCTGCCGAGGACTGATCGTTGATGGATTTCGTCGGTGCCGAACTGATCGCGCTCGCGACCGTCGTCCTGATCGACCTCGTGCTCGCGGGCGACAACGCCATCGTCGTCGGCATGGCGGCGGCGGGCCTGCCGCCCGACATGCGGCGCAAGGCGATCATCATCGGCATCGGCGCGGCGGCGGCGCTGCGCATCATGTTCGCCTTCTTCGCGACCAAGCTGCTCGGCGTGATCGGCCTCACACTTGCGGGCGGCATCCTGCTGCTCTGGGTGTGCTGGAAGCTGTGGCGCGAAATCCGCGCCGGCCACCATCTCGAGAGCGAGGAGGCGCATGCCGCGCTCGAGGACACGCCCGCCGCGACCGGGACCAAGACCCTCGGCCAGGCGCTCAGCCAGATCGTCATCGCCGACGTCTCCATGTCGCTCGACAATGTGCTGGCGGTCGCCGGCACGGCGCGCGACCATACCTGGGTGCTCATCGTCGGCCTGGTGCTCTCGGTGGCGCTGATGGGCGTCGCGGCGAATTTCGTCGCCCGCATCATGAAGCGCGCGCCGTGGATCGCCTATGTCGGCCTCATCGTCATCGCCTGGGTTGCGGCGCGCATGATCTTCGACGGCGGCCTCGAGATGTTCCACTTCGCCGACAAGGCCGGCGTCATCTGATCCTGCCCGACCGCCGCATCAGTTCGAGGCACGCCCGCGCCTGGTGATAGGGCTCCTTCCAGGGCTCGACCTTGGGCTTCTTCGGATCGGGCCTGCCCCTGGCATCCACCCGCCAGTGCCATTCGCCGAGCCGACGGTCGCGCATCACCCGCTCGATATAGTCCCAGAGGATCTCGGCGCGGGCGAGCATCGCCTTGTCGCCGGTGCGCTGATAAGCGTTGAAGAAGCCGACCACCGCCTCCGCCTGCACCCACCAGACGCGCCAGGGATCGACGGTTCCGTCCATGGCGCGCTCGGCGAGGAAGCCCCGCGCGCCGCAATAGCCGAACTCGCTGGCATTCAGCGTCAGCGCATCGGATGCGATGCGGGCGCGGGCTGACAGCGCGGCGTCGCCGATGACGTCGGCGGCGGCATCGAGCAGCCAGGCGGTCTCGATATCGTGCCCCATCGAGATCGGCCCGGGAAGCGGCGTCAGGCGATCGTCGAGCATTCCATAGGCATGCGTCGCGCCGGGGGCGAGGAAGCGGCGGAGGATGAGATCGAGGCAATCGGCGAGCGCGGCCCGATGGTTGTCCGCTCCCGTCAGCGCGGCGAGCGCCGTATAGGCCTCCATGAGATGGAGATGGGCATTCATCGTCCGCGACGCGCCGGCGCGGCCAGCGGACAGGCGGCGGTTGTCGGTCGCGAGCCACATCCTGTCGAAGGCCTCGCGATAGCCGCTGCGAGCCGTCCGGGCGCGATCCTCGACCAGCGCGAAGGTCTCGGCGGCCGCGTCATGCGCCTCGGCGCTGCCCGTCGCGGCGGCGAAGGCGGAGAGGCCATAGATCGCGAAGGCATGGGCGTAGAGATGCTTGTCGGTCTCGTGCGGCCGGCCGTCATGGGTCACCGACCAGAAGAAGCCGCCCGATTCGCGGTCGCGCAGGCGATCGAGCAGGAAGCGGGCGGCGTGGCGCGCCTGCTCGATCGACGAGGCCGAGCCGAGCGAGCGGCCGGCCTCCGACATCGTCCACAGGATGCGCGCGACGAAGACGGTCGATTTCGGACCCTTGCGGTCGATGACGCCCGCATGGCTCATCGCGGCGAAATGGCCGCCATGCGCCCTGTCCTCCATCCGGTGCCAGAACGGCAGCAGATCATTCTCGAGCGCGTCGCTCGCCGCCCGCCCGAGCGCGGCGAGACGCGATTGGCTGTCCGACATCCAACGCGCCCCCACGCCGCGAGATCGTCACCCCTTGAGCATGCCGTCGATCGCATGCGTGTCAATCTCCGCGCGCTCCTCGGCGGAGAATTCCACATTGGCGAGCGCGCCGACCGCGTCCTCGATCTGCGCCACCTTGCTGGCGCCGATCAAAGCCGAGGTCATGCGCTTGTCGCGAAGCACCCAGGCGAGCGCCATCTGCGCCAGCGTCTGGCCGCGCCGCCGAGCGATGGCGTCGAGCGCGGCGATGCGGGCAAGGTTCGCTTCGGAGAGCGACGTCTCCTGCAGGAAATGCGAATGGCGCACGCGGCTGTCGTCCGGGATGCCCTTCAGATAGCGGTTGGACAGGACGCCCTGCTCCAGCGGCGAGAACACGATGCAGCCCATGCCCTCCTCCTCCAGCGTGTCGAGCAGGTGGTCGCGCTCGGTCCAGCGGTCGAGCATCGAATAGCGCGGCTGATGGATGACGAGCGGCGTGCCGAGCCGGCGGGCGATCGCCTGCGCCTCGCGGGTCTGCGCCGAGGAATAGGACGAGATGCCGACATAGAGCGCCTTGCCCTGCCGCACGATCGCGTCGAGCGCGCCGATCGTCTCCTCCAGCGGCGTGTCGGGATCGAAGCGGTGCGAATAAAAGATGTCGACATAGTCCATCTTCATGCGGCGAAGGCTCTGGTCGAGGCTCGCCACCAGATATTTGCGGCTGCCCCATTCGCCATAGGGCCCCGGCCACATGTAGTAGCCGGCCTTGGTCGAGACGATCAGCTCGTCGCGATAGGGCTTGAAGTCACCATTGATGATGGTCGCGAAGAACTCCTCCGCCGAGCCGGGCGGCGGGCCGTAATTGTTCGCGAGATCGAAATGCGTGATGCCGAGATCGAAGGCGCGGTGACACATCGCGCGCATGGTCTCGACGCGGCCGTCATAGCCGAAATTGTGCCAGAGCCCGAGCGAGATGGCCGGCAGCTTGAGGCCGCTGCGGCCGACGCGGTGATAGGTCATCGTGTCGTAGCGGTTGGGCGCGGCGACATGAGGCGTGGCTGGGCGCATGGCTGGCTCCTCGCAGGCATGAATCGATTTAAGGTCCGAGCATGTGCGCGCTGGCCGTGCCAGCGTCAAGCGGCTATCAGAGGAGGGTAAGCGGGAGGACGACCTATGGCGACGAAACTATTCGACCTGACCGGACGCGTGGCGCTGGTGACCGGTTCCAGCCGCGGCATCGGGCTCGCCATCGCCCGCGGTCTCGGCGAGGCCGGCGCGACCGTCGTCCTCAACAGCCGCAGCGCCGAGGCGCTGCGCGAGGCGTCCGGGGTGCTGCGCGACGCCGGCGTCGAGCGGATCGAGACCGCCGCCTTCGACGTCACCGACCAGAGCGCGGTGACGGACGCGGTCGCGGCGATCGAGGCCGAGATCGGGCCGATCGACATCCTCGTCAACAATGCCGGCCTGCAGAAGCGGCTGCCGCTGGAGGAATTCCCGCTCGAGGATTTCCGCCGCGTGATCGAGACCAATGTCGACGCGCCCTTCATCGTCGGACAGGCGGTGGCGCGGCACATGATCCCGCGCCGGCGCGGGCGCATCATCAATATCTGCTCGGTGACGAGCGAACTCGGCCGCGCGACGATCACGCCCTATGTGACCTCCAAGGGCGCCATCAAGATGATGACCAAGGGCATGTGCGCCGAATGGGCCCGCTACGGCATCAATGTGAACGGCATCGGCCCCGGCTGGTTCAAGACCGAACTGAACCGCGCGCTGGTCGAGAGCGAGAGCTTCCACGCCTGGCTCACGCAGCGCGCCCCGATGGGCCGCTGGGGCGAACTGGAGGAACTCGCCGGCGCCGCGATCTTCCTCGCCTCAGACGCGTCGAGCTATGTCAACGGCCATATCCTCTATGTCGACGGCGGCGTGACGGCGGTCGTGTAGGGCCAGCAGGGTTCGCCGCCGCGGCATCACTGGGCGGCCGCCGCCGGGGTTCCATGACCGGATGCGCGCGGCGGTCCGCCACGCTTGCGCCACTGGCGGAAACGCTCGCCGACACCGCCGAGCGCCATCGAGAGGCGTTCGAGATAGAGATAGATGACCGGCGTCACGAGCAGCGTCAGCACCTGCGAGACGAGGAGCCCGCCGACAACGGCGACGCCCAGCGGCTGGCGAAGTTCCGCGCTCGCGCCGGCGCCGATGGCGATCGGCAGCGTGCCCATGACCGCCGCGAGCGTCGTCATCATGATCGGTCGGAAGCGCATCAGGCAGGCCTTGTGAATGGCATCGCGCGGCGCCATCCCGCCTCGCCTCAAGACGATCGCGACGTCGATCATCATGATGCCGTTCTTCTTCACGATGCCGATCAGCATCAGGATGCCGATGACGGCGATCAGCGACAGATCCAGCCCGAACAGCCTCAGCGCGATCAGCGCGCCGACCACCGCCGAGGGCAGGCCCGAGAGAATGGTGAGCGGGTGGATGAAGCTCTCATAGAGGATGCCGAGCACGATATAGATGGTCAGCACCGCGCCGAGGATGAGAAGACCCTGGCTCGCCGTTGAATCCTGGAACGTCTTTGCCGTGCCGGCATAGGTGGTCGTGACCGTGGCCGGCAGGCCGATCTCGGACTTGAGCTGCGCGATGCGATCCGTGCTCTCGCCGAGGGCGACGCCTTGCGGCAGGTTGTAGGAGATCGTGACGGCCGGGAGCTGGCCGAGCTGGTTGATGGAGAGCGGACCCGCCACGCGCTCGACGCGGGCGAAGGCGCCGAGCGGAACCAGCTTGCCGCCTGCCCCCTCCACCTTGAGGTTCATCAGCAGATCGGGCGTCCAATGGACGCGCGGGTCCACCTCGAGGATCACCTGGTAGCTATCGGCCGAGGAATAGATCGTCGCGACCTGCTCGGTGCCGAAGCCGCCATAGAGCGTTGAGCGGAGCGCCGCGACATTAACCCCGAGCAGCGCCGCCTTGGCCGGATCGATGGTCACGCGGGCCTGCAGGGCGTTGTTGTTGAGATCCGTCGTCACATCGGTGAAATGCGCGCGATCCTGGTCCATGGCGTCCGCGAGCCGTGTCGCCCATTGATCGGTGGTCGCGACGTCGAGACTCTGCACCACGAGCTGGTACTGGCTCGCCGACTGGCGCGTGCCGAGGCTGAGATTCTGCACCGGCACCATGAACACATTGATGCCGGCGATGCCGCTCATCTGGCGGCGGAGATCGGCGAGCACGACCTCGATCGGGGGGCGCTCGCCTTTCGGCTTCAGCCCTACGAAGAGGCGGCCGCTGTTCATGGCGCCGCCATTGTTGCTGCCGACCGTCTGCGCGACGTCGGCGACATAGGGAGACCCGGCGAAGACGGCCGCGACGCGCGTCTGCAGCGCCACCATCTCATTATAGGAGATGTCCTGCCGCGCCTGCGTCGTCACCTGCAACTGGCCGATATCCTCCTGCGGGAAGAAACCCTTCGGCGTCACTTCGAGAAGATAGACGGACAGCGCCGACGTCGCGAGGAAGACGAGGAAGATGACGAAGCTGTGCTTGAGGCTGAAGCGCAGCGCGACGTCATAGCCCCTGATCAGCCAGCCTCGCGGCTCGCCGTCCTCGCCGTGGCCGCCTTCGCGCCTCTCCGGTGCCGAGAGCAGCCGCGCGCAGAGCATCGGTGTCAGCATCAGCGACACGAACATCGAGGCGAGGATCGCAACCGTCACCACGACCGCGAACTCGTTCATGATCTTGCCGACGACGCCGCCCATCAGGAGCACCGGCAGGAAGACGGCGACGAGCGACAGCGAGATGGAGACGATCGTGAAGCCGATCTCGCGCGCGCCCTTCAGCGCCGCGTCGAAGGCGGAGAGCCCCTCCTCCTCCATATGGCGATAGATGTTCTCCAGCATCACGATGGCGTCGTCGACGACGAGGCCGACGGCGAGCGTGAGGCCCATCAACGAGATGTTGTCGATGGATTCGCCGAGGAGATACATCACCGCCAGCGTCGCGATCAGCGAGATCGGCACCGCGACGGCCGGGATGACGGTCGCGCTGACACGGCGCAGGAACAGGAAGATCACGGCGACGACGAGCAGGATGGTGAGGCCGAGCGTGAACTGCACGTCGTCGATCGCGGCGCGGATCGAGGTCGAGCGATCGTTGAGCAGGCTCAGCGAAGCCTCGGCCGGGAGTTGGCCCTCGAAGCTCGGCAGCATGGCCTTGACCCGGTCGACCACATCGACCGTGTTCGCGTCCGGCTGGCGCTGGACGGCGAGCAGGATCGAGGGCGTGCCGTCATACCAGCTTCCCGAGGTCGTCACCGCGACGGAATCGACGACCAGCGCGACATCGCCGAGATGGACCGGCCGGGCGCCGGGCGCCGAAATGATCAGATCGGCGAACGCCGCCGCGTTCTGGAGCTGCGTATTGGCGACGATGGTCAGCTGCTGCTGGTTGCTGTTCACCACGCCGAGCGGCGTCTGGCTGTTGGCATTGCCGAGCGCGGCCTGAAGCTGGTCGACCGAAATGCCGCGCGCCGCGAGCAGGCGCGGATCGATCTGGACGCGGACCGCATATTGATGCGAGCCGTAGATCTGCACCTGCGCGACGCCGTCGATCGTCGAGAGGGACGGCGAGATGACGTCCTCCGCGAACGCATCGAGCGTGGTCAGCGGCACGACCGCGCTCTTCAGCGCCAGGATCAGGATCGGTGCGTCGGCGGGGTTGACCTTGCGATAGCTCGGCGGGCTCGTCATCTGCGGCGGCAGCTGGCGCTGCGTGCGCGCGATCGCCGCCTGCACATCGGCGGCGGCCGCATCGATGTCGCGCCCGAGCGTGAACTGGATCGCGATCGAGGTGCTGCCGAGCGTGTTGCTCGTCGAGATCGTATCGATGCCGGCAATGGTCGAGAACTGCTTGATGAGCGGCGTCGCGACCGAGGTCGCCATGGTTTCCGGCGAGGCGCCCGGCAGCGAGGCCGAGACGTTGATCACCGGAAATTCGGCGCTCGGCAGCGCCGCCACCGGCAGGAACGCATAGGCGAAGGCGCCGGCGAGGATCAGCGCGAACGACATCAGGAGCGTCGCGACGGGGCGACGGATGCAGAATTCGGAGATCATTCGCCACCATCCCGCGCCGCGGTCCTGCTGCCGTCAGCCGCCTTGGCCGCACCCCCGCCAGAGGGACTGCCGTCTCCGTCGCCCTTCTGCTCGCGCACCGGCGTACCGTCCTTGAGGCGCCCCTGGCCTTCCACGACGACCTTGTCGCCCGCCGAGAGGCCGGCGCTGATCGCCGTGCGGGCGCCGTCCGTCAGCGCGACCGTGACCGGGCGCATCGCCGCCTTGCCGTCGGCGCCGACGACGAAGACATAGGCGCCCTTCTGTCCCTGCTGCACGGCGACCGTCGGCACGCCGACCGCCGACAGCGTGCCGAACCGGACCGTGACCTCGACATACTGGCCCGGCCAGAGCTTGCCGTCGGCATTGGCGATCGCGGCCCGCCCGGCGATCGTGCCGGTCGTCGTGTCGACGCTGGAATCGATAAAGTCGAGCGGCCCGGTCGCCACCACATCCTTGCCGTCCGGCAATGTGAGGCTGACCGCGTCCGCCTTCCCGGCCTCGACGGCTTTCTGCAGCATCGGCAGGTCGCTCTCGGGCAGGTCGAACGTCACCTGCAGCGGCGCCATCTGCGTGATGGTGACGAGCGGCGTCGCGGCCGAACTGCCCTGATTGCTGCTGGCCGACACGATGTTGCCGACGGTCGTGTTGACCGCGCCGAGCCGGCCGTCGACGGGCGCGGTGATCGTGGCATAGCTGAGCTGCACCTCGTCGGCGGCGATCGCCGCTTGGTCGGCCGCGACGGAGGCCTGGAAGCCCTTCAGCGCCGCCATCTGCTGGTCATAGGCCTGCTGGGTGCCGGCGCCCTTGGCGAGCAGGTCCTTGTCGCGGTTGAAATCCGCGAGCGCGCTCACCTCCGCGGCCTGGTCCTTGGCGAGCGCCGCCTGGTCCTTCTGGAGCGCCGCCTGCAGGGCGCGATCATCGAGCTTGAAGAGAAGATCGCCCGCCTTGACGGTCTGCCCATCCTTGACCGCGACCTCGGTCACGGCGCTGGTGACGCGGGCATTGATGTTGACGACGGTCGGCGAGGAGAGGAAGCCGACGCTGGTCCGCTCGATGGGAAAGTCGCCCGCGCTGGCCGCGGCGGTGATGACCGTCACCGGACGCTCGCCGCCGCTCGCCCTGCCGCCTTTGCCCCCGCCCGGCGCCGCCGATCCGGCCACGGACGCAGCGGCACCGGACGAACCGGTCTTCCAGGCTGCCAACCCGGCGATCTCCGGCCGGAACACGGCCACACCAAGAGCCAACGCGGCCAGCACGGCCACGCCGCCGATCAGAACCCTCTTCAACGGAAATCCCCTGCGTTCACGTCTGTGCGCCTTCTACGCGGCCGCGCAGATTTCCCGGCGAGGCCCCCTCGCGGCTCTCATGAATGTTACCGGCGGACAGATCTGCGCTGCGGCGAGACGGGTACCCTGTCGGGAGGCCCGCGCTCCGATCGTCCTTGCCTCGACGAGGCGGGAGGATCGGATGCTGCGGGACAGGGTGGCCATCATCTATGGCGGCGGCGGCGCGGTGGGCGGCGCGGTCGCCGAGGCCTTCGGGCGGCACGGCGCGCATGTCGTGCTGGCAGGGAGGACGGCGGCGCGGCTCGAACGCGTCGCCTGCCGCATCTGGGACAAAGGCGGCCATGCCGAGGCGATGCCGGTCGATGCGCTCGACGCCGACGCCGTCGAACGCCACATGGCGGCGATCATCGAGCGCTTCGGCCGCGTCGATATCTCGTTCAACCTGATCGATGTCGGCGACATCCAGGGCGCAATGCTGGCGGAGATGCCGCAAGCCCATTTCCTGCAGCCGATCGAGCGCGCGATGCGCACGCATTTCCTGACCGCGACGGCCGCGGCGCGGCGGATGATGGAGAGAAGAAGCGGCGTGATCCTGGCGCTCTCGGCGCAATGCGGCCGCCAGGCCTCGCCGACCACCGGCGGCTTCGGCGTCGCCTCGGCGGCGATCGAGGCGCTGCACCGGCAGCTCGCGGCGGAGCTCGGGCCGCACGGGATCCGCGTCGCCTGCATCCGATCGGCCGGATCGCCGGATGCGCCGGGGCTCTCCGATCTCTTCGACGAACAGGCGGCCAAGGAAGGCATCCCGCGCGCCGAACTCGACGCGCGCTACGGCGCCTCGACCATGCTCGGCCGGCTGCCGCCGCTCGCCGAGGTCGGCAACGCCGCGGTGCTGCTCGCCTCCGACTATGCGGCCTCGGTGACGGCGGAGATCTTCAACCTGACCGCCGGGCAACTGGCGGACTGAGGGCGCCTGCCGGCGCCTTCGCCGGTTTCAGCGCCAGTTATAGGCCGGCTTGTAGCCGAGGACCTTCTTCGCCTTGTCGATCGAGAGAAGCGTCTCGTGCGGG
>CAWZZK010000198.1:0-19019 GCA_963966455.1 Kaistia sp. | reverse complement strand
GGCGCTCGACCGCCTCTCCGGCGGCGCCGAAGGCTTTTCGCCCGACCCCGATCTCGATCTCCCCGTCACGCCGCTGCTCGACCAGCCGGTCGAGCCGCTTCGGATCGGGATCGTCGCCGAGGTCGCCGAGGGCCGGCCGATCGATGCCGACCGCGCCGAGGCGGTCCGCCACGCCGCCGCCGTGCTCGCCGCCGCCGGCCACAGCCTGCATCCGATCGATCCTGCCCGCCTCGCGCCGCTCAACCGTGCCGCGACGCTCGTCTTCGACCGCATCATCTGCACCAATCTCGCGAGGAACATGCCAGACCTTTCGAAGGTCGAGCCGCTGACGGCTGCCGTCGCCCGGCGCGGCCTCGCCATGACCGCGCGCGACTATCAGGACGCGGAGATGACGGCGGTGCGCACCGCCCATGCGCTGTGGCGCCTGTTCGACGAGGTCGACGTCCTGTTGACGCCGATGCTGTCCGGCCCGCCGCTGCCCGTCGGCGCGTTCCCGTCCGATCATGACGATGTCGAGCTGCAATGGCGGCGCATGGGCGATTTCGCGCCCTATGCGATGCTCGCGAATGTCGCCGGCACGCCGGCGCTGAGCGTCCCGCATGGCACCGACGCCGCCGGCCTGCCGCTCGCCGTCCAGTTCATCGGCCCGATGGCGAGCGACGGCCTGCTTCTGCGTCTCGCCCGCACGCTGCAGAAAGCCCAGCCCTGGTCGTTCAGCCATGCGATCGCGGGGCTGCCGGCATGAGCGCGCCCGTCGTCCTCAGCCTCGAAGGCATCACCAAGCGCTTCGGATCGCTGACCGCCAATGACGACGTGACGCTGGAGCTCCGGCAAGGCGAATTGCTGGCCCTGCTCGGCGAGAACGGCGCCGGCAAGACGACGCTGATGAACATCCTGTTCGGCCACTACACCGCCGATTCAGGCCGCGTCACCGCCTTCGGGCAGGAGCTGCCGCCGGGCAAGCCGCGCGCCGCGATCGCCGCCGGCATCGGCATGGTGCATCAGCATTTCGCGCTCGCCGCCAATCTCTCGGTGATCGAGAATGTCGTCGCCGGGACACGGCCGCTCTTCTCGCTCAGCCTCGGCGCCAGCGCGGCCCGGAAGCGCCTCGTGGAGCTTTCCGCGCGTTTCGGCCTCGCGGTCGATCCCGATGCGCGGGTCGGCGACCTCTCGGTCGGCGAGCGGCAGCGCGTCGAGATCCTGAAGGCGCTCTATCGCGACGCCCGCATTCTGATCCTCGACGAGCCGACCGCCGTCCTCACCCATCAGGAGGCCGAGCAGCTCTATGCGACGCTGCGCGGCATGGCGGCGCTCGGGCTCTCGATCATCTTCATCTCGCACAAGCTGCACGAGGTCATGGCCGCCGCCGATCGCGTCGTCGTGCTGCGCGGCGGCAAGGTCGTCGCCGAGCGCGCCGCCTCCGCCACCAGCCGCGAGGAACTCGCGGAACTCATGGTCGGCCGCCGCGTCGCCCGCCCGCGCCGCGAAAGCCAGGAGCCCGGCGCCATCGTCCTCGAAGCCAGCGGCCTCGACGCCGGCGGCCGGCTGAAGGGGCTCGATTTCAACGTCCGCGCCGGCGAGACGCTCGGCATCATCGGGGTCTCTGGCAACGGCCAGGCGACGCTCGTCCGCCTCGCCTGCGGGCTGGAGACACCGAGCGCCGGCCGGCTGATGCTCTATGGCGAGCCGGTGGCCGATCCGAGCCCGCGCGGCTTCGTCGCGGCCGGCGTCGGCCGCGTGCCGGAGGATCGCAACGGCGACGGCGTCGTCGGCGAGATGGCGCTCTGGGAGAACGCGGTGCTGGAACGGCTGCGCGAGCCGCGCTTCTCGCGCGCCGGCTTCGTCGACCGTGCCGCCGGCCGGCAGTTCGCCCGCTCCGTCATCGAGCGCTTCGACGTGCGCGGCGGCGGCCCCGACAGCCCGATCCGCCTCCTCTCGGGCGGCAATGTCCAGAAGCTCATCCTCGGCCGCAACCTCGCCGAGGCGCCGAAGCTGCTCGTCGCGGCGCAGCCGACCCGCGGCCTCGACGAAGGCGCCGTGGCGAGCGTGCATGGCGAGATCCTCGCCGCGCGCGCTGCCGGCACCGCGGTTTTGCTCATCTCGGAGGATCTCGACGAGGTGCTGGCGCTGGCCGACCGCGTTCAGGCGATCGTCAAGGGCCGGTTGTCGCCGCCGATCCCCGTCGCCGCCGCCGACCCGCGCCGTCTGGGCCTGATGATGGCCGGCATCTGGGAGGAGGCCGCGTGATCCGTCTCGAACGCCGCGCCCATGTGCCGCTCGCCGCCCGCATCGGCGCGCCCATCGCCGCCGTCATTGTCGCGCTGGCGCTGGCCGGCATCCTGATCGCACTCGCCGGCGCGCCGGTGCTCGAGGCCTATCGGCGCATGCTGGTCGGCGCCTTCGGCTCGCGCCTCTCGATCACCGAGACGCTGACCCGTACCGCGCCGCTGATCCTGACCGGGCTCGCCGCCGCCGTCGCCTTCCGCGCCCGGCTCTGGAATATCGGCGCCGAAGGCCAGTTCCTCGTCGGCGCGCTCGCCGCCGCCGCCCTCGGCTCGCAGCATGGGCTCCATCTGCCGGCCCCGCTCCTGATCCCGGCGCTGATGCTCGGCGGCGCCATTGCCGGCGCGCTCCTCCTGCTCGGCCCGCTGATGCTCCGCCTCCGCTTCGGCGTCGACGAGGTGGTGACGACGCTGCTGCTGAACTTCGTCGCCCTGCTCTTCGTCTCGATGATGATCGAGGGCGTGCTCAAGGACCCGCTCGCCTTCGGCTGGCCGCAATCGGTGCCCGTGGTGGGCGATGCGCTGCTGCCGAAGCTCTTGCCACGCTCGCGCCTCCATATCGGCCTCCTGGTCGCGGTCGGCCTCGCGCTCCTCGTCGCGCTCGTGCAGGCGCGCACCGTGTTCGGGATGGAGAGCCGCGCCGCCGGCCTCAACCCGGCTGCCGCCCGCTTCGCCGGCATCGGCCTCACGCGCATCCTCGTTCTCGTCGCCTGCCTCTCGGGCGGGCTCGCCGGTCTCGCCGGGGCGATCGAGGTCATGGGCGTCAAGGGCTATGTCACCACCGATCTCTCGCCCGGCTTCGGCTATACCGGCATCGTCGTCGCCATGCTGGCGGCGCTCGATCCGATCGGCGTCGTCTTCGCCGCCCTCTTCGTCGCCACCATGTTTGTTGGCGCCGATTCCATGAGCCGCGCGCTGGGCGTGCCGAGCTTCATCGCCGACGTGATCGTCGCGCTTTCGCTGCTCGCGATGCTGGTCGCGCTGTCGCTTGCCAATTACCGGATCCGCCGATGATGGAAGCGCTCGACATCTTCGCCTCGGCGGGCCTCTGGGCGGCGGTGCTGCGCATCGCGACGCCGCTCATCTTCGGAACGCTGGGCGCGCTGATCTGAGAGCGCTCGGGCGTCCTCAATCTCGGCATCGAGGGCATAATGACCTTCGTCGCCATGATCGGCTGGATGACGGTCTATCTCGGCGGCGACCTCTGGGCTGGCATCGCGGTCGCCGCGCTTTCGGGCGCGATGTTCGGCCTGCTGCATGCCGCGATGACGGTGCCGCTCGGCCTGTCGCAGCATGTGACCGGGCTCGGCATCACGCTCTTCGCCTCCTCGCTCTCCTATTACATCTTCCGCCTGTCGATCCCGGTCTCCGGCTCGCCGCCGACCATCGTGCCCTTCCAGCCGATCGCGATCCCCGGCCTTTCCGACATCCCGTTTCTCGGCGAGGCGCTGTTCAGCCAGACGGCGCCGACCTATCTCGCGATCCTCCTCGCGGTCGCTGCCGCCATCGCCCTGGCGCGGACGCCGCTCGGCCTCGCGATCCGCATCGTCGGCGAGAACCCGCATGCCGCCGAGGCGCAGGGCATCGACCCCATGCGCCTCCGCATGGGCGCCGTCGTGGCCGGCAGCGCGCTGATGGCCGTCGGCGGCGCCTTCCTGACGCTCTCGGCCTTCAATTCCTTCTTCCCGACCATGGTGCAGGGCCGCGGCTGGGTCTGCATCGCCCTCGTCGTCTTCGCTTCCTGGAAGCCCGCCCGCGCGCTGCTCGGCGCGCTGCTCTTCGCCCTTTTCGACGCCTATCAGCTCCGCCTCTCGCATGTCGTCGGCAAGGCGATCCCCTATCAGCTCTTCCTGATGATCCCCTATCTGATGTCGATCCTGGCCCTCCTGGTCATGGCCCGCCGCGCCCGCGTCCCGCAGGCCCTGATGCAGCCCTTCCGCCGCGGCGAGCGATAGCGCTAGGAGCGTCTCGGCGACGACCGCGGGAAAGCGTTCGCCGCTGGCCTCGGAAGGCCTGTCATCCTGCCGCCGCCTCGCACCGCGAGGCCGATATCCCGTCCGCCACCGCGCGCCGAGCGCCCCCGCGTGTTCTAGCCCATCCTCGCCGGTCGCTGGCCAACTCTAGCGCACCGGCTCGAGGCCGCTTGGGCCTCGCCATCTCCCCCGGCACAACTGCCAGATGCCGTGCGTTCATTTTGCAAATCGATTTACAAATCCATTTGCAAATCGATTTCCATGACGATAGCGTCGTCGTCATGAGCACGATTTCAAAAGTCGCAGAACGCGCCGGCGTGTCGCGGACGACCGTGTCGCATGTGATCAATCATGCCGACCGGGTGTCCAAGCCGCTGCGCGACAAGGTGCTCGCGGCCATCGAGGAGCTCGGCTACCAGCCCAACCCGCAGGCGCGCTCGTTGCGGACCGGCCGCACCAATCTGGTCGCGGTGATGATCCCGGACATCCTCAATCCCTATTACGTACAGATCGTCCGGGTGATCCAGCAGGAGCTCGCCACGGTCGGGCTCGAGATTCTCATCCTGAACACCGACGTGCCGGGCGGTCATTCGGTCGAGCACGGCCGCCAGTTCCTGCGCCAGGTCAACCGCAAGCGTCTCGACGGGATCATCATCGCCGACTTCGCGGTCCACTGGATGCAGGAGGCCATCGCGACGCTGGAGATCCCGGCCGTCCTCATCGGCACCCTGCCGGGCAGCGTCATCGACAGCGTCGGGCTCGACGATGCCGGCGGCGCGCGCATGATGGGCCACTATCTGGCGGGCAAGGGCTATCGCCGCATTGGCCATGTCACCGGTCCGTCCTTTTTCGAGCAGGCCGTCGTCCGGCGGCAGGCCTTCGGCGAGGGCTTCGCCGATGCCGGCGGCGATCCCGCCCTGACGCTGCACTTCGAGGGAAGCTACCTGCCGCCCTCCGGCTATGAGGGCGTCTCCTGGCTCCTCGACCGGCCGCAGGAGGAGCGGCCCGAGGCGATCTTCTTCTCGTCCTCGCTGATGGCGCAGGGCGGGCTGGCGGCGCTGTTCGATCGCGGCATCGCCCTTCCGTCCGAGATGGGGGTCGCCACCTTCGGCGGCTGGGAGCATTTCGAGTTTGTCCGCCCTCGCGTCACCCGCGTCGGCAACGATCCCTCGCTGCTCGCGCGTCGCGGCATCGAAATGCTGCTCGAGCGGATGGGCGGCACCTTTGAGGGCGAGCCTCGCCGCGAGGTGATCGACTGCATTCTCAAGGTCTTCGACACGGCCTGAAGCGCCGGCCGCGGGCGCACCGCGGCGAAACTTGAAGAAAAATCGGAGGGAAGAATGACGAATGAACTGACGGGCCGCCCCTGGTCGCGGCGCTCGTTCCTGAAGGCAGGCGCAGGCCTCGGCGCGGTCGGGCTCGCCGGCTTGCCGCTGGCAGCGGCGCGTGCCGAGAGCGCGGCGATGAACTTCATGCAGTTCATCGGACCCGGCGGTCCGGCCAAGACCCAGTCCGACTGGATCGTCCAGCTCGTCGACGCGTGGAACAGCGCCCATGACGAGAAGGTCTCGCTCGAATACGTTCCCGATTCCGAATATATCGGCGGCACCAAGCTTTCGAGCTCCTTTGCCTCGGGCGCGGGACCGGACGTCTTCCTGATCTCGCCCGGCGATTTCCTGCGCTACTACAATGGCGGCGTGCTGGCCGACCTCTCGCCCTTCATCGAGCCGGCGGCCCGGGCCGACTTTCCGGAAACGGTGATCGCCAACCGCATGGTGGACGGCAAGATCTTCGGCGTTCCGATGGAGGTCGAGCCGATGGCCTTCTACTATTCGGTGAAGGCGTTCGAGGATGCCGGCCTCTCGGAGAAGGACGTTCCCAAGACCTGGGACGAGCTCCTCGAGATCGGCAAGAAGCTGACGACGTCCGATCGCTACGGCGTCCTGTTCGAGACGGCGCCCGGCTACTACCAGAACTTCACCTGGTATCCCTTCATGTGGCAGGGCGGCGGCGAGTTCCAGGACGCCTCGGGCAAGAGCACCTTCGACAGCCCGGCCACCGTGTCGGCGCTCAAGCTGTGGCAGGACGCCGTCGCCTCGGGCGCGGCTCCGCGCCAGGCGCTCGGCGGCGGCGGCAGCGACATCGTGGCCAATCTCGGCTCCGGCTATTGCGCCATCCAGAACATGGGCATCTGGGGCATTTCCGACATGGCCAACAATGCCCCCGATTTCAAATACGGCGTGTTCCGCCTGCCCGTCCCGACCGGCGGCAAATACGTGACCGTCGGCGGGGGCTGGGCCTTCGTCGCCAATGCCCGCGGACGCAATCCTGAGGCGGCGGGCCGCTTCATCGCCTGGGCCCTGGCGTCGATGTCGCCGGATTCCATCCAGCGCGTCGTCGACTGGTGCACCGTCGCGAAGTCCGACATGCCGCCGCGCGATTCCGCGCTGAAGGCTGGCGCCGCCGCCTTCGACAAGGGGGAGCTCGGCGTCTTCACGCGCGAGATCCATCCAGGCACCAGGGCCGAGCCCCGCCTGCCGCCCGAGGTCTACAAGTCGATCTCCGACGCCATCCAGGGTGCGATGCTCGGCGGCGTCGACGCCGCGGAGGCGGCGCGGATCGCGAGCCAGCAGATCGACGGCTTCCTCGCCACCTACAAGGGCGCGCCGCTGCTGTGACGGCCGCCGTTGCGAAAAGGGAGGTGGCCCGGCGACGCCGGGCCGCTCACCTGCCGAACGAGCGGCGCGAGGCGATCGCGGGCCTGCTCTTCATCCTTCCCGACACGCTCGGCCTGTTCGTCTTTCTCGGCCTGCCGATGATCCTGGCGATCGCGCTCAGCGCCTTCGATGTCGATGGCTTCGGCGGCTACCGCTTCGTCGGCCTCGGCAACTATGTCCGCATGACCGCCGACCCGCTGTTCTGGTCGTCTCTGCGCGTCACCCTCGTCTTCGCCGCCATGGCGGTGCCGCTGCTCTATGTGACCGGTCTTTCCCTGGCCCTGCTCGTGCAGCGCTCCTCGCGGTTCAACACGGCCATGCGCTTCCTGTTCTTCGCACCGCAGGTCGTCAGCCTCGTGGTGGTCGGCCTGGTCTGGCAGCTGATGTCGGTCGAAAAGCTCGGCGTGCTGCCGCGCTTCGCCGCGAGCCTCGGCTTCGGCGGCGTCTCCTTTCTCGGCGATCCCAGCATCGCGCTCTTCACGATCGTCCTTGCCTTCGTCTGGTTTCTCATGGGCTTCTACATGCTGATCTTCATCGGCGGCCTGCAGGACATCCCGCGGGAATATTACGAGGCGGCGCGCATGGACGGCGCCGGCCGGCGGGCGAGCTTCTGGCACATCACGCTGCCGCTCCTGAAGCCGACCAGCTTCTTCGTTCTCATCGTCTCGACGGTGACGGCGGTGGCCGGACAACAGGCTTTCGACCTCGTCTATGTCATGACGAAGGGCGGACCGGCGAATTCGACGCTGCTGCTCATCAGCTACATCTACCAGCAGGCCTTCCGCTACGGCGCCTTCGGCTACGCGGCTGCGATGGCGACGCTCCTCGTCGTGATCCTGATGGCGATCACGCTGATCTTCTTCGCTGCGACGCGGGGCGGGCGCTTCCAGTATGACTGACGCTTCCGCAACCCGCAGAGTCGAGGATGGCGGGCAGCGCATCGTCTCCATGCTGCTGATGCTGGTGACTGCCGTGCTGGGCGCGATGGCGATCTTCCCGCTGCTCTACATGCTGTCCGTCGCCTTCAAGCCGCCGGCGGAGGTCTTCCGCCCCAATCTCGCCCCGGCGGCACCGACCCTCGCCAACATGCTCTATGTGCTGACCGAGGTCCCGTTCTGGCGCTATCTCGGCAATACCTTCCTCGTCTCGTCGGTGGTGACCGTCGTCGCGCTCTTCTTCCACACAATGGCCGGCTACGCGCTCGCCCGCCTGCGCTTCCCCGGCCGGGAAACCGTGTTCGTCGCCATGCTGGCGACGTTCCTCGTGTCGCTGCCCGTCATCATCGTGCCGCTCTTCGCGCTCGTGCGGGCGATGGGCCTCGTGAACACATGGGCCGGTCTCATCATCCCGTCGATCTTCGACGCGTTCGGCATCTTCCTGCTGCGCCAGTACTATCTATCGCTACCGCGCGAAATCGAAGAGGCGGCCCTCATCGATGGTGCCGGCTACTGGCGCATCTACTGGTCGATCATCCTGCCCCTGAGCCGGCCGATCATCGCCACGCTGGCCATTCTCTTCTTCCTGGCCAACTGGAACGCCTTTCTCTGGCCGCTGACGGTCGCCCCCGACACGCATCTGTGGGTCGTCCAGGTCGCAATCGCGAATTTCAAGAGCCAGTATTCGGCGGCCTGGAACTACACCATGGCGGCCTCGACCATCGTCGCCATTCCCATGCTCGCCCTCTTCGCCGTCTTCCAGAAGCAGATCATGGAATCGATCAAGACAACCGGGCTCAAATAACCGATCGATACGGGAGAATACTGATGACCGCACCCTTCAACGGCCTCGGCGTCGGGCTGCACAATCTCTACCGGCTGTCCCCGGCCGTGACGCGGTCGATCTCGGCCGAGAACATGACCGGTGAGAAAGGCCGCGGCGGCATGGCGACCGAAGGAACCGGCGCCATCCATGCCCGCGGCCTCGGTGAGAACGGCGGCGTGCAGGGCTGGAAGGTCTCGCCCTCGATCGACATCGCGCCGAACTCCACCCGTGTCCTCGCGGATATCCGTGGCATGGGCGCGATCCAGCAGATCTGGATCACCTCGGCGCATCTGCGCTGGCGGGATCTCATCCTGCGCGTCTGGTGGGACGATCAGGAGCAGCCTTCCGTCGTGAGCCCGCTCGGCGATTTCTTCTGCGCCGGCTGGAACCAGTATGCGCAGGTGTCCTCGCTCGCCGTCTGCGTCAATCCCGGCCGCGCCTTCAACTGCTACTGGGAGATGCCCTTCCGCAAGGCCGCGCGCATCGAGATCGAGAACCGCGACCCCGACAATGCGGGCGTCCTGTTCTACCAGATCAACTACACCCTCACCGAGGTCCCGGAGGACGCGGCCTACTTCCACGCCCAGTTCAGGCGGACCAATCCCCTCCCCTTCAAGGAGGACTACACGATCATCGACGGCATCCGTGGCAGCGGCCACTATGTCGGTACCTACATGGCCTGGGGCGTCAACAATTCCGGCTGGTGGGGCGAGGGGGAGATCAAGTTCTTCATGGACGGCGACGGTGATTTCCCGACCATCTGCGGCACGGGCACCGAAGACTATTTCTGCGGCGCCTATAATTTCGACGGCGGCGTGGTCGACGACACCATGGACAAGCGCTACCGCGAATTCACGACGCCCTATTCAGGCCTGCCGCAGGTGTTGCGTCCCGATGGGACCTATCGCTCCCAGCAGCGCTTCGGCATGTATCGCTGGCACCTGACCGACCCGATCCGCTTCGAGCGCGACCTTCGCGTCACCATCCAGGCGCTCGGCTGGCGGACCGAGAAGAAGGACCCGCGCTACCTGCCGCTGCAGGACGACATCGCCTCGGTCGCCTTCTGGTATCAGGTGCTGCCGACCGCGCCCTTCCCGGCGCTGCCGGATCGCGATTATCTCGAAGTCGTCTGAGTAGCGCGCGAGACACGCCCCGCCACCACCGCCACCGGCCGCGGCGGGGCGCCGTCGGGAGCGAGAGACGTTGACATCGCTCAAGGGAGAGGCCAAGCGGGAGGCATAGCCTCGGTCTGCCATCTCAGGCGATCGGGGAGGAACCGGTTCCCGCCATGACCAGCACCGTCCCGACCCGCCCGCCCAGGATCGCCGTCATCGGCGCCGGTCCGTCCGGGCTCGCGGTGCTGAAGACGCTGCGCGAGGCGGGGCTCACCGACGTCATCTGCTTCGAGGCGCAGGCCGAGCTTGGCGGCAACTGGGTGTTCCGCGACACGACCGGCCATGCCAGCGTCTACGAGACGACGCACATCATCTCGTCGAAGCGGCTGTCGCAATATTCCGATTTTCCGATGCCGGCCGCCTATCCGGATTTCCCCTCGCACAGCCAGATGCTGGCCTATTTCCAGGCCTATGCGGCGCATTTCGGCCTCGCGCCCCATATCCGCTTCCAGACCCGCGTCGTCGCCGCGACCCCGGTCGATGGCAACCGCTGGCGCCTGTCGCTGCAAGGCCCCGACGGTGCGAGCGAGGAACTGTTCGACCGCCTCGTCGTCTGCTCCGGCCATCACTGGGACCCGGCGCTGCCGCAGCTTCCCGGAACGTTCGACGGCCGCGTCATGCATGCGCATGACTATCGCCGCGCCGAGCCCTTCCGTGACCGCCGCGTGCTCGTCGTCGGCGGCGGGAATTCGGCCTGCGACATCGCCGTCGCGATCTCGCGCGTCGCCCGCCAGACGGCGATCAGCATGCGCCGCGGCTATCACATCGTGCCGAAGATCGTGTTTGGCATGCCGGTCGATATCGCCTATCGGCGGCTGCGGCGCGTCCCGAAGCCGATCCGCCAGCGCCTGCTCGCGCTGATGCTGAAGCTGCTCGTCGGCCCCTACAAGCGCTATGGCCTGCCGGAGCCAGCACGGCCGGTGCTGGAAATGCATCCGACGCTGAATTCGGAACTGCTCGATCGCCTCCGCCATGGCGCGGTGGAGACGCGGCCGGGCCTCGCCGGCTTCGACGGCCCGAACGTGCGCTATGCCGACGGCCGGCTCGAAGCCTTCGACGACGTCATCTTCGCCACCGGCTACCGCACGCGCTTCCCCTTCCTCGCCGGCGAAGGCTTCGACTGGTCGGACGCCGTCTCGGTGCCGCTCTATCTGAAAATGATGCCGGCCGGCTTTCCGACCCTCGATTTCATCGGCCTCTTCCAGCCGATCGGCTGCATCTGGCCGCTCGCCGAATTGCAGGCCCGCATCGTGGCGCTGCAGGCGAAGGGCATCCTCGCCCGCCCGGCCGATCTCGACGCCCGCATCGCCCGCGAAGTCGCGCATCCGCACTGGAATTTCGAGCGCTCGCCGCGCCATGCCATCGAGATCGACATCTATGATTTCGAGGCGGAACTCCGCCGCGAGATCGGCGATGCATGGAAGCGCAACGCCGCGCGCACCGGAACGGAGCGCGGCGATCAGGCGGCGTGACGGGTCGCCGGCCGTCCTTCCAGGAAGCGGATGGTCTCGGCGATCGTTTCGTCGCAGCTGCGCCAGTTGAGCTTCAGAAGCCGCTCCGCCTTGTCGCGGGCGACCCAGCGCTCGGCGCCGATGTCGTAGCGCAGATAGCCGAGGATCGAGAAGCTGTCGGCGAGCTTCCTCGCCCGCGCGTCGTCGAGCGGCCGCGGCTGCGGCAGGTGCTCGTGGCCCTTTGCGCGGATGCGGGCAATGAAATCGGCGAGCCAGATCTGGTCGGCGACGGCGAAGATGCGCTCGCCGATCGCAGCGTCCGAGGCGAGCGCCGCGACATGCAGCCAGGCGACGTCGCGCACATCCACGAGCGGCAGCAGGATGCGCGGCGCGAACAGCGCCCGGCCGGAGAGGATCTCGCGAAAGAGGCCGAGCGAGGGCGAGATCGACGAGGTGAGCCCCGGCCCGAGGATGACGCCGGGATTGATCGCGGTCACCGCGATGCCGAGGCGCTCCGAGGCAGCCCAGAGCTCGCGCTCGGCAACCGTCTTCGCCTCGGCATAGGCCGTCATCGGATCGCGACCGGCCGCCGACCAGTGCGCCTCGGTCACCACCTCGCCCGGCGCGCGCTGATCGTCATAGAGCGCCGCCATGATCGAGGAGGTCGCGACGACGCGGCGGATACCGGCGGCGGCGGCGGCTTCCATCACCTTCCGCGTGCCGTCGCGGGCGCAGGCCATCAGCCCGTCGGCGTCCTGCGGCAGGACATGCGGCATCGGCGCCGCGGCATGGATCAGCGCGTCATGCCCCTCGAGGATCGCCGGCCAGCAGGGATGGTCGAGGAGATCGCAGGCGGCGACCGAAAGGCGGGAGGGATCGACGCCCGCGGCGACGAGTTCCGCCGAAAGGCGCATCGGATCCTCGCCCGGCCCGGCCGTCGCCGTGACGCCGACACCGCCCGAAGCGAGGATCGAGACGATCCAGCCGCCGAGATGCCCGCCGGCCCCCGTCACGACCACGCGGCGCGGCCAGTCCTCGCGCGCCGCCGGCAGCGGCGGCTTGGCCGGCTTCCTCCGCCGCCCGCCCGTCATCCCTTGCGCCCCTTGCCGGCGCCCTTCTGGGCGGGCGCCTTCACGATCGGCATGATCGCATCGAAGATCTGCTTCAGAACGACCGGGTGCTCGTCCATGGTGAAATGGTTGACGCCGGGCCGGTTCAGTTCCGGATTGTTGCGGATGTCGTCATTGTCGACACCCGTACCCGTCGCCGCGAGCTTGGCGCCGAAGCCGTCGCCGGGCAGGTAGATGTTGAGATAGCGCTTCACGACCGGGCTGATCGGCCGCGACGAGGTCGGGTCGACCGTGACGACGAGATCGACCGGGATGCCCTGCTTGCCGAGCTGGTAGCCTGCGAGCAGCGCCGCATTGGCGCCGAGCGAATGTCCGACGATGACGACCGGCGCATGCTGACCGGGATGCAGCGCCTGCTCCGCCGCGATCTCCGCGACGACGCCGGGCCAGCCGGTATGCCCGACGATCTTCGTCTTGACGCCGGCCGCCTTCAACTGGGCGTTGAGGCGGTCCATGCCGAGCGAGAAGATGCCGAGAAAGCCGCGCATCAGATAGACGCTGGCCGCCTTGGTCGGCTGCACGACGGGCGGCGCCTTCTTGCCGGCGGACTTCTTCTTGGCCGGCTTCGCCTTCGCCTTGGACTTGGCGGGATCGGCAGCGGCCGTCGTGATCGCTGGCGCGGGTTGGACCGAAGCAGCGCCTTGCGGCGCCATGGCCGAAGCGCTCTGGGTTTCCGAGGCCTGCGCCTCGACCATGGGGAGAAGCACCAGCGAGGCGCCGACGCACAGAAGAGCGGCAAGCCGCGCGAAGTTCACCACTGCAGCGTTCCCTCCCCCCGCAACCGTGATTCGATTAACGATAGCGAAGGGAACCGCAACGGCCAAGCGCGGCCTTCCCGCCGCGCCTCAGGCGCTCTTGGCGAACAGCGCGGTGATCTCGTCGCGCAGGATCAGCGCGTCGCCCCAGCGGTCCGAGAGGTCGCGACCGTCGGGCCCCGCGATCGCATAGGGCTGCGGCCCGAGTTCGCAGACGAAGGAGAGTTCGGCGTCGGGCCCCGACCGCCGCCGCCACGATCGGATGCCGTAATCCCACCAGGAAAGGAAGAGGTCGAGCCATTTCCGGTGATGCGGGAACGACACCTCGACCTGCACCTGCTCGCGGCTCGCCACGCGGCCATGCAGCGCCCAGGAATTGTCCAGCACGCGGTGGACATAGCCGTGATTCACCTCGTCGACCGGATCGGCGAATTCGCGCCCGACGAGGAAATGCGAGAGATCGGCGAGCAGCGGCAGGTCCGGAAAGCGGTCGAGGAGATCGAGCACGAAGAAGAGATCGGTCGTCATCCGGTCGCGATGCGTCTCGATATAGACGGGGAAGTCGACCTCCTCGGCGAGCCGCAGCCAGCCTTCGATCAGCGGCACGCATTCGGCGATGGTGCGCGGCCGGACATCGGGCTGGATGTCGAGATGGTGCAGCCCCGTCTCGGTCGCGATCTCGAGCACCGGTTTCAGATCATCGACCGTCTTCGGGAAGCACTGCCCCTCGGCGACCATGCCATGCGGCTTCAGCATGGCGGCGATCCGCTTCGAGCGCTCGCGGTCGCGCCAGTCGGTCGAGACGCCGCCATAGCCAGCCTCGATGATCATCTCGACATTCTTCTCGAGCGGACGCTCCATCCCGTCCGGCTGCCGGCGCTCCATCGCCCAGAGCGACTGCATGACGATCAGCTTCTGCATTGGGGGTCCCCTCCCGGTCCCGTTAGTGTTTGCCGCCATAAAGCAGCCTCGCGACCCGGCCTGTCGAGAGGCCCTGCACGATCACGCTGAAGATCACCACCGCGTAGCAGATCGCGGTGAGGATCTCGTGGTAGTCGCTTTGCGGCAGGGCGAGTGCCAGCGCGATCGAGATGCCGCCGCGAAGGCCCGTCCAGGTCATGATCGCGATACCGGCCGCCGCGTCCTGCGGATGGCGGCGCCCGAGCGAGAGCGGCACCGCGACGCTGACGAAGCGGGCGGCGAGCGCCAGCGGGATCGCCGCCAGCACCGGCCAGAGCCCGGCGGCGCCGAGCGGGATCTGCAGGACCTCGAAGCCGATCAGCATGAAGAGCAGCGTGTTGATGATCTCGTCGATCATCGACCAGAATTCCTTGATCCGCCGCCGCCACGGCGCCGCCTCGTCGCCGGCGGCGCGGAACTGCGTCAGCATCAGGCCGGAGACGACGACCGCGATCGGCCCCGACAGCTCCATCCAGACCGCGATGCGGTAGGTGGCGAGGACGAGCGCCAGCGACAGCGTGACGACGAGATGCTCGGCGCGCACGCGCTGCATCGCCTTCAGCGCCAGCCAGCCGGTGGCGAGGCCGAGCAGCGCGCCGCCGCCGCCGGCATAGAGCATGGTGCCGACCAGCTTGCCGTGCCCGACGACGGAATCGGCACCCGTCGCCGTCGCCAGCGCCGCGAAATAGAGCACGACGGCGGCGCCGTCGTTGAAGAGGCTCTCGCCGGTGATGATGTCGCGGATCTCCTGCGGCAGGTTCACCCGCGCCAGCAATTGCTCGACCACCACGGCGTCGGTCGGCGCCAGGATCGCGCCCAGCCCGAGGCACCACCCGAGCGGCACCGGCATGCCCGCGAAGGCGAGCGCGGCATGGATGCCGAAGGCGAAGATCACCATCGCCAGCACGACTCCGACCGTCGCCAGCAGGAAGATCGGCCGCGCGCGGCGGCGAAGGCCGCTGACATCGGTCCCGAGGCTGGTCGCAAAGAGGAGCAGCGCCAGCACGCCATCGAGGAGCACGGCGGAAAGATCGGAATCGGCGAGCCGCGCCTCGGTGCGCGCCGCGAGATGCACGCCCGGCACGAGGGCCGAGAGCAGGATCAGCCCCAGCGAGACGGCCAGGGCGCCGATGAGCAGCGCGATCGGCCGCGGGATGCGGATGAAGCGTTCGTTGAGGAGGCCGATCACCGTCGCAAGGACGAAGAGCATCGATCCATAGTCGAAGCTCGACAGCATTCCGAATCCCCCTGCCACCATCCGCCTTCGTCAGGCTCTAGAACCTTTCCCGCCCGGCTGGAAGCGTTCCGGCGCGAGGTCGCCCGCAGCGGCTCACCCCTTGTCGGCGGCGCCCGGCGCGCCGGCGCCGTAGATGAGCGAGACGACGGCCGGCGTCGTCAGTCCCTGCACGACGACCGAGAAGATGACGAGCGCATAGCAGATCACCGCCAGCGTCTCGCGATAGGGACTGTCGGGCAGGCCGAGCACGAGCGCGATCGAAATGCCGCCCCTGAGCCCCGTCCAGGTGAGCACGCCGATCGATTTGAGGCGATCGGCGCGCGGCAGCGAGCGGGCGAAGGCGAGCGGAATGGTGACGCTGGCAAGCCGCGCGGCCAGCGACAGCGGGATGGCGCAGAGAATGGCGATGACGCTCGTCGTCCCGAGCGGGATCGTGAGGACCTCGAAGCCCATCAGCAGGAAGAGCAGCGTGTTGACGAGTTCGTCCACCATCGACCAGAGTTGGCTGATCCGCCGCCGCCATGGCGCGGCCGCCCGGGCGGAGACCGGCCAGTTGCGCATCGTGAGGCCGGCCACGACCACCGCGATCGGGCCGGAAAGCTCCAGGAGCGTCGCCGAGCGATAGGTTGCGAGGACGAGCGCGAGCGAAATCGTGACCGCGATGTTGGGATCGCGCGAGAACCGCATCGCCTGGCGTGCGAGAAGCCCGGCGATGAAACCGAGCAGCGCCCCGCCGAACCCCTCGATCAGCAGCTGCAGCACGATATGGCCATGGCCGGGCGTGTCGGCCCCCGTCGCCGCCGCCAGCGCGGCGAAGAAGAACACGACCGCCGCGCCGTCGTTGAAGAGGCTCTCGCCGGAGATGAGCGCCTTGACGTCGGCCGGCAGGTTGACCTTCGCGACGAGCTGCTCGACCACCACGGCGTCGGTCGGCGCGAGGATCGCCCCGAGCACCAGACACCAGGCGAGCGGGATGTCGATGCCGATGAGGCGGAGCACGGCATGGATGCCGATGCCGAAGACCAGCATGGCGATGGCGACACCGAGCGTCGCCAGCCAGAAGATCGGCCGCGCATGACGGCGGAGCCCCGCGAGGTCGGTCCTGAGGCTCGTTGCGAAGAGGAGGAGCGCCAGCACGCCGTTGAGGAGCACGTCCGGCAGGTCGGCGCCGACGAGGCGCCGCTCCGTGAGGCCGGCGAGATTGCTGCCCGGCACCAAGGCCGACACCGCCAGGATGACGGCCGACGCCGCCAGCGCCGCCACGAGCATGGCGATGGGTCGCGGCAGGCGCAGCGTGTGGTCGTTGACGATCGCGACCACCGTCGCGAACACGAGCAGCAGCGCGCCCGAATCGAAGGTCGACCACACGGCCAGGTTCCTTGCACGTGGGAAGGGGGAATCGCGATGATCGCGGAATGGAGCAGACATGACGGGCTGAAAGCCGTCACACCCTGTGAAGAATTCTGCTCTAATCCTGACCCGGGGCGCAATGCGCCGTCATCGCATCAGGGAGCGGACTATGCAGCTTGGGATCATCGGACTTGGCCGGATGGGCGGCAACATCGCCCGGCGCCTCATGAAGGACGGCCACACCACCGTCGTCTATGACCGCAGCGCCGATGCCGTGAAGGCCCTCGCGGCCGATGGCTCGACCGCCGCCTCCAGCCTCGAGGATCTCGTCGCCAAGCTCGAGAAGCCGGCGGCCGTCTGGGTCATGCTGCCGGCAGGCGCGCCGACCGAGGACACGATCACGGCGCTCGCCGGCATGCTGAAGCCGGGCGACACGATCATCGACGGCGGCAACACCTTCTACAAGGACGACATCCGCCGCGCGAAGACGCTGGAGCCGATGGGCCTCAACTATATCGACGTCGGCACGTCCGGCGGTGTCTGGGGCCTCGAGCGCGGCTACTGCATGATGATCGGCGGCGACGCGGCCGAGGTGACGCGCCTCGACCCGATCTTCCGCACGCTCGCCCCCGGCCTCGGCACGATCGACCGCACCGCCGGCCGCAACAAGGCGGACGACCGCGCCGAGCATGGCTATATCCATGCCGGCCCCGCCGGTGCCGGCCATTTCGTGAAGATGGTCCATAACGGCATCGAATACGGCATCATGCAGGCCTATGCCGAAGGTTTCGACGTCCTGAAGATGAAGGGCTCGGACCATCTGCCGGTCGAGCAGCGCTATACGCTCGACATGGCCGACATCTCCGAGGTCTGGCGCCGCGGCAGCGTGATCTCGTCCTGGCTGCTCGACCTCACCGCGCTGGCGCTCGCCAACGACGCCGAACTGTCGAAATATTCCGGCTCGGTCGCCGACAGCGGCGAGGGCCGCTGGACGGTGGAAGCTGCCGTCGAGGAGGCCGTGCCGATCCCGGTGCTCGCCACCGCCCTCTTCGCCCGCTTCCGCTCGCGCGAGGAGCACACCTATGCCGACCGCATGCTCTCCGCGATGCGCTTCGGCTTCGGCGGCCATGTCGAGATCCCGCAATAGCCTCAGCCTCGATCGCGATGGCCGGGGCCGCCCGGCCACCCCCCCAAGCGCAATCTCACACGAGCGCTTACCCCACGCCCTGGGGGAGTGGTGGGCCCGGAGGTCGGGGTGCGGGGCGTGCCCTCTCCGGATAGTGCGTAACCCCTCACCCGCCGGCTGCGCCGTCGACCTCTCCCTCAGGGAGAGGTGAAGGCCGCAGCACGCCGTCGCCGCGAATCCCTTGGCTCCCCTCCTCCTGCCGCGCTAATCCTTCTTGCAACCGGCCCTCGAAGCGCCGGGCATCCGGGTGGAGAGCCGATGAAGATCACCGCGATCACGACGCATGTCGTCAACGCCGAACTGCGCAACTGGCTGTTCGTGCGCGTCGAGACGGACGAGGCCGGCCTCTATGGCTGGGGCGAGGCGACGCTCGAATGGAAGTCGCGCGCCGTCGAGGGCGCCATCGCCGATATCGCGCCGATCCTGATCGGCCATGACCCGCGCGACATCGAGAATGCGGCCCGCGCGGTCAGGAAGCACGGCTTCTGGCAGCCGCTTGGCGTCATCGGCATGACGGCGCTTTCCGGCATCGAGATGGCGCTCTGGGATATTCTCGGCAAGTCGCTCGGCGTGCCGGTCTGGCGGCTGCTCGGCGGCAAGGTGCGCGACCGCGTGCCGGTCTATACCCATCTCGGCCTCGGCGAGATGAACGCGGTCTACAACACCATGGACGCGTCCTCGCTGGTCGAGCGCGGCCTCGCCGTCAAGGAAAAGGGCTACCGGGCGATGAAGGTCGTCAACGTGCCCTATACGCATTACACCGCGACGCCGCGTGCGCTGGCCGATTTCGAGGCGAGCATGGGCGCGCTGCGCGAGGCGGTCGGCCCCGAGATCGAGCTGATGGTCGATTTCCACGGCCGCTGCGCCTCGGCCGGCGCCGCGCTCGCCTTCCTCAAGGTGCTGGAGCCGTTCGGCGTCATGTTCGCCGAGGAGCCGATCCCGCCCGGCGATGTCGCCTCGATGAAGGCGATCGCCATGGCCTCGCGCGTGCCGATCGCCCATGGCGAGCGGCTGACCAGCGCGCAGGACTTCGCGCCCTATA
>CAWZZK010000197.1:0-9047 GCA_963966455.1 Kaistia sp. | reverse complement strand
CTGCGTCGCTTCGGCGGTCTTGAGCCGGGCGGCGGCCTCGCGGCGCGCTTCCTCGGCCTTGGCGATCTCGGCCGTCACGGCGCGGCGGCGGATGTCGAAATCGGCCGGCGCTTCGGCGAGCGTCGTCCGCGCGCGCTCGATCTCGGCGCGGCGGGCGGCGAGGCTGGCGCTCTGCTCTGCGGCGCCGGCGCTGCGCGCCGTCCAGCTCTGCCGTTCGCCGGCTATCGCAGCCAGGCGCTTGCGGCGGAGCTCGCCCTCGCGGCTGAGCGCGTCGGCGGCGGCGCGGGCCTCGACATGGGCGGCGCGGCGCTCGGCGAGACCGGCGCGCAGCATCGTCGTCTCTGCGAAGGCGACGGCCGGATCGTCGGCCGCCGCGAGCGCCGCCTCGGCACCGGAGCGTCCCGCAACGGCCTCGCGCAGGGCTGCTTCCACGCGCTTGCCGGCCTCCTGCAATGCCGCCTTGCGGGCGGCGAGGCGGCCCTGCTCGCGCTCGGCGGTCACGAGCCGCGCCTTCGCTTCGTCGACGGATTTCTGCGCCGCGCGGGCCGCCTCGCGCGCCGAGCGTTCGGCATCGGCCGCGCTGCGCACGGCGGCGCTCGCGGCGTCGAGCGTAGCGCGACGCTCGACGATGGCGGCGCGGGCCGGGGCGAGCTCTGAGCGCAGTTCCGCGAGGCGGTTGCGGTTGGCGAGGCGGATCGCGGCGGCGGTCGGCGCCTCCGCGGTGGCGACGAAACCGTCCCAGCGCCAGAGATCGCCCTCGCGCGAGACGAGCCGCTGGCCGGTCTTCAAGAGCGGCTGCAGCGTGGCGCCATGCGCGCGGGCGACGATACCGGTCTGTTCCAGCGCGCGGGCGAGGAGCGGCGGCGCGTTGACATGGCGGGCGAGCGGCTCGGCGCCGTAGGGCAGCAGCGGGTCCTCGGCGAGCGGTTCGACCGCGCCCCAATAGCTCGACGCGCCTTCATCGTCCGAGACGTCGAGATCGTCGCCGAAAGCGGCGGCCAGCGCCGCCTCGAAGCCGCGCTCGACGGCGAGCGAATCGAGGATCGGCGGTCGTCGACCCGACGGACGGCCGGCGGCGAGGATCTTTTCCAGGGCCCGCGCCTCGCTTTCGACGCCGGCGAAGGCGCGTTCGGCCTCGGCGAGTGGGCCGCGCGCCGCCGTCTCGGCCTCGCGGGCGGCGGCAGCGGCCGATTCGGCAGAGGTTACGCGCGCTTCGGCCCCGGTCCGCCCGCTCTCGGCCGCCGCGACCGCCGCTTCGGCCGCGGCGAGGTCCGGCAGTCGCGAGAGTTCCGCAGCCAGCGCCGCGGCGTCGCGCTCCACGGTCGCGGCCTCGCCGCGCACCCTGGCGAGGCGGTCCTCGGCGCCCTTCAGCGCCCGCTCCAGTTCGCTCCGCCGCGCCGCCAGCGCCGCATGATGCGCCGTCGCCTCGGCGAGGCGGCGATCGGCCTCGCGCTCTGCCGCCTCGGCCGCCGCCCGGCGCGCAGCCGCCTCGGCGGCGCGCGGACCGGCCTCCGCTTCCGCCTGGCGCAGCGACGCCGCTTCGGCATCGAGCCGCGCCGTCATCTCGGCATTCTCGCGTTCGAGCGCGGCGGCGCGCGCGATGTCGCCTTCGAGATCCTTCAGCCGCCGCTCGAGATCGGCCGCCCGCTCCTGCATCCGCCGCTGCTCGGCATTGATGCCGTCGCGCGCCTGGGTGAGCCGCTGCAGCGCGGCGGCGGCGCGGGCTTCCGCGTCGCGGGCGGCGGGGAGGGCGCTCGCCGCCACCGCCTGGTCGCGCGCGGCGCTCGCCTGCGCTTCCGAGCGCGCGGTGACGGTTTCCGTGGCGGCCGCCAGCGCCGCCTCGCCCTCGCGGACCTGCGCGGAGGCGGCGTTGAGGCGGAGATAGAGCGCCGTCGCCTCGGCCTTGCGGATATCGGTAGAAAGGTTGCGGTAGCGGTTGGCCTGCCGCGCCTGCCGCCTCAAGGCCTCGATCTGGCCGTCGATCTCGCCGATGACGTCGTCGAGCCGTTCGAGATTCTGCTCGGCCGCCTTCAGCCGCGTCTCGGCCTCGTTGCGGCGGGAATAGAGGCCGGAAATGCCGGCTGCCTCTTCGAGGATCGCGCGCCGCGCCTGCGGCTTGGCGGCGATCAGTTCGCCGATGCGGCCCTGGCCGACCATGGAGGGCGAGCGCGCGCCCGTCGAGGCGTCGGCGAAGAGGAGCTGCACGTCGCGCGCCCGCACCTCGCGGCCATTGATGCGATAGACCGAGCCGGCCTCGCGCTCGATGCGGCGCGTGACCTCCAGCATGTCGGCGTCGTTGAAGGCCGCCGGCGCCTTGCGGGCGGCATTGTCGATGGCGAGCGTGACTTCGGCGGTGTTGCGGGCGGGGCGGTTGCCCGAGCCGGAGAAGATGACGTCGTCCATGCCGGACGCGCGCATGTTCTTGTATGAGCTCTCGCCCATCACCCAGCGCAGCGCCTCGACGAGATTGGACTTGCCGCAGCCATTCGGCCCGACGACGCCCGTCAGGCCCGGCTCGATGACGAAGTCGGACGGCTCGACGAAGGACTTGAAGCCGACGAGGCGAAGGCGCGTGAACTTCATCGCGCCGTCCCCCGTTCACGGGTCAGCCGGCCGCAGGGCGCGGCCGACCGCGCGATGCCGCCAGCATCACGACAGAAGCGCGTCCAGATCCTCGAGCGAGAGCGCACCCGGCTTTTTCACCCCGTCAATGAAGAAGGTGGGCGTCGCGTCGACGCCGAACTCCTTCGCGCCGCGGTCCTTCACGGCATTGACTCCATCGAGCAGCGCCTGATTTTTCAAGGCCAGCTCGAAAGTCTCCTGTGTAAAACCGACCTGCTTGGAAAGAGCGAGCAGCGCGGAAACCGGATCGTCGACGAAGGCCCACTTGTCCTGCTGCGTGAAGAGCAGGTCGACCATCGGGAAGAAATTGTTGTTCGGTGCCGCATGCGCCAGCATGAAGCCGGCGGTCGCGAGCGGATCGAGCGGGAAATCGCGGAGAATGAAGCGCACCTTGCCGGTGTCGACATATTTCTCCTTGAACGGCTTCCAGGTCGTCTCGTGGAAATGCCGGCAGTGCGAGCAGGTCAGTGAGGCATATTCGACGACGGTATGCGGCGCGTTGGCGTCGCCGAGCGCCATGTCGCCGAGCGGGCCCGGCTCCAGCAGCTTCTTGAGATCAACCTTCTCGTCGGCGGCGAAGGCCGCGCCCGGCAGCATGGCGAAGGCGCCCACCGCCAGCGAGGCCGCGCCGAGCCGGACGAGAAACTGCCTGCGATCAAGGTCCACGGTCTCAGTCTCCTCAGGGAATGGCGTCTATGATGGCGCCACGATTGCCACGCCTATACGCAACAATGCCAGCGCAAATGCGGCGCTTTACCGGCGTTCCGCGTTCACGATCGCTCGACCTCGCCGAAGACACCGCGTCCGAGCCGCTCCAGCGCGTCGCGCAGCGCATCGCTCTCGATCTCGGCGACGGCGTCCGATGCCTTCTTCGCCACAGCCGGCGAGGGCGCCTTCTTCTTCTCTATAGGCGCGGGCGGGCCTACCGGCGCCTGCACGATCTTCAGTGTCGTCACGGCGCCGAAGCCCAGAAAGCCGTTGATGCGTTCGAGCAGCACCGCCGTCTCGTGCTGGAGATAGATGGCCATACCGGCATCGACGCGGATGACCAGCGTCGCGCCGCGCGGCCGGTTGGCGCCCTCGGCACCGGCCGTCCGCGGCCAGATCAGCCTGTCGGGCTGCGTCGAGCGGGCATAGCGCGGCCCGACCACGTCGGCCCAGGCGGCTATGAGATCGGCGGTCGCGAATCCCCTCTTGGCGAGAAGCGGCTCGATGACGCCGCCGACATAGCTGCCGACGGCCGCCGCGTCGGGTCTCTTCATCGTCTTGCGCTCGTCGCTCATGGTTTCGGCTCGCCGCTCATGGCCGTGCTTCTCGCATGGCGGGCTGTGGCATGAAAGGTCCGCCCGCCGTCAAAGGCCGGCCATGGCGGCGCGGATTCGCGGCAAGGCGCTCCCATTCCTGTGGAGCGGGCGATGATTGTCTTTTTGAAACAATAGCTTGACCATTGTTTCCATCGCCTTGACACTCAAGAACCCCGTCACTATTGTGCGCGCGGCTTCAAAGGGGGACGGCAGCGGTTTCCGGCGGCTTTTCCAGGCACCCGACAAGGACGGCGCGATGAGCGACAACGGTTCGGCGGGAGACGGGACAAGCAGGAAGAACCATGCCGGCGAGGAAGCCGCGCTTTCGGAACGGATGCGTTCGCTCGAGCAGAAGCTGGAGCAGGCGCGAGCCGGGACGGAGAAGAACGCGAAGGCGGACGGCGCGCCGTCGGGCGGAATGCAGGGCATGGGCCTTGCGCTCCGCGTGGCGAGCGAATTCGCTTCGGGCGTTCTGGTCGGCGCCGGCCTCGGCTGGTTGCTCGATCACTTTCTTGGAACGACCCCCTGGGGCATGATCGTGTTGCTCCTGCTCGGCTTCGCCGCTGGCGTCTTGAACGTCCTGCGCGCGGTCGGCAAGGTGGCGCAGCCGGAAGAGCGGGTTAAGCCGCGTCCGGGAGTGAAGTCCGGCAAATAGGCCGTTTTGGGGCCGCGGCGATCCGCGGCGGGACACGAAGGCGAAGAGGCGGGCTCGGTGGCGAACGATCCGATCCATCAGTTTCAGATCCACGAGTATTTCCCGCTCGGCAATTTCGCCGGCATGGACTTCCATTTCACGAATTCGGCGCTCGCGATGGTCGCGAATGTCGCCGTCGTGACCGGCTTCCTCTATTTCGCGACGGCCAAGAAGTCGCTCATTCCCGGCCGCACGCAGTCGATCGCCGAGCTCTCCTACGAGTTCGTGGCCTCGACGCTCAAATCCTCCGCCGGCACGGAAGGGATGCGCTTCTTCCCCTTCGTCTTCTCGCTGTTCATGTTCATCCTGACGGCGAACCTCTTCGGCATGTTCCCCTATTTCCTGACAGCGACGAGCCAGATCATCATCACCTTCGCGCTGGCGATGTCGGTGATGCTCGTCGTGGTCGGCTACGGCTTCTACCGCCACGGCACGCATTTCCTCGGCCTCTTCGTGCCGCATGGCGTGCCAGGGGCGGTCATCCCGCTCGTCTCCGCGATCGAGGTCATCTCGTTCCTCTCGCGGCCTATCAGCCTCTCCGTCCGTCTCTTCGCCAACATGCTGGCCGGACACATCACGCTGAAGGTGTTCGCCGGCTTCGTCGTGTCGCTGGCGAGCCTTGGCGTCGTCGGTGTCGGTGGCGCGATCGTGCCGCTGCTGATGACCGTCGCGCTCACGGCGCTCGAGTTCCTCGTCGCCTTCCTGCAGGCCTATGTCTTCACGATCCTGACCTGCATGTACCTGAACGACGCCCTGCATCCCGGCCACTGAGCCGGGCAGGCCGACCGATCACTGCTCTCGATAGACATACCCCTCAAAGGAGAATTGAAATGGAAGCGGAAGCCGCGAAGTTCATCGGTGCTGGTCTCGCCTGCTTTGGCATGGCTGGTGCCGCCCTCGGCCTCGGCAATATCTTCGGCAGCTTCCTTTCGGGCGCCCTGCGCAACCCGTCGGCTGCTGACGGCCAGTTCGGCCGCCTCATCCTCGGCTTCGCCGTGACGGAAGCGCTCGGCATCTTCTCGCTGCTCGTCGCGCTGCTGCTGCTGTTCGTCGTCTAAGCGCCGATCGGCCGCCATCCGGCGGTTCTGTGGTCCGTCATGCGGCAGGCTTGACACTGCCGCATGACGTCTTTCCTCGATCCGGGGTCCTCGATGACTTGGCTCGTCACGTCTGCATCGGCTCAGGAAGCGGCGCCTCCGGCGCCGGCGGCTCCGCAGCCTGAACCGGCGGCGCCCGCCGCCGACGCGCATGCGCCTTCGCCCGACACCACGCATAGCGAGGTCGGGCATGCCGAAGGGCACAAGGGTCCGTTCCCGCCCTTCGACACCAACACGTTCCCGTCGCAGATCCTCTGGTTCGTCATCTGCTTCGGCGCGCTCTACCTCCTGATGAAGCGGGTGATCGTGCCGCGCATGGCTGCGATCATCGACGGCCGCGCCCAGCGCATCGCCGGCGATATCGAGGAGGCGCAGCGCCTGAAGCTGCAGTCGGACACGGCGCTGCAGGGTTATGAGAAGGCGCTCGCCGATGCCCGCGGCTCGGCGCACAAGATCGCGCAGACGGCGACGGATCAGGCCAAGGCCGACGCCGAGGCCCGCCGCCATGCGATCGAGGCCGATCTCGCCGCCAAGCTCGCCGAGGCGGAGACGCGCATCGCCGACATCAAGTCGCGGGCGCTCGCCGATGTCGGCACCATCGCCGAGGACGCCGCCGGCGCCGTCGTCGAGGCGCTGATCGGCCAGCAGCCGACGCGTGACGAGGTCTCGGCAGCGGTTTCGGCCGCGCGGGCGCAGTAGGGGAGACCGCGATCATGGGTTTCGACGCCACATTCTTCGCTCTTGTCGGCCTCATCCTCTTCCTGCTGCTGCTGATCTATCTCGGCGTGCACAAGACGATGGCGAAGGCGCTCGACAACCGCGCCGCGTCCATCGCCAAGGAACTCGACGAGGCGAAGCGTCTCCGCGAGGAGGCCGCCCAGCTTCTGGCCGAGTACCAGAAGAAGGCCCGCGATGCCGAGGTCGAGGCGCGCGGCATCGTCGACCAGGCGAGCCGCGAGGCTGCTGCCCTGGCCGAGGAGGCCAAGGCGCGCATGGAGGACTATGTCACCCGCCGTACCAAGATGGCGGAAGACAAGATCACCCAGGCCGAGACCGTCGCGCTGCAGGAAGTCCGTTCGCTCTCCGCCGATGTCGCGATCGCAGCGGCCGAGAAGATCCTCTCGGCCAAGCTCAAGGGCGAGGCCGCAGCCGGTCTCGTCGAAAAGGCGATCGGCGAGGTTCGGTCGCGGCTCAACTGAGCCGCTGACGGCATCAGAATTTCGGACGGCCGGGCCTCGCGCCCGGCCGTTTCGTTTTGGGGCTTTATGCTAGCTGTCAGGCCGGGACGACGGCGAGGAGATCCATCTCGACCTCGATCGCTGCCGGCGCGACGCTGGAGAGCAGCGCGCGAATCGGCGCGAAGGTCGAGCGATGAAGCGGCGTCGCGCCGTGATTGGCGAGCGCCTCCATGTGGAACGGTGTGCCATAGCCCATATGCCGGTCGAAGCCATAGGCCGGGAAGCGACCGGCGGCTCGGATCATCATCCGGTCGCGCGTCACCTTGGCGACGATCGAGGCGGCGGCGATCGAGACCGAACGCGCATCTCCCTTCACGACCGCCTCGCCGCGACAGCAAAGGCCCGGCGGGACGTCGATGCCGTCGATGAGCGCGTGATCGGCATCGTGAGCGAGCGAGGCAACGGCCTGGCGCATGGCCCAGAGCGTCGCCTGGCGGATGTCGGTCTGGTCGATGCGCGTCACCGAGCCGGCCGCGACCGCGACCACGGAGGTCGCCATGATCGCCTCGAACAGCGTCTCGCGAGCGGCGCGATCGAGCTTCTTCGAATCGTCGAGACCGGGCGGGATGCGCTTCGGATCGAGAATCACCGCTGCCGCCACCACCTGTCCGGCGAGCTGCCCGCGGCCGGCCTCGTCGACGCCGGCGATCTTCTTCAAGCCCGCGCGCCGCAGCCGCCGCTCCATCGCGTCGGTTGGCGCGTCGGGCAGGTCGAACAGAGCGGGCGAATCGGCGGGTCGTCTGGCCATGGCCGCAACAATGCGCCGAAGAACGGCGCTGGCAAGGCAGCACCGCCCGGCGAAGCACCCTTCGTTAGCGCACCCTGCGGATCATCACCGCCTTGCCGCCGGCCTCCATGTCGGTGCGCCGCACCTCGACGCCGGGGACCGTCTCCATGAGATCGACCAGCTTGCGATAGCCGAAATTGCGCGGGTCGAAATCAGGCATGCGCTTGAAGAGGATCGTGCCGACTGCGCCGAGATGCGCCCAGCCGTCATCGCCCGAAACATCGTCGATCGCCGAGTGGATCTCGTCCTTCGGCAGCTTCGGCCCGGCCTTGACGCGCGCCGTCGCGGTCTTGGCGCGCTCCTTCTTGGGCGCCTCCTCGGCAAGCAGCAGGTCGCAATAAAAGAAGCGGTCGCAGGCGGCGACATAGGGCTTGGTCGACTTCTGCTCGCCGAAGCCATAGACGAGCAGCCCGTCCTCACGGATGCGGCTCGCCAGCGTGGTGAAGTCGCTGTCGCTGGACGCGATGCAGAAGCCGTCCAGCCCCTTCTCGTGCAGCATGTCCATCGCCTCGATGGCGAGCTTCATGTCGGTCGCGTTCTTGCCCACGGCGGCCGGGGGCACATGAACCGGCGTCAGCGCATGGCTGTGCAGCAGCGGCTGCCAGGCATTCATGCTGCTGGAGGCGAAATGGCCATAGACGCGGCGGATGACGATGCGGCCGAGCGTCGAGGCCTCGCGGATGATGATCGGCAGGAAATCGGCGCGGACATTGTCGGCGTCGATCAGAAGGGCGAGCTTGGCGGTCGCATCGGGTGGCAGGTCGGCCATGGAGAACTCCGGACGCCGCACGAGCGGAGCGTTCGGGCGACTGAGACGAACCGCCATTGTCGCACGGACGGCCCCGCTCCACACCCTAGAACAGGCTGAGCTGCGCCTGCGGCTTCACCGGCGGGGAAAAGAGATCGGTGCGGAGGCGGAGATTGCGGCGGTTCATGCCGAGCCGGCGGGTCGCGATCTCGAAGCGGCGGCCGATCTGCCAGGCATACGGGCCTTCGCCCTTCTGCCGCTTGCCGAAGGTCGAATCATAGTCCTTGCCGCCGCGCATCGAGCGCATGACGGAGAGGACATGCCGGTAGCGGTCGGGATAATGGCGCAGCAGCCATTCGCGGAAGAGATCGGCGACCTCGAGCGGCAGGCGCAGGATCACATAGCCCGCCTCGCCGGCCCCGGCCTCCGCCGCGGCGTCGAGGATGCGCTCGATCTCGCTGTCGTTGAGCGCGGGGATCACCGGCGCCGTCAGGACGCCGACCGGGATGCCGGCGGCGGCGAGCGTGCGGATCGTCTCCAGCCGGCGCGGCGGCGTC
>CAWZZK010000196.1:0-11772 GCA_963966455.1 Kaistia sp. | reverse complement strand
CAGTTCCCTGGCGATCGGCGCCAGAACGATCGCCTTCTCGCCGGTCCGGTCGACGAGGATCGCGCAATTCGCCGTCGCGATCCCCGGCAGCCGGGCGATGTCGACGGAAAGCCCCGGCACGGCCGAGAGCTCGGCGATCAGCCCGGCGCCGGCGAGATCGTCGCCCACCGATCCGACATAGGTCACCGGCGCGCCGAGCGCCGCCAGCGCCCGCGCCACGAACACGCCCTGCCCGCCCGCGCCTTCGTGGAAGCCGGTGGCGAAGATCTTCTCGTCATGCCCCGGCAGATGATCGAGCTCGAACACGCGGTCGAGATCGACGGTGGAAAGGCAGTAGATACGGGTCAAGACAAGTTACCTCTGACGACGACGGTCATTGCCCGAAGCGCCCCCTCCCCGACCCTCCCCCGCTGTGCGGGAGAGGGAGGACTGAGGCCTCGCACGCCATCGATGAAGATTGGCGCCCTGCCCTCTCCCCCCTGGTGGGGGAGAGCTGGAGAGGGGGGTCTTTCCTTGTTGCTCATTCCTCGATCAGCCTGAACGCGTCGACATCGAACATGCCGAAGTCGGTGATCTTCAGATGCGGGATGACGGGGAGCGGCAGAAAGGCGATCTGCAGGAACGGCTCGGGCAACGTGCAGCCGAGGCCGTAAGCCGCCTCGCGCAGGTGATGCAGGCTGTCGCGCACGGCGTCGAAGGAGAGGTCCGACATCAATCCTGCGATCGGCAGCGCCAGCTCGGCGACGACCTCGCCCTCCGCCGCCACGACGAAACCGCCGCCGGTCTCGCGCAGCCGGTTGACCGCCACCGCCATGTCGGCGTCGGAGGCGCCGATCACCGTGATGTTGTGGCTGTCATGGCCGACGGAGGAGGCGATGGCGCCGCGCTTCAGCCCGAAGCCGGTGACGAAGCCGCGGCCGATATTGCCGTTCTTCCCGTGCCGCTCGACCACCGCCACCTTGACGATGTCGCGCGCCAAGTCCGGCTTGCTCTCGCCGTTCTCGACGGGGAGCACCGCCTTCTCGTGGCTGGTGATGATGAGCCCGGCCTTGACGCCGATGACCGAGGTTTCCTGGTTGCCGCGCCGTCCCGAGACCGCGAAGGACGCCGCCGTGACCTCCGGCGCCTTCACCGAGCCGAAGCCGACCGGCGCCACGATTGCGCGCGCTTCGAAGAGCGCATCGGTGACCGGCCGCCCGGCGGCGATCACCTCGGACACGCGGCATTCAGAGAGATCGTCGAGCAGCACGATATCGGCCCGCCATCCCGGCGCGACGAGGCCGCGGTCGCGGAGCCCGAAGATGCGCGCCGCCGACCAGCTCGCCGCGCGATAGACATGGTGCAGCGGCCGCCCGCGCGCGATCAACATGCGGATCAGCGCGTCGAGATGGCCTTCCTCGGCAATGTCGAGCGGGTTGCGGTCATCGGTGCAGAGCGCCATGAAGCTCGAGGAGTTCTCGTCCAGCACCTCGGCGAGCGCCGCGAGATCCTTGGAGACCGAGCCCTCGCGGATGAGGACGGCCATGCCCTTGGCGAGCTTCTCGCGCGCCTCGGCGGCGGTGGTCGCCTCGTGGTCGGTGCGGATGCCGGCGGCGAGAGAGCCGTTGAGGCCCATGCCGCGCAGCAGCGGCGCATGGCCGTCGATATGCTTCCCCTGGAAGGCCGCGAGCTTGGCGAGCACGACCGGATCGGCCGCCAGCACGCCGGGGAAATTCATCATCTCGGCGAGGCCGATCACCTTCGGGTGGTCGGCAAAGGGCAGCAGGTCGTCGACCGACAGCGCCGCGCCCGCCGTCTCGAAGGCCGTCGCGGGAACGCAGGACGAGAGATTGACGCGAAGGTCCATCACCGTCCGCTCGGCCGCGTCGAGGAAATAGCGGATGCCCGGACCGCCGAGCACATTGGCGATCTCGTGCGGATCGCAGATCGCCGTCGTCACGCCATGCGGCAGCACGCAGCGGTCGAACTCGAACGGCGTCACCAGCGAGGATTCGACATGGAGATGCGTGTCGATGAAGCCCGGCACGGCGAAGCTGCCGGCGCCCTCGATGACGCGCGCGCCCTCGTAGCGTCCATGCGTGCCGACGATGCGGTCGGCGACGATCGCGATATCGGTCGTCGTGACCGCGCCGGTGACGAGATCGAGCAGCGACACGTCGCGGATCACGAGGTCGGCAGGCTCCGCGCCCTGCCCCGCGCGGATCATCCGCTTCAGCCCGCTCGCATCCGTCATTGCGCTTCTTGCCACCATCGTCCCGCTGCTTCGCCGCTCCGACCGTAGCGGAGCGCGCGCGTCTGTCCAGAGCGGCCACGGTTGCCGCAGCGACCTCTGCACGCCTTCCTCTATCCGCATTGACTTTGTCATACAATCCGACAATGCTCACCAGACGAGCACGAGGAAAATCCATGCAGCAGGACTTCGAGCAGGCCCTCCAGACGGCGTTTCGCGACTATGCCGCCTTCTACAAGGCGCGCGGCTTCATGCGGCGCCTCGGCTATGGCAAGCGCCCGGCGATCGTGAATGTCGATCTCGCCAAGGCCTGGACGACGAAGGGCAGCGCCTTCGCCTGCGACGGCATGGAGACGATCATCCCGGCGACGCAGCGGCTGATCGCCGCCGGCCGCGCGCTCTCTCTGCCGATCGTCTTCACCACCTGCGCCTATGAGATCGTGGACGGCCCCTTCGCCGATACCGGCCTCTGGGGCAAGAAGATCCCGCTCGAGCATTTGAAGGCCGGCAGCCCGCTCTGCGAGATCGACGACCGCCTAGAGCGGCGCGCCGACGAACTCCTCGTCGTCAAGAAGCGCGCCAGCGCCTTCCAGGGCACAGATCTCGCCGGCTATCTGACATCGCTCGGCGTCGACACGGTCATCCTGACCGGCGTCACCCTCTCCTCCTGCGTCCGCCTCTCCTGCGAGGACGCGCTCTGGAACGGCTTCCGGCCGATCGTCGTGCGCGAATGCGTCGGCGACCGCATCGCCGGGGCGGTGGAATGGAACCTCTTCGACATCGACGCCAAGTTCGGCGATGTCGAGCCGCTCGACGGCGTCCTCGCCTATCTCGACGGCCTTGCCAAAGAGGGAGCACGCTGATGGCCTCGATCGGCGTCGATGTCGGCGGCACCTTCACCGACCTCGTTCTCGAACGTGACGACGACGGCCCCGGCGGCCGCCGCGTCTTCGTGCACAAGGTCCCCTCGACGCCCGCCGACCAGTCGGTCGGCGTGGTGGACGGCATCCTCGCGATCTGCCGCATCGCCGGCCTCGATCCGAAGGCGGTGCGCCGCGTCGTGCATGGCACGACGGTCGCGACCAACATCACGATCGAGAAGAACGGCGCCGAAGTCGGCATGCTGACGACCAAGGGCTTCCGCGACCTCCTGCACATCGCCCGCCACAAGCGGCCGCATAATTTCTCGCTGCATTTCGACGTGCCCTGGCAGTCCGATCCGCTCGTCAAGCGGCGCAACCGCATGCCGATCACCGAGCGGATCATGCCGCCTGACGGACGCGTCGAGACGCCGATCGATTTGGAAGAGGTTCGCGCCGCCGTGCGCGAGATGAAGGCGCGCGGCGTCGAGGCGGTCATCGTCTGCTTCCTCTTCTCCTTCCTGAACGACGCGCATGAGAAGGCGGCGCTCGCCGTCGTGCGCGAGGAGATGCCGGAGGCCTTCGCCTCGGCCTCCTCCGAGGTCGCCAATGTCATCCGCGAGTTCGAGCGCTTCTCGACCACGGCCATGAACGCCTATGTCGGCCCTCGCACCGCCCGCTACCTGCGCAATCTCGAGACGCGCCTCCGCGACGAGGGCATGGATGCGGAGCTGCGCATCATGCAGTCGAATGGCGGCATCGGTACCGTTGCCACCTGTTCCGAGCGTCCCGTCACCATCCTGATGTCCGGCCCGGCGGGCGGCGTGATCGGCGGCCGCTGGGCCGGCGCCATGTCCGGCGTCGGCGACGTCATCACCATCGATATCGGCGGCACTTCGGCCGATATCGGCGTCATCGCCGATGGCGCGATCCGCATCATGAACCCGCGCGACACGGTCGTCGGCCAGCATCCGGTGCTCGCGCCGATGCTTGATCTCGACACGATCGGCGCCGGCGGCGGCTCGATCGCCTTCCGCGACGAAGGCGGCGCCTTCCGCGTCGGCCCACGCTCGGCCGGCGCCATGCCGGGTCCCGCCTGCTACGGCAAGGGCGGCACCGAGCCGACCGTGACCGATGCCCATGTCGTGCTCGGCCGCCTCGATCCCGAGCGCTTCCTCGGCGGCGACATGGCGATCGATCCGGCGCTTGCCGAAAAGGCGGTCGCCACGAAGGTCGCCGAGCCCTTCGGCATGACGCTGGAAGAGGCCGCGCTCGGTATCGTCACCATCGTCAACGCCAATATGGCGCTCGCCATCCGCTCCAATTCCGTGGCGCGCGGCTTCGACCCGCGCCGCTTCTCGCTGATGCCCTTCGGCGGTGCCGGTCCGCTGCATGGCGTCGCGCTCGCCGAAGCCGTGTCGGCGAAGGACGTCATCGTGCCGCCGGCGCCCGGCATCACCGCCGCCATGGGCCTGCTCGCGACGAAGCTCGCCTATGAGTTCACCCGCTCGACGCCGACCCTCGTCAGCGGTCCGGCGCTGGGCGATTTCGACGCCGCCAATGCGACGCTCGCCGATCTCACGGCGCTCGCCACCGAACGGCTCGCCGCCGACGGCGTCGCCCCCGAGGCGATGATCTTCGAGCGCGTCGCTGAATGCCGCTACCAGGGCCAGGGCTTCGAGCTTCGCACCCCACTCCCGGACGGCCCGATCACCACTGATGCTGCCGCGGCGATCGTCACGGCCTTCCACGGCGTCCACGAGCGCGACTATGGCTATCGCTTCGACGATAGTGAGGTCGAGATCGTGACGCTCCGCGTCATCGGCTCGGCCGAAGTGCCGCCGCTCACCTGGCCGGAGCTTGCCGACGCCGCCTCGCCCGATCCGGCCGAGGCGCTGCTCTATGTGCGGCCGACCACCTTCGACGACCGCCAGCGCCTCGATACGCCGCGCTACGACCGCGACCGCCTCAAGGCCGGCCATGTCGTGCCCGGCCCGGCGATCATCCTGCAGCACAACTCGACCACGCTGGTGCCGCCCGGCTTCACGGCGCGCATCGAGAAGGCCGGCAATATCCGCATCGCGCGGGAGGGTTGAGGATGCCCATCATGACTGCCGCCGCCTCTACCTTGAACCCTCCCCTTCCGGGAGGGTCGAAAACGCCCTTGCGTTTTCGGGGCGGGGTCAGCTTCGGCAAGGCCGAAGCGTCCTGCCCGGTGCCCACCAGTTCACCTGTCTCGCAACCCCAAGCGACCCCTCCCCAAGCGACCCGTCCCCAAGACCGCTGCGCGGTCTTGGCCCTCCCTCGAGGGGAGGGCTCAAAACGGGGCGCGCCTCGCCATCATTTCCTGACAGGAGCCCGCGCATGACCATCGATCCCGTCACGCTTCAGGTCATCGGCGGCGCGCTCCACACCATCGCCCGCGAGATGGCTTATGTCCTCTACCGGATGTCCTTCTCCTCGATCATCCGCGAGAGCGAGGATCTCGGCGCCGGCCTCTTCGACCGCTCCTTCGCGACGCTCTGCGAGAGCGACAACACCCCGCTGCATATCGGCTCGATCCCCGGCTATCTCCGCGGCATCGACGCCTCGATGACGACGCCCTGGCGCGAGGGCGACGTCGTCATCCACAACCATCCCTATTTCGGCGCCAGCCATTCGCCCGACATCGCGGTCGTGGTGCCGGTCTTCTACGAGGGCCGCCATATCGGCTTCGCCGCCAACACCGCCCATCATGTCGATATCGGCTCGGCGACGCCCGGCCTCATCGTCGACATCCAGGACATCTTCGGCGAGGGCATGCTCCTGAAGGCCGTCAAGCTCTACGAGGGCGGCGTCCGCAACGAGACGGTCTGGAACTATCTCGCCAACAATTCCCGCGTCGGCCGCCAATTGCAGGACGATCTCGGCGCGCAGATCGCCTCGGCGCAGCTCGGCGCCCGCCGCTTCCAGGAACTCTACGCCAGCTATGGCGCCGAGACCGTCGAAGCCGCCTCGGCCGAGCTGATGGCCTATACCGAGCGCATGCTGCGCAAGAAGATCGCCGAGATTCCGGACGGCGATTACTTCGCCGAGAGCTGGCTCGACGACGACGGCCGCAACCGCGGCGTCCGCCTGCCGATCAGGGTCTGCGTGCGTATCTGCGGCGACGAGGCCGAGGTCGACCTGACCGGCTCCTCGCCGCAGGTGCCGACCGCCTTCAACGTGCCCTTCGAGGGCTCGACCAAGGTCGCCTGCTACGTCGCTTTCCGCTCGCTGCTGCTCGATACCTTCACCGCCAGCGTGCCGATCCCGGCCAATGAGGGCTCGTTCCGGCCGATCAAGGTGACGGCGCCGAAGGGCACGATCTTTAACCCGATCTTCCCGACCGCCGCCTCGGCGCGCTTCTCGCAGTGCAACCGCATGATCGACTGCATCATCCGCGCACTGTCGCCGGTGCTGCCCGAAGCCGCCATCGCCGGCTCCTCGGCCTCGCTCTCCTTCGTCGCCTATTCGGGCCTCCGCAAGACGAGCAACGATTACTGGGTGTTCATCGAGGTCAATGAGGGCGCCTATGGCGGGCGCCCGCGCTCGGACGGCCCGGATTCGATCGACAATCTGATGGCCAACACCCGCAACAACCCGATCGAGGATCTCGGCATGCATCTGCCGATGATCTGCGACCGCTACGAGCTGCGCGACGATGTCGAATGCGGCGCCGGCCGATTCCGCGGCGGCATCGGCGTCGTCAAGCACCAGCGTCTGCTCGAAGGCGGCTGGCTGACGCACGAGGCCGAGCGTCACACCGACAAACCCTGGGGCCTCTTCGGCGGCCATGACGGCGCGGAGGGCCGCGTCGACATCTTCAACCATGCCGACCCGGCCGGAACCACCGAGCCGCAGCATGCCAAGATTTCTGGCGTCGTGATGAAGCCGGGCGACACCATGGCCTTCTATTCACCCTGCGGCGGCGGCTTCGGCGATCCGCGCGAGCGCCCGGCCGCGACCGTCCTCGACGACGTGCTCGACGGCTTCTGCACCCTTTCCTACGCGCGCAACGCCTATGGCGTCGTCATCGACGACTCGATGCGCATCGATCACGAGGCGACCCTCGCGCTCCGCGCAGAGATGGCAGCGAGGACGGCCGCTCAATGACCCTTTCCTCCCTCCCCGGCCTCTCCATCCGCCGCCAGTTCGTCTTTGCCGAGACGACCTTCGCCGAGATGGGCCAGTCGGGCGAACCGCCGCTGCGCAAGGTCGCGGTCGTCGCCGTGATCGCCAATCCCTATGCCGGCCGCTGGGAGCCCGATCTCGGCGCGTTCGTCGCGGCGAGCGCCGCGCTCGGCGAGGCCATGGCGGCCGAGGCCGTCGCGGCCATGGCGCCCTATACGATCGAAAGCTATGGCAAGGGCGCCGTCATCGGCCTTGCCGGCGAGCAGGACCACGGCATCGCGCTGATCACGACGCCCTTCGGCGACGCGCTTCGCCGCGGCGTCGGCGGCGGCCGCGCCTGGATCTCGTCCTTCTCCAAGCGCGCCGCGCCCGGCGCCGTGATCGACGTGCCGCTTGCGCACAAGGACGCGCTCTATGTGCGCTCGCATTACGACGGGGTGACCGTGCATCTTCCCGATGCGCCGCTGCCGGACGAGGTGGCGATCATCGCCGCCTTCGCCAATCGCGGCCGCCTCAACCATCGCCTCGGCGGGCTCGACGCGGCCTCGATCGGCGGCGAGGACGGGCTCACCTGATGACCGGCTCCCTGTCACTGCTCTCCGTTCGCCAGCAGGTCTCGGCCGCGATCCGCGCCGCGATCTTCGACGGCGAACTGAAGCCCGGCGCGCGGCTCACCGAGCGGCAGATCTGCGAGCGCGCCGGCGTCTCGCGCACCATCGCCCGCGAGGTCATCCGCGAGCTGGAGGCCGAGCGGCTCGTCGAGAGCAACCGCCGCCACGGCTTCGTCGTCGCCGCCATGAGCCTCAAGGAGGTCGCCGATCTCTACGAGGTGCGCATCCTTCTGGAGGCGCGGGCCTGCGCGCTCTGCGCCGCCGCCATGACCGCGGAACTGGCCCGCCGGCTCGATGCCGCGATGGAGGCGATCGAGGCCGCTGCCGTCTCGGGCGACCGCGAGGCGCAGCGCCGCACCAACACCGCCTTCTACGAGGCGATCTTCGAGGCTGCGGATAATGTCGTGCTCGGCCAGATCCTGCATGCGCTGCACGGCCGCGTGTCCTATCTTCGCTCGCTCTCGATGTCGCAGGGCGGGCGGCCGCTGCAAAGTCTCGGCGAACTCAAGGCGATCCTCGCCGCGCTGAAGGCCGGCGACGGCGCGGAGGCGGCCCGCCTCAGCACCCTGCATATCGAGGCCGCGCGGGCTGTGGCGCTGAAGGCGCTCGGCGAGGAAACCGCGCGCTCCCCTGAACCCGCGCTGGAGGCGCAGCCCAATTGAGCATTCTCGTCACCGGCGCGAGCGGGTTTCTCGGCCTCAACATCCTCGAACAGCTGCTCGCCGAGGGCGAGAGCGTCGTCGCCGTCGCCGACAAGCCGCTACCGCATCTCGCGACCAGCGTCTTTTCGGCGCTGCCCGGCCGGCTCACCGAAGCGGTCTGCGATGTCCGCCAGGAGGACCCGATCCGCCGCCTCATCGCCGGCGAGCAGGTGACGCATGTGCTGCATGCGGCGGCGATCACCTCCAACATCGCCCGCGAGCGCACCGAAAGCGGCCGCGTCGTCTCCGTCAATCTCGGCGGCCTCGCCGCCGTCGCCGCGGCGAGCGCCGCCGAGGGCGTCGAGCGCTTCGTCTTCGTCTCGTCCAACGCGATCTTCGGCGGCGGAACGCCCGATTACGTCATGCTCGACGAGGACTGGCCGAAGGACCCCGGCAATCTCTACGCCCTCACGAAATGGCAGGGCGAGATGATCCTCGGCAAGATCGGCGCCGCGACCGGGCTCGACTGGGTCGCCGGGCGGCTCGCCGGCGTCTTCGGCCCCTGGGAGCATCGCACCGGCATCCGCGACACGATGAACCCGGTGTTCCAGGCGAACGGCCTCGCCTTCGCCGGCCTTTCCGCCTTCCTGCCGCGCCCCGGCCACAGCAACTGGCATTTCTCGCGCGATGCCGCCGCCTCGCTGATCACGCTCTTGCGCGCCCCCGCTCACCAGCACAGCATCTACAATCTCGGCACGCCCTTTCTCTGGTCGATCGGCGACTGGTGCGAGCGGCTCGCGCTGCTCTTCCCCGATTTCTCGGTCGAGATCGGCGGCGAGCCGGGCGACGCGACGCCCATCGATCTCTATGGCGATCACGATGGCGGCGTCCTTTCCTGGGAGCGCTTCACCGAGGAGTTCGGCCCGACCGGGGTCTACGATCTCGACGCCGCCTTCGCCCATCTCATGGAATGGCACGCGCGGCACCAGCGCTTCGGCTTCGAGGAGGGCGGCGCATGACGGCGATCTATCGCGGCTACGACCAGGAGGGGCTCGACAAGCAGTATGAGCGCCTCGTCTGCGACGACGCCTTCGCGATCTTCGACCGCTGGCGTGCGCGGAGCGACGAAACCGCCGCGAAACGTCCGGCGCGGCTCAACATCGCCTATGGCCCGTCGGCGACCGAGACGCTCGACATCTTCCCGGCCGCCGATCCCGCCGCGCCGATCCTCGTCTATATCCATGGCGGCTACTGGATCTGGAAGGACAAGGCGGATTTCCGCTTCGTCGCCGAGGGCGTGGTCGATGCCGGAGCGACGCTGGTCGTCATCAACTATGCGCTGACGCCGGACCACGCCATGGACGAGATCACGCGCCAGGTCCGCGCCGCCTGCGCCTTCACCTTCAAGAATGCCGGCAGCCTCATCCCCGGCGATCGGGACCGCATCTTCGTCGCCGGCCATTCGGCGGGCGGCCATCTCACCGCCGTCGCCGCGACGACGGACTGGCCAGCCTTCGACCCGTCGCTGCCGGCATCGATCCTCGCCGGCGGCGTCGCCGTCTCGGGCATCTATGATCTCGAGCCGATCCGCCTTTCCTATCTCAACGAGACCGTCGGCCTCGACGCGGCGATGGCGGCGCGGAACAGCCCGCTCGCCGCCGTCCATCCCGGCATGCCGCCGCTCACCCTCGTCGTCGGCGGCGACGAGTCCGACGAGTTCAAGCGCCAGCAGGCGAGCTTCGCCGCCGCCGCCACCGCGCTCGGCAATGAAGTGGAAACCCTCGAAGTCCCCGCCCACCACCATTTCGCGGTCATCGAAACCATCGCCGACACGGGCAGCGCCCTCAACGCCGCCGTCCTGAAGCGCATGGGGCTCTGAGGGCGGGCACACTCCTTACTTGCCGGCGGCCTTGGCGGCCGCGCGGCGGGCGATGCTGGCGGCGAAGAGCGGCGTCTCGCGGCGGTTGTGATCGCCGCCGGCTTCCTGCCGCGCGGCCGCGGCCTGCTCGAAGCTCTGCCCATGGGCGGCGATGAAGTCCATGAACACGTCGGTCGGGTGCGATGTCACGCTGTTGGTATAGCGGCTCCGCGCGCCCTCGATGGCCTCGGCGCTGAGCTCCCAGATGACGTTCACCTGTGTGCGCCCGACCGGCGTGAACACGTCGGAGATCGAGTTCATCCGGCAATAATGCGCCGTCGCTTCCTCGGCGATGTAGTGCTGGATCACCAGCCCGGTGCCGATCATCTCGACATTGATCACCATGGGCCGGCCGTCATCGGTCGTCGTGATGCCGGAGCCGATATGGTCGGGCGGGCAGCAGCGCAGATATTCCGCCTCGGGTAGATGAAACAGCCACTCGGCAATATCGATGCTGGCGAGCGGCGCGTCCATCTCCGCGGTGTAGGCGGATTTCGAGAGAAGCTTGTCGAAGAGAACGTTCATGTCCGGGCTCCATGTCCTGGGGGCTAGAGAGATCGACGATCGATCTTGTCTCGCCGCCGCGAAGGACGCCGGATGATCAACGATCGCGAGGACCGTTATTCACCGTAAGGCGCCCGAACGTATTTCGAGAAGCAACGAACGCCGCCCGCCCCGGACGCGCCGCCCCTAAGCCGCGCTCGCCGCGTCGCGCCGCCGGACGATCGTCGCCACCTCGTCGTCGTGCTCCGTCCCCCACTCGCAGAGCGGCGCCAGCACCGCGGCGAGGCTCTCGCCGAAGGGCGTCAGCCGGTATTCGACATGCGGCGGCACGGTCTGGAAATCGAGGCGGCGGAGAATGCCGTCCTCGGCCAGCTCCTTCAGATGCTGGATCAGCATCTTCTCGCTGACATTGGTGACGAGCCGGCGCAGCTCGCCCGTCCGCTTCGGTCCATGCGCGAGATGATAGAGGATCAGCGGCTTCCACTTGCCGCCCATGATGTCGAGCACCGCCTCGAGGCCGCAGCGATAGGTCTTGCCTTGATGTGTCATGCCGGGATGGGTCTCGCCGGAATGCGTGTTGCCGGTCACGGTCGCCTCCTCGTCGGGATACTAACAAAATAGTCGGTACTGGAGCCCGGGTTCGTTTGGTCCTAGCTGGAACGGGCGGCGCTGTCGACCGGCGATCGGCCGGCGCGCGGTCGCAGCAGCAACCCGAGCGAAAGCCCCCTCATGACCCGCATCCTCGTCACCGGCGCCACCGGCAATATCGGCCGCCTGAACCTCGAGCATCTCCTGAAGCGCCGCCCGGCCGGCGATCTCGTCGGTCTCGCCCGCGATCCCGACAAGGCGTACGACC
>CAWZZK010000195.1:0-2256 GCA_963966455.1 Kaistia sp. | reverse complement strand
CGGCTTCGAGCGCGTTAACCACCGAGACCGGCAGCGGCGCGCCGTTCAGCATATGGGCGCCGATATCGCGCGCCATCTGCTCGTCGGCGCCGTAATGAACCGAAAGTTCCGAGCCGGTATAGGCGGTGTCGATCACCTTCTGCGACGTCCGCGCGTCATGCACACGGAAGAAGTTGCGCACGAAATCGCCTTCCGCCATGCCCTTGGCGCCGATCACGCAGAAGCGGCGGAATTCGTCGGGCACGTTCAGATTGGTGTGGAAGGTCATCGACGCGCCGTTCGCGTATTCCACGATCGCGGTCTGGAAATCGATGATGTCGGCATCGCTGTCGAACACCTTGTCGGTTCCCATCCAGCCGCTCGGCTTGCGATGATAGACCTCGGTGTCGTTGATGCCGAGTCCTTCCGGGGCATTCTTCGGCACGAAGCTGCGCTTGCCGCCGAAGCTCGCGACGCGGGTCGGGCGAACGCCCATGACGCCGTTGTAGAGGTCGAGGTCGTGGCAGCATTTCTCCAGCATGAACGAGCCGGAATACTTCTCGTAGCGCCGCCAGTCGCGCATGAAGAAGGCGCCGTGATAGGGCGCGATATGCTCGGACGCCTCGATCGAGACGATGTCGCCGAGAAGGCCTTCGGCCTGCGCCTTGCGGAGGTCGACATAGAGCGGCGCGTAGCGCAGCACGAGCCCGACCATGACATTGTCCGAACCGTGCTCGGCGATCAGCTTCGCGAGCTCCATCGTCTCCTCGATCGAGGTCACCACCGGCTTCTCGGTGAAGACCTTCACGCCATGGTCGAGGCCGGTGCGGATATGGCCGAGATGGAGATGGTTCGGCGAGCCGACCATCAGGAGGTCGAGCTTTTCGCCGGCGAGCAGGGCCTCGAGCGTCTCGTAGTTCTTGCCGACCGGGACGTCGAACTGCTTCGTGTAGGAGAGGCCGGCCGGCTCCGGGTCGACATAGCCGACGACCTCGAAGTCGGGCAGAGAGGCCGAGAAGATGCGCGCCAGATAGCCCAGCCGATAGCCGAGCCCGACAATGCCGACTTTCATTGAATTCCCTGCATGCTACGACTGGCTTGGTCGCTTGGCGCGATCAGCCATTTCTGTAAATTCTTTCCACGATCATGCCGCAACATGTCGGCCTGTCAAGCGGGCTTTTGTTGCTTCGCCTCTCATTTCCGCGACTTTCTGAGGGCGTCTGAAAGGACTTTTCAGAAATTGATCGCTCTGCTGAATTTGCGGGCAGTCCCCGATCTTTCCTCGGTGGTTCCGCCCCCGGAGCTTTCAAGCTTGTGCCGGGCGCGCGAACGCGCGATGGAGGAACGTCGATATCCCGCCCCCGCCGATGACCTCCACGCTTCCCAAATCGTCGCTGATCGCCTTTCTAGTCGCCGGGGCCTTCTTCATGGAGAACCTCGACGGCACCGTCATCGCCACGGCCCTGCCGGCGATGGCGCAGTCCTTCGGCGTGCAGCCCGTCGACCTCAATATCGGCATGTCCGCCTATATGCTGGCGCTCGCGATCTTCATCCCCGCGAGCGGCTGGATGGCGGACCGCTTCGGCGCGCGCAGCGTCTTTGCGTCGGCCGTCGCCGTCTTCACCATCGCCTCGGTGCTCTGCGCCATCTCCACCGGCGTCGTCAGCTTCACGCTGTCGCGTGTCCTGCAGGGCATGGGCGGTGCCATGATGGTCCCGGTCGGGCGGCTGGTGGTGCTCAACAACACCTCCAAGGCCGACCTGATGCGCGCCATCGCGACGCTGACCTGGCCGGCCCTTTCGGCGCCGATCATCGGCCCGCCGCTCGGCGGCTTCATCACGACCTATGCCTCCTGGCACTGGATCTTCATCCTGAACGTGCCGATCGGCATCGTCGCGCTCGGCCTTTCGTTCTGGCTGATCCCCAATGACCGTTCGGAGACGCGACCCGCCTTCGACTGGACCGGCTTCCTGCTGACCAGCCTCGCCTGCGCCGGGCTCATGTACGGGCTCGAGGTGATCGGCCATTCCGAGCAGGGCATGGTGATCGGCGGCGTTTCGATCCTCGCAAGCCTCGTCTTCGGCGCCGCCGCCTGGCGCCATGCCGGCCGCCATCCGCATCCGGTGCCCGATCTCGCGGCGGTGCGCATCCAGACCTTCGCCGTCACCATGATCGGCGGCTCGCTGTTCCGCACGGCGGTGAGCGCGGTGCCGTTCCTGCTGCCGCTCCTGCTGCAGCTCGGCTTCGGCCTCGATCCCTTCCAGGCCGGCCTCTATG
>CAWZZK010000194.1:0-5290 GCA_963966455.1 Kaistia sp. | reverse complement strand
GCCGGTGGCGCGTCGACCTCTCCCTCAGGGAGAGGTGAAGGAAGGGGCGCATGTTCGGATCGTCTTGAGACGGTACCCCCTCTCCACCTCTCCCCCACAAGGGGGGAGAGGGCTGCGGCGCGGCCGGCATCGGGGCGCGCGCGGGGCGCAATCGGAGGAGAAGACAATGACCGTCACGCGGGATGCCGTCGTCGCGGCGGCGCTCGGCTGGCTTGGCACGCCCTATCGGCATCAGGCGTCGCTGAAGGGTGTCGGGGCGGACTGCCTGGGGCTGGTGCGCGGGGTGTGGCGCGAGGTCTATGGCGCCGAGGCCGAGGCGGTGCCGGCCTATACGCCGGACTGGGCCGAGGCGCGGGGCGCGGAGACGCTGCGCGATGCCGCGCGGCGGCACATGAGCGAGGTCGCGGCGAGCGCGGCGCTGCCGGGCGATCTGCTGCTCTTTCGCTGGCGCGAGGGCATGCCCGCCAAGCATGCCGCGATCCTCGTCGCGCCGGAACGCTTCATCCATGCCCATGACGGCGCCGCCGTCGCGCTGGCGCATCTCGCCCCCTGGTGGCGCCGCCGCCTCGCCTTCGTCTTCTCGTTTCCCGGAGTGACCGACTGATGGCCACCATTGTCCTGCAGGCCGCCGGCGCGGCCGTCGGCGGCGTCCTCGGTCCGCTCGGCGCCGTCATCGGCGGCGCGGTCGGCGCGCTCGCCGGCAACATCGTCGATCGCTCGCTGTTCGGCAGCGACAGCGAAGGCGCCCGGCTCGGCGATCTCGACGTGCAGCGCTCGGAGGAAGGCGCGCCGATCCCGCGGCTCTATGGCCGCGCGCGGCTCTCGGGCCAGGTGATCTGGGCGACCCGCTTCGAGGAGGTGACGAGCGAGGAGGGCGGCAAGGGCGGGCCGACCGTCACCAACTATGCCTATTACGCCAATTTCGCGGTCGCGCTCTGCGAAGGGCCGGTGGCGCGGATCGGCCGCTGCTGGGCCGATGGCGAGGAACTCGACCTCTCCACGGTGACCTGCCGGCTGCTGACGGGCGCCGAAGACCAGATGGCCGACAGCCTGATCGAGGCCAAGCAGGGCGCGGCGGGGACGCCGGCCTATCGCGGCACGGCCGTCATGGTGTTCGAGCGGCTGCCGATCGGAACCTTCGGCAACCGCTTGCCGCAACTCGCCTTCGAGGTGTTCCGGCCCGTCGGCGGCGTCGAGGAGGCGGTGCGGGCGGTGGTGGTGATCCCGGCGGCGTCGGAATTCGCCTATGACCCGGAGCCCGTCTACCGCATCGGCACGCCGGGCAGCCGGCCGGCGCTCAATCGCCACCAGGACGCGGTGAAGACCGACTGGCGCACCTCGCTCGACGAGTTGCAAGCGGTCTGCCCCCATCTCGAGCGGGTGGCGCTCGCCGTCAGCTGGTTCGGCGACGATCTCCGCGCCGATCGCTGTCAGGTGGCGCCGCGGGTCGAGACGGCGAGCGGCGCGACGGTGCCGGAATGGCGCGTCGCCGGGCTCACGCGTGGTTCGGCGCGGCTCGTCAGCCAGATCGAGGGCCGGCCGGCCTTCGGCGGCACGCCGTCCGACGACGGCGTTATCCGGGCGCTCCGCGACGTCAAGGCGCGCGGGCTCGGCATCACCTTCTATCCGTTCCTGATGATGGACATTCCGGCCGGGAGCGGACTCGCCGATCCCTATGGCTGGGGCGAGCAGCCGGCCTTTCCCTGGCGCGGCCGCATCACCGCCTCGCTCGCGCCGGGCGTCGCCGGGTCGCCCGACAAGACGGCGGCTGCCGCGGCGGAGATCGCCGCCTTCATGGGCAGCGCCGCGCCGGGCGACTTTTCGGTCGCGGGCGACGCCGTCAGCTATTCCGGGCCGGCCGAATGGTCGTACCGGCGCATGGTGCTGCATGCGGCGCATCTCTGCGTCGCGGCCGGCGGCGTCGACGGCTTCCTGATCGGCTCCGAGCTGCGCGGCCTCACCACGCTGCGCTCCGGACCCTCGGCCTATCCCTTCGTCGCGGCGCTCCGCGCGCTCGCCGCCGATGTGCGCAGCGTGCTCGGCAGCGACACGAAGATCTCCTATGCCGCCGACTGGAGCGAATATTTCGGCCATCAGCCGGCGGACGGCAGCGGCGACGTGCATTTCCATCTCGATCCGCTCTGGGCGGACACCGCGATCGACGCGGTCGGCATCGATCTCTATGTGCCGCTCTCCGACTGGCGCGACGGAGCGGGCCACCGCGATGCGCAGCATGCCGAGAGCGGTCGCGACACGGCCTATCTCGCGGCCAATATCGAGGGCGGCGAGGGCTTCGACTGGTACTATGCCAGCGACGCCGACCGCGCGGCGCAGATCCGCTCGCCGATCACCGACGGCGCCTATGGCAAGCCCTGGGTCTATCGGTACAAGGCGCTCGCCGACTGGTGGGGCAACCGCCATGTCGACCGGCCGGGCGGCGTCGAGGCGGCGACGCCCACCGCCTGGCTCGCCGGCATGAAGCCGATCTGGCTGACCGAACTCGGCTGCCCGGCGGTCGACAAGGGCGCCAACGAGCCGAATGTCTTCCCCGACCCGAAGGTCGGCGGCGCGCGACTGCCGCATTTTTCCAGCGGCGGGCGCGACGGGCTGATGCAGGAACGGGCGCTCTCGGCGCTGCTCGCCTACCGTGATCCGGCGGCGCCGGGCTTCGTGGCCACGCGCAATCCCGTCTCATCCATCTATGGCGGGCGGATGATCGATGTCGCCTGGAGCCATGTCTGGGCCTGGGATGCGCGGCCGTTTCCCGCCTTTCCGCTGATGACCGATGTCTGGTCGGATGGCGGCAACTGGGAGACCGGCCACTGGCTCAACGGTCGGCTCGGCGCGCTGTCGCTGGCGCGGCTGATCGCGCGCATTCTCGCCGATTACGGGATTTCGGGGGCGTCGATCGGCGATCTCGACGGCATGGTCGAGGGCTATGTCGTCGAGCGGGCCGGCGCGGCGCGCGACGCGCTGAAGCCGCTCGCCGACATTTTCGGCTTCACGGTCGGCGAGCGCGGCGCGGGTCTCGCCTTCCTGCGGCGCGGACTGCCGCGGATGACGATCGCACCGGGCGATCTCGTGGAAGAGGACGACGTGCCGCTGCTGCAGATCCGCCGGGCGCAGGAGACGGAGCTGCCGGCCGAGCTGGCGCTCGCCTTCCGCGACGGCCGCTCGGACTATCGCAGCCGGTCGGTCGCCTCGCGGCGGCTGGAAACGGCGAGCCGGCGGCAGGCGGCGCTCGCTGCGGCGATCGTCACCGATGACGGCGTCGCCACCACGCTCGCCGATGCGCGGCTGCAGGACGCCTGGGACGGGCGCGAGACGCTCGCTTTCGCGCTGCCGCCGGGCGCGCTCGCGTTCGAGGCGGGCGATGTCGTGACGCTCGAGCAAAGCGGCGGCGCGCGGATGCTGCATGTGACACGGATCGAGGACGGCGCAGCCCGGCGCATCGAGGCGCGCGCCCTCGATCCGACCGCCTCGGCGCAGCCGATCGGCAGCGGCGCCAGCGCGCCCCCGGTCCGGCGCGCCGAGGCGGGCCCGCCCGCCGTGGCGGTGCTCGACCTGCCGTCGCTGACCGGTGCCGAGGCTGGCGCCGCGCCGCGGATCGCGGTCTTCGCCGATCCCTGGCCGGGACCGATGTCGGTCGCGATCGGCAGCGCCGAGGCCGGGTTCCGCTTCCGCCAGCGGGTCGACCAGCGCGCGACGACGGGTATTGTCGACGGCCTCGTTCCTGCCGGTCCCGTGGCCCGCTTCGACGAGGCGGCGGCGATCGAGGTGACGCTTGCCAGCGGCGCCCTGTCCTCGCTGCCGACGGAGGCGGTGCTGAATGGCGGCAATCTCGCGGCGATCGGCAGCGAGGCGGCGGGCTTCGAGCTCATCCAGTATCGCAGCGCGACGCTGATCAGCCCGCGCCGCTACCGCTTGACGGGCCTCCTGCGCGGGCAGGGCGGCACCGGCGACCGCGCCGCGGCGGGCCATGCCGCGGGTGCTCAGTTCGTCAGGCTCGACGCCACCGTTCCGCTGCTCGAGCTCGACGCGGCGGAGATCGGCCTCTCGCGGCGAATGCGCGTCGGTCCGATCGGCGCGGCCTATGACGCCGACCGCTTCACCGACCGGGCGTTCACCGTCGCGGGGCGCGAGCTCGTCTGCCTCGCTCCGGTGCATTTTCGCGGCAGCCGTGACGGCGCCGGCGACGTGGCGCTGAGCTGGATCCGCCAGACGCGCCGCGACGGCGACCGCTGGGACCAGGCCGAGGTGCCGCTCGGCGAGGAGCGCGAAGCCTATCGCGTCGAAGTGCTTGAGGGCTCGGCCCTCCGCGCCAGCCGCATGGTAACGGAGCCGGCGGCGCTGTTCACGGCCGCGGACCTCGCCGCCGTCCTGTCATCGCCCGGCGCCGCCTTCACGGCGCGCGTCGCCCAGCTCGGCGCCACCTCCGGCGCCGGCCTCACCACGGAGATTCTCGTTCATGGCTGATCCGCTGACGACGGCGCATCTGGCGCTGCCCTATCTCGCAGCCGCGCAGGCGCAGAAGCATGTGACCCACAACGAGGCGCTTCGGCTGATCGACGCGATGATGCATCTCGCCGTCGAGGCCTCGGGCGCCACGGTGCCGCCATCGGCGCCGGCCGAGGGGAGCCGCTATCTGCTGGGCGCGAGCCCGTCCGGCGCCTGGGCCGGCAAGGGTGGCATGCTGGCGATCTTCGTCGACGGCGCCTGGCTGTTCGCGGCGCCGTCGATCGGCTGGCTGGCCTATGACAAGGCGGCCGACGCCGTCCTCGTCAAGAAGGCATCTGGCTGGGTGGCAATCTAGAGTATCTCCGGCGAATTCCGGTTCACCGGAGATACTCCGTCTCCTTATTTTGGCGCATTTTCTTCACGCGAACCGGTACCCACTTCGCTCGAAAATGCTAGCCGCCTACGGCGCCGGGACGACCTGATAGACGACGCCGGTCGGGCCGTAATAGGGCTGGTAGTAGACGCCGCCGCAGCTGTAGAGCGCGCCATAGGGCACGCAGGCGCGCGGCAGCGAGGCGACGGTCGCGCCCACGGCGGCGCCGACCACCGCGCCGGCAACGGCCGCGCCCGCGACGGCGCCGGCGGCCGGGGCGCCCCAGCCGGCCTAGCCATAACGCGGCGCATAGCCATAGCGCGGTCCGCCGGCGGCGAAACTGTCGCTATAGGCATGGACGCCGCCTTCCGGGCCGCGCCAGACGCCGGCGCTGTGCGCGGCGACCCAGGCGGAGGCGGGCAAGGACGAGGCGAGGAGCGAACCGGCGGCGAGGAGCGC
>CAWZZK010000193.1:0-31616 GCA_963966455.1 Kaistia sp. | reverse complement strand
GAGGCACCGGCGGAGGCGGCAGCATCGGCGATGGCGGTGCCGACCAGCGCGGTCTCGGCGCCCTTGGCCCGCTTCGGCGTTCCCGCCATGCCGCCATAGGCGATGCGCGCCTCGCGGATCACCCCTTCTGCATCGATCGTGAAGCGGAAGGCGCCCATGACCGCCGAGATGTCCTGGTCGAAGCGCTTGGTCACCTTGTAGCAGCGGAAGACCTGGTCCTCGCGCAACCGCGGCACCAGGAGGCCGGTTACGAACTCGCCCGTCGCGCGGTTCTGCTTGCCATAGTCGATGAAGAAATCCTCGAGCGGGATCACCCGCGAGCGGTCGCCGCGACGCAGCTCCATCGTCGCGCCGAGCGCGATCAGCGCCGGCGGTGAATCGCCGATCGGCGAACCGTTGGCGACATTGCCGCCTACCGTGCCGGAGGCGCGGACCTGCTTGGAGCCGATACGGCGGAAGAGTTCGCCGAGATCGGCATCGATCGAGCGCATATAGGGCTCGGCAGCGGCGAAGCTCGCAGTGGCGCCGATCAGGATCTCTCGTCCGGTGTCCTCGATCCGGTTCATGCCGGCGACACGGCCGATATGGATGATCTTGGGGATGTCGCGAAGCTGCTTGGTGATCCAGAGGCCGACATCGGTGGCGCCAGCGACGATCACGGCCGTCGGATGCTGCTGGTAGAGTGCCGCCAACGCCTCGATGCTGGCAGGTGCCGCGAAGAAGCGCTCATCGTCGCCGATGAAGAGGTCGCGGTCGTCGGCGAGGAATTGCAGCACGCCGGCCGTGTCCGCGGCGCCGCGGTGGAAGACGTCATCGCGCGGCGCGGCCGAGGCCTCGATCGCCGCATCGACGATCGGGCGATAGCCGGTGCAGCGGCAGAGATTGCCGGCGATCCAGTCATTGACCTCGCCGCGCGTCGTCGGCCCGTCCGTGTTGTGGAACATGGCGAAGAGGCTCATGACGAAGCCGGGTGTGCAGAAGCCGCATTGCGAGCCGTGTCGATCGACCATCGCCTGCTGGATCGGGTGCAGCCGGCCGTCGGCCGCGAGATCCTCGACCGTCACGATCTCGGTGCCGTCGACCATGCCGAGCAGCTGGATGCAGGAATTTACCGGCTCATAGACGATCTCGTCGCCGCGCCGGCGCCCGATCGCCACCGTGCAGGCGCCGCAGTCGCCTTCGCCGCAGCCTTCCTTGGTGCCCTTGGCCCCTTCGGTCAGCCGCAGATGGTCGATGAGGAGCGCCATCGGGTCGAAATCGCCGATCTCGACGATGCGGCCGCGGCGGACGAAACGGATGGTGTCGCGCATGGGGATCAGCTGCCGCGATAGGTGGAATAGCCGTAGGGGGAGATGAGCAGTGGCACGTGGTAATGCTGGTCAGCCGCCGCGATGCCGAACCGGATCGGGATGACGTCGAGGAAAGCCGGCTCGGGAATCGCGACGCCGCCGGCCCTCAGATAGTCGCCGGCATGGAAGACCAGCTCATAGGTGCCGGCGGTGAACGCCTCGCCTTCGAGAAGCGGTCCATCGACCCGCCCGTCGGCATTGGTCACGACGCGCTTCAGGAGCGTAACGCCGTCGCCGAGGCGGTAGAGTTCGATCGTGAGGCCGGCCGCGGGCCGTCCGGCCGCCGTATCCAGAACATGCGTTGTCAGGCGGCCCATTCCAACTCCCATCACGCGATCTGCCGAGGCCTGTCCAGCAGACCCATTCGGCCGGCTGCACAAGGCTTAATCAAATCGTACAATCAATTCCGCGTTGCACGCAATGGCGGCAGAACGTCCCGCAGGGGGTATCGCGGGTCAGGGAATGAGAACGACCGAACCATACGTCCGGCGCTGCTCCAGCGCCGTCTGCGCTGCGCCGGCCTCGGCGAGTGCAAAAGTCTGCGGCGCATCGACCCGTATGGCGCCCGACGTGATCATCGTGAAGAGATCGTCCGCAGCTTCAACGAGATCGGCGCGTTTGCTCACATAGTGACCGAGCGTCGGCCGCGTCGCATACAGCGAGCCTTTGCGCTGCAGGAGATTGATCTCGAACGCCTCGACCGCGCCGGAGGAATTGCCGAACGACACGAAGAGGCCGCGCGGCTTCAGGCAGTCGAGCGACGCCGGAAAGGTGTCCTTGCCGACCGAGTCGTAGACGACGTCGCATTTCGCGCCCCCGGTGATCTCTGCGACCCGCGCCACAAAGTCCTCCGTCCGGTAGTCGATGACATGCGCACAGCCGAGCTTTCGCGCGCGCTCGACCTTGTCCGGCCCGCCGGCCGTGCCGATCACCGTCGCGCCGAGCGCTGCTGCCCATTGGACGGCGATCGAGCCGACCCCGCCGGCCGCGGCATGGAAGAGCAGCACGGTTTCAGGCCCGACGACATAGGTCTGGCGCAGCAGATAGCGGGCGGTGAGGCCCTTGAGCAGCACCGAGGCGGCGGTAGCGTCGTCGATGCCGTCGGGGATCGCCACCAGCCTGTCGGCCGGCACCAGCCGCGCCTCGGCATAGGCGCCGGTCGGACCGGCATAGCCGACGCGGTTGCCGACCTTCACGGTATCGACGCCCTCGCCCACCGCCTCGACGATGCCGACGCCTTCAGAGCCCGGGACGAAGGGCAGCGGCTGCGGTGGCGGATAGAGGCCGGACCGGTGATAGACATCGATGAAATTGAGGCCGATGGCGGTCTGGCGGATCCGCGCCTCGCCCTTGCCCGGCGCGCCGACATCGACGGGTTCGAAGCGGAGCTTGTCGGCGCCGCCCTGCTCATGGACGCGAATGGCGTGGATCGTCGAACCGGACATCGGTCACCTCCCTGACGGGCCGGTGCGGTCAGGCACCGGCGGATGCGAGTTCACCAGCCGCGCGGCGCGGGCGCAAGCCGCCGGCGAGCGCGAGGCTGACGAGAAGCGGCGGCAGCAGCATGGCGAGCCCGAAGCGGAGGTCGAGATGCTCCGCCACGAAGCCGATCATCGGCGCCCCGACGAGGAAGCCGCAGAGCGCGAAGAGCGACAGCACGGCGACATTCGCCGCCGCCGGCCGGTCGCCGAGCCGTGCGGCTGCCGTGACGCCGAGCGGGAAGCCGACCGAGCACCCGAAGCCGAGCGCGGCGAGGCCGATCAGCGCCTGCGTCGCGCCGCCGCTCGTGACCACCAGCAGCACGCCGCCGATGGTGATCAGGCCGCAGAGCCGTGCGAGCGGAGCTGCGCCGAACCGCGCGGAGAGGTAATCGCCGAGGAAGCGTCCGGTTGCGATGGCGAAGGCATAGGCAGTGTAGCCGAAGCCGGCGAGCGCCACCGGAGAGCCGATGACATCGCGGAGGAATACCGCCGACCAGTCCGCTGCCGCGCCCTCGGCCATCGCGACGCCGAAGACGAAGACCGAGAGCCCGACCAGCGCCTTGGAGGGCAGCGACCACGGGCTCTTCGTCGCCGGAGCGCTCTCGGCATGCTCGGCAGAGACATCGAGCGGCAGCGTGATGGCGAGCCACAGCGCCGGCACGACGAGTGCCACCGCGACGATGGCGAGTGACCAGCCCGGCGGCACGGCGAGCGCCGCGAAACCGACGCCGACGAGGCTGCCCGCCATCTGGCCGAGGCTCCAGAAGCCGTGGCAGGTGCTCATGATCTTGCGGCCGGCGCGATGCTCGATCGCGTCGGCGGCGACGTTCATGCCGAGTTCCAGGCCCGACATCGCCGTTCCGGCGAGGAGCAGTGCCACGAAGAGGCTCGGCAGGCTCCAGGCGAAGGCCGGCAGCGGCACCAGGAGCAGGAAGACCACGAAGCCCCAGATCATGGTCGCCCGCGCGCCGACCCGCGCGACGAAGCCGCCGGCGAAGGGCAGCGTGATCAGGAGGCCGATCGGCATGCCGAGCAGCGCGAGCGCGAGCTGCGCCGGGCCGAGCCCGAGCGCCTGCTGCACCTCGGGGATGCGCGGGAACCAGCTTCCCATCGCGATCGACTGAATGAAGAAGATCGCCATGATGCGGCGGGTATCGGTCATCGAAATCGTCCGTGCTGCCGGTGAGTCAGGCGGCGGCCGGCTCGTGCGCCGTCTCGCCGGCGCGGAGCGCGGCGCCCCTCCGCCGGACGCGCACCTCTCCGGCCAGGGCAAGGCTCATGCCGGCCGCGAGCAGCAGCGTGGCGAGGCCGATGCGAAGCCCGAAGAATTCGGTGACGAAGCCGATCATCGGCGGGCCGACGAGAAAGCCGGAGAAGGAGAGGAGCGAGAGTGCCGCGACATTGACGGCCGACGAGCCGTCGCGCGACGCCGCCGCCGTGACGGCGAGCGGGAAGACGATCGAGACGCCGAAACCGGCTGCCGCGGCGCCGATGATGACGAGCGTCGGGGTCGGCGCCAGCACCATGGCGAGGATACCGGCAACGCCGATCGCGCAGCAGACCCGCGCCATGGCGACGGGGCCGAAACGCATCGACAGGAAGTCGCCGGCGAGCCGTCCGGCCGCCATCAGGAAGCCGAAGGCCGTGAAGGCGAAACCGGTCACCGGCGGCACGGCGCCGAAGACGTCGCGCAGATAGATCGCGCTCCAGTCGGTGATGGCACCCTCGACCAGCAGCATGCCGAAGGCGAACAGGCACAGCGCCACGATGGATTTCGGCGGCAGCACGAAGATCGGCGCCTTCGGCGCATCCGGATCGGCCGGCGCCGGATCGAGACGCGGCAGCCGCGAGGCGAGCAGCTCCGCGATGATGATGATCGCGACGAGCGCGATGGCGAGATGCGGGCCGGGATCGAGGCCGATCGTCGCCGCGAAGGTTCCGGTCGCGCCGCCTGCCATGAGGCCGAGGCTCCAGAAGCCGTGGCAGCGCGACATGACCGTGCGCCCGATCGCGGTGCCGATGCGGTCGGCGGTGACGTTGAGCGCAACCTCGAGCGGCCCCATGCCGAGACCGACCAGCACCAGCGCCACGAACAGCACCGTGGGGGTCCAGGCGAAGCCCGGCAGCAGCAGCGGGATCATCAGGAACAGGATGCCGTAGCGGATCGCGTTGCGCGGCCCCATCCGGTCGACGACGATGCCGGAAAAGGCCATCGAGCAGACGAGACCGATCGGCACGCCGAGCAGGCAGATCGACAGCGCCGCCGGCTCGAGGCCGAGGCGGTGCTGAACGTCGGGGATGCGGATCAGCCAGTTCGAGAGGGAGAGCGAATAGAAGAAGTAGAGCGCCATGATGAGGCGCGCGGAGGCGAAGGAAAGGGCCATTGCTTGCGACTGCCAGATGCGCGGAAACAGCCGCTTGCGCGACCGGGGCCGAAGTCCGCCGCTGACGGATTCGCCAATCCGATGGTGAATGTGCCTCTTCTACAAGCAGCCCCGGCGGCTGGCAATCGACAGCCGCCGGATTTTGAACCGCTTCATTCGGCCACGCGTGGCCTCAGGCCTTGCGGTTGCGCTTGGCCGAGACGTTGAGGATCTCGACGAAGGCGGAGAAGGCCATGGCGGTGTAGATGTAGCCGCGCGGAATGTGGAAGCCGAGGCCGTCGGCGACCAGCGCGATGCCGATCATCAGCAGGAACGCCAGCGCCAGCATCTTGGTCGTCGGGTGCCGCTCGATGAAGCCGGCGATGGCGCCGGAGGCGAGATACATGACGCCCATCGCGATGACGACCGCGAGGATCATGACCTCGACATGCTCCGCCATGCCGATCGCGGTGACGATCGAATCGACCGAGAACACCATGTCGATGACGATGATCTGCGCGACGATGGCGGTGAAGCTCGCCTTCACGGCCGAGGCGCTTTCGTGGTGCTCGCCCTCGACGCCCTGATGGATCTCGTGCGTCGCCTTGTAGATGAGGAAGAGGCCGCCGGCGAGCAGGATGAGATCGCGCCAGGAAAGGCCCTTGCCGAAGATCGTCACCACCGGCTCGGTCAGCCCGATCAGCCAGGAGAGGATCAGGAGCAGCAGGATACGGAAGACGAGGGCGAGCGCGAGGCCGATCTGCCGCGCGCGCCGCGCCTCGACTGCCGGCAGGCGGCTGACGAGCACCGAGATGAACACGATGTTGTCGATGCCGAGAACGATCTCCATTGCCGTCAAGGTGAGAAGGCTCGCCCAGGCGCTTGCCTCGAAAAGGAGATCCAGATTCATGCCGCCGCCCCGTTGTCCAAAAGAATGATGCCTCGAACCGGTCGCCGCGTGCGGCGCCCGGCGCTCAATGCGCGGCGCGCGGCCGCGTTGCCTGAAGAAGTGCGCCGATCACCGTCAGATAGACCGTCGTCGCCCCGAGCCCGATCAGCACGGGCAGCGACGGCGCCATGCCCTCAGCCAGCGTGAGGATGGAGAAGACCGCCCACGCGAATGTGACGGTGAGCGTCACCGGCCGCAGCCGCTTGACGCGGAAGGGATGCACGAACTCGATCGGCGCGAAGGTGAGCACTGCGAAGAGCACGATGATCGCCGCGGCGACGACCTGGTTGAGGTCGAAGGCCATCAGCACGAAGACGACCATGTTCCACACCGCTGGAAAGCCGCGAAAGCCGTAATCGGCCGTCTTCATGCGCGTATCGGCGAAATAGATCGCCCCGACCGCGACGACGAGGACGGCGCCGGCGACGCCGAACCCCGGCGGCAGGATGTCGGATCGCGCCAAGATGAGCGCCGGGATGAAGACATAGGTGGAATAGTCGATGACGAGATCGAGAATGGCGCCGTCGAACCACGGCACGCGCTCCTCGACGCGCACGATGCGCGCCAGCGGCCCGTCGATGCCGTCCACGAACAGCGCCGCGCCCAGCCAGAGAAACGCCTCGACGAACGCCCCTCGCCCGACGGCGAGCACCGCCAGCATCGAGAATACGGCGCCGCTCGTCGTCAGCAAATGGACGAGCCAGCTGCTCGCTCGCGGCCAGGCGTTGATCATCGCGCCCCTTCAAGTCCAAAGCGGAAGAGTTCCGCACCCGTCCCGCGCATCGCGGAGACATTCGGGCGCCCCATGGAGTCGATAGGGTCTCAGCCTGCCGCTGGCAAGGGCGGGGCGGCGCGGAACTGCGGCGTCCTGTCGCTTGCGACATCGCCCGCGTTGCAAGCCGATCGCGGCGGGCTCACCTTGCACGCGTTCATCCGGAGCTTGCCATGTTCGGATTCTCCCCCGTATCCGCGGCAGTCGGCGGCGCCATGATCGGCCTCGGCGTTGCGCTGCTTTGGATCGTGAATGGCCGCGTCTGCGGCGTGTCCAACATCTTCGGCAGCATCGTCTCCGGAAACTGGGCCGATCTCGGCTGGCGGCTTCTCTTCATGGCCGGCCTGCCGCTCGGCGCCGCGGCGGCGCTCCTGGTCGGACCGGATCTCTTCGCCGACATGGCCCCCGGCCTGCCCGAGCTCGACATGTCGCCGGCGCTCCTCCTCGGCTCCGGCCTTCTCGTCGGCGTCGGCGCGGCGCTTGCCCGCGGCTGCACGTCCGGTCATGGCGTCTTCGGCCTCGCCAACCTGTCGCTCCGCTCCTTCGCGGCGGTCGGCGTCTTCATGGCGACGGCGGTTCTGACGGTCTTCGTGGCGGGCGCGTGACCGTGAGCGAGACTGCGCAGCGGCGCCCGATCCTCTTTCATGCCGCGGCGCTCGCTTCGGGCGTCATCTTCGGCGGCGGCCTCGCCATCTCCGGGATGATCCACCCGCAGAAGGTCAAGGCGTTCCTGGACCTGTCGCAGATCCCCTCCGGCAAGTGGGACCCGAGCCTCGCCATCGTCCTCGCCGTGGCGGTCATCGTCACCATGGGCGCGCTGCGGATCGCGCATCGGCGCCGCCGGCCGGTCGCCGCCGCGTCGTTCTCGCAGCCGCATGCCCGGCGGGTCGATGGCGAACTCGTCATCGGCGCCGCGATCTTCGGCATCGGCTGGGGCCTTTCCGGCCTCTGCCCCGGCCCTGCCCTCGCCGATCTCGTCTCGACATTCCCGGCCATCCTTCTATTTCTCGCTGCGATGCTGGCCGGAATGACGCTCGTCCATGTCTGGCGGCTCAGGGCGCGCCGGCAATCGGCGCCGATCGAGGAGATCGAGACATGAACGCAGCCATCGATGTCGCGGTCGTCGGCGCCGGCCCGGCCGGTCTCTGCGCCGCCATCCTCGCCGCCCGCGAGGGGCTGTCGGTGGCGCTTGTCGCGCCGCGGGCCATTCCGACGGACCGCCGCACCGTCGCCATGCTCGGCGTCTCGGTCGAGATCCTCGAGGAAACCGGCATCTGGCCGGCCCTCTCGGACACGGTGGCGCCGCTCCGCACCATGCGCATCGTCGACGGCACGCGGCGGCTCGTCCGCGCGCCGCTGGTCGAGTTCCACGCCTCCGAGATCGGCCGCGACGCCTTCGGCTACAACGTGCCGACCGCAGCCATGATCGCGGCGCTGGAAGACGCCGCCACGGCAGCCGGCATCCTGCGCCTCGACGGGCTTGCCCGCTCGATCACCGTCCATGATGACCATGTCGCCATCTATGCCGGCGACGCCGGCAGCGTCGCGGCGCGGCTGGTCGGCGCGGCCGACGGCCGCAATTCCCCGGCCCGCGAGGCCGCGGGCATCGGCCTCAAGCGCTGGTCCTATCCGCAGACGGCCGTGGTCGCGAATATCCGCCACACGCTTCCCCATGGTGACGGCTCGACCGAGTTTCACACCGAGACGGGCCCGTTCACTCTTGTTCCCCTGCCTGGCCTTCGCTCGGCCGTGGTCTGTGTCGTGAAGCCGGCCGAGGCCGAGCGGTTGATGCAACTCGATGACCGCGGCCTCGCCGAGGTGTTCGAGCGGAAGTCGCATTTCCTCGTCGGCGACATCGAGATCGACGGCCCGCGCCAGGCCTTCCCGCTGACGGGTCAATCGGCCGAGCGTTTCGCCGATCGGCGGATCGCGCTCATCGGCGAGGCGGCGCATGTCTTCCCGCCGATCGGCGCCCAAGGCCTCAATCTCAGCCTCCGCGACGCGGCGGTCTTCGCCCGGACGGCGGCGGCACACCGCGCGGATCCCGGCGCCGAGGACGCGCTTTCCGATTATCGCAGGCGCCGCTCGGGCGACGTCTACACGCGCACGACCGCCGTCGATGCGCTCAACCGCACGCTCCTTACCAGCTTCCTGCCCGTCCAGGCCGCACGCGGCGTCGGCCTTTTTGCCCTTGACCGGCTGCCGGCGCTGAAACGCTTCGCCATGCGCCAGGCGCTCGCCCCGCATCTTTGAGCGGTGAGTTCCGGAGCGGCGACCATGCGTCGCGTTGACGCTACGGCGCTGATCGGGCTTTGTGGACGACGGACCAAATCCGGAAAGGCGCCCATGGGCCAGTCAGACCGCATCAATTCCCCCGAAGACCGGCTGCGCGAAGCGAAGTTCGGGATCGGCCAGATCGTGCGCCACCGCCACTTCTCGTTCCGCGGCGTCGTGTTCGATGTCGATCCGGTCTTCGCCAATACCGAGGAATGGTACCAGTCGATCCCGGAAGAGATCCGGCCGGCCAAGAACCAGCCCTTCTATCACCTGCTCGCCGAGAACTCCGAAAGCGAATATGTCGCCTATGTCTCGGAGCAGAACCTGCTCGTTGACGGCTCCGACGAGCCGCTGCGGCATGCGCAGCTTCCCGATTATTTCGACGAGCGCCAGGGCGACGTCTATGTCGCGCGCCACCGCCCGATGAACTGAGCGCAGGCGGCGCACAGCCCGTCCCTCGCCTCCTGCTCGACCGCGAAACGAAAACGGCGCGCCCAAGGCGCGCCGTTCGCATTTGTCAGTCGCGGACCGGCTTACTGCGCGGGGGCAGCCTCGCCGCGCTCCTTGTTCTGCTGCTCGATGAGCTTCTGGCGGTTTTCCTCGGCGTTCTTCTGCAGCTGCTCCTGCAGCGCGTCGCGGCGCGCCTTGCCGGCGGCGCGATCGAGGCCTTCGCCTTCATAGACCTTGGTGAAGCCGTTGAGCCCGAACGGGAACACCATCGGCTTGCCCTGCGGGTTCATCGTGATCGCGGCGACCTTGTTGCCCTTCTTCATCGACGTCGCGAAGGCGTCGTCGACCTCGGCCTGCGCGTAGCAGACGGTCGGGTCGCAGATCACATACTTGAGCGGCACGGCCTTGTTCTGGTCGACCTGGATCAGCAGACCCGGCTGGATGAGCTGGCCGGTGAGCACGATCGCCGTCAGCGCCATCTTCGGGTCGCCCTCGAGCTTGCGCAGCTGGATCGAGGCGATGAACTGATTCGTGTCGGCACGAAGCTCCTGCGAAGTGATGCAGAGCTTCTTCTTGGACTGCGGGTCCTGCCCGCATTCCTTGATCCAGGGCGAGATCGCGGCGGGAGCGGCGTCGGCGGCGGGAGCCGCCGCGGCCGGCTTGGCGGCCGGCGGCTTCGGAGCCGGCGCGTCCTGCGCCATCGCCACCGGAGCCGAGGCGACCATCAGCAGCGCGGCAGTCGCCAGCAGAGGCGCCCTCACCGAACCGAACTTCCAGCGATACGACATCTGCGTGTCCTTGCGTTCAACGTCTGTTCCGCGCCTGCCACCGGCGGCAAGCGGTTGCCCGGATCCGGCGACGTCATCGCGGCTGGATGACCAGCAAATGAGGCGACACGGTGACGCCCGGGCTGCGGCGCATGTTTAGCCCCTCGGAAGCGGCATTTCCAGCAGGAAGGCGGTTGCCAAGCCACGGCGGCTGGGGTCTTTTTCGGCTTGAGCCGGTTCATGCCGGTCAGGCGGAGGAAATTACCATGTCGAAGCGCCTTCTCGCAGCTCGCATCGCATGCGCCTTGCTGGCGATGGCCGCCCTGCCGGTCGCGAATGCCTGCGCCGAGCCCAGCCACGGCATGGCGATGCATGGCGAACCCGCGCTGCCGAAGGGTTTCGACCACTTCGCCTATGCCGACCCGGATGCGCCGAAGGGCGGGACGATCGGCTATGCCTTTCAGGGCACCTATGACAGCGTCAACCCGTTCATCGTGAAGAGCGCGACGACGACCTCGCGCGGCATCTGGGATGCCTCGCTCGGCAACAATGTCTTCGAGAGCCTGATGGTGCGCAACCGCGACGAGGCTTTCACGCTCTACGGGCTCATCGCCGATTCGGTCGACATGCCGGACGACCGCGCCTCGGTCACCTTCACGATCAATCCGGCCGCGAAATTCTCCGACGGCCAGCCGATCACGCCCGAGGACGTCATCTTCTCGCTCGAGCTCCTGCGCGAGAAAGGCCGGCCCAACCTCTACCCGAGCTGGTTCAAGACCGTGACCAAGTCGGAAAAGATCGGCGAGCGCGGCGTGAAGTTCACCTTCGCCAATGGCGACAATCGCGAATTGCCGATGCTGATCGGCCTGATGCCGATCCTGCCGAAGCACGCGACCGATGCCGCGACATTCGATCAGTCGACGCTGAAACCGATGATCGGCAGCGGCCCCTATGTCATGGACACGATCCGGCCCGGCGAGCAGTTCATCCTGAAGCGCAATCCGGATTATTGGGGCAAGGACCTCAATGTGAAGCGCGGCTTCGACAATTTCGACGTGATCCGCATCGACTATTACCGCGACCGCAATTCGATGTTCGAGGGCTTCAAGAAGGGCCTCTACGACGTCAATCCGGAGACCGACCCGTCGCGCTGGCTGGAGTCCTACAATTTTCCGGCCGTGACCGATGGGCGCGTCGTCAAGGAAGCGATCCCGAACGGGCTGCCGAAGGGCATGCTCGGCTTCGCCCTCAACACGCGCCGCGCGCAGTTCGCCGATGTGCGGACGCGCAAGGCACTGGAAATGCTGTTCGATTTCGAATGGGTGAACAAGAACCTCTTCTCCGGCGCCTATAGCCGCAATGCCAGCTTCTTCCAGGATTCGACGCTCTCGGCCTTCGGCGTGCCCGCCTCGGAAGCGGAGAAGGCGCTGCTCGCGCCCTTCCCCGACGCCGTCGATCCGGCGGTGATGGACGGAACCTGGAAGCCGACGGTCAGCGACGGCTCGGGCGGCGATCGCAAGGTGCTGCGCGCCGCGCTGGAACAGCTGCGCGCCGCCGGCTGGAAGCTCGAAGGCAACAAGCTCGTCGATGCCTCCGGCCAGCCCTTCGCCTTCGAGATCCTGTTGCAGGACGCCAGCCAGGAGCGCATAGCCTCGGCTTTCGGTCGCACGCTGTCGCGGGTCGGCATCACGGCGACGACGCGCACGGTCGACGCGACGCAGTATCAGCGCCGCGTGCAGAATTTCGACTACGACGTCATCATGACCTCATGGCCGGCCTCGCTCTCGCCCGGCAACGAGCAAAGCAACCGCTGGTCCAGCGCCGCCGCCGACATGATGGGCTCGTTCAACTATGTCGGCGCCAGGGAGCCGGCGATCGACGCCATGATCGCGGCGCTGGTCGCCGCGCGCGGTCAGGAGGATTTCGTCGCAGCCGTCCGCGCACTCGACCGCGTTCTGATCTCCGGCCACTATGTCGTGCCGCTCTACTACCTGCCCGACCAGTGGGTCGCCCGCTGGACCACGGTCGACCACCCCAAGACCCAGTCCGTCTACGGCTACACCCTGCCGACCTGGTACGCCGCGAAGAAGGGGTGAGGCTCGCGGGTTCGCGCCCGCGGCTGAGCCCCAAAGAGCCCCCTCCCCAACCCTCGCCCGCTGCGCGGGAGAGGGAGTCGCCCGCCTTTCGAGCACCTCGGGAACCGCGCTAGGACGTCGAGCGATGCACGGTCGGCCCTCTCCCCCCTCGTGGGGGAGAGATGGAGAGGGGGCGCCGCCGCAGAGTCGGGCGAAACGTCCCCTCAGGCCGCCTTCTTCCCGTCACCGACCGCGATGCGCGCGAGCTGCGTCAGCACCACTGCCGTGCCCTTCAGCCGCTTCTCCGGGTCTTCCCAGTCGCGGATCAGCACGATCTTCTGGTCGGGGCGGACCTTCGCGAGGCTGCCCTGCTCGCCGATATAGCGGATGAGCCCGGCCGGGTTCGGGAACACCGAATTGCGGAACGAGATGACCATGCCCTTCGGGCCGGCATCGACCTTCTCGACATTCGCCCGGCGGCAGAGCGCCTTGATATAGACGATCTTCAGGAGGTGCTCGACCTCGTCCGGCAGCGGCCCGAAGCGGTCGATCAGCTCGGCGCCGAAGGCGTCGATCTGGTCCGGCTCCTCGAGATCGCCGAGCCGGCGATAGAGGCTGAGGCGCAGCGGCAGATCCGGCACGTACGTCTCGGGCAGCATGACCGGCGTGCCGACCGTGATCTGCGGCGACCAGCGGCCGTCGGACTCGGTCTCCTCGCCGCCGCCCTGGCGAAGCTGGGCAACCGCCTCTTCCAGCATTTGCTGGTAGAGCTCGTAGCCGACTTCCTTGATATGGCCGGACTGCTCCTCGCCGAGGAGATTGCCCGCGCCGCGGATGTCGAGATCGTGGCTCGCGAGCTGGAAGCCGGCGCCGAGCGTGTCGAGCGACTGCAGCACCTTGAGCCGTCGGTCGGCCATCGGCGTCAGCTTCTTCTCGGCCGGCACCGTGAAGAGCGCATAGGCGCGCGTCTTGGAGCGGCCGACGCGGCCGCGGAGCTGATAGAGCTGCGCGAGGCCGAACATGTCGGCGCGGTGAACGATCAGCGTGTTGGCGGTCGGGATATCGAGACCGCTCTCGACGATCGTCGTCGAGAGCAGCACGTCATAGGCGCCCTCGTAGAAGGCGTTCATGATGTCGTCGAGTTCGGTCGCCGGCATCTGGCCATGCGCGATCGCGACCTTCACCTCGGGCACGAACTTTTCCAGGAATTCCTTGCGGTCGGCGAGATCGGCGAGCCTCGGACAGACATAGAAACTCTGGCCGCCGCGATAGCGCTCGCGCAGCAGCGCCTCGCGCACGGCGAGCGCGTCGAAGGGCGAGATGAAGGTGCGCACCGCCATGCGGTCGACCGGCGGCGTTGTGATGAGCGAAAGCTCGCGTACGCCGGTGAGCGCCAGTTGCAGCGTGCGCGGGATCGGCGTCGCCGAGAGCGTCAGCACATGCACGTCGCCCTTCAGCTCCTTCAGCCGCTCCTTGTGCTTGACGCCGAAATGCTGCTCCTCGTCGATGATGAGAAGGCCGAGATCGCGGAACTCGATACCCTTGCCGAGCAGGGCATGCGTGCCGACCACGATGTCGACCTGCCCTTCCTTGAGCCCCTTCTTGGTCTCGGCGAGATCCTTGGCCGAGACTAGTCGCGAGGCCTGCTCGACCCGCACCGGGAAGCCGGCGAAGCGGGCCGAGAAGGTCTTGAAATGCTGGCGCGAGAGAAGCGTCGTCGGCACCACGACGGCGACCTGCCGGCCGCTCATCACCGCGAGGAAGGCGGCGCGCAGCGCGACTTCCGTCTTGCCGAAGCCGACATCGCCGCAGACGAGCCGGTCCATCGGCGTGCCGGCGGCAAGGTCGGTCATCACCGATTCGATGGCCGAGAGCTGGTCTTCCGTCTCCTCATAGGGGAAGCGGGCCGCGAACTCGTCATAGAGCCCTTCCGGCGGCGTGATCACATCGGCATGGCGCATGGCGCGGGCGGCGGCCACCTTGATGAGCTGGGCCGCCATGTCGCGAATGCGCTTCTTGAGCTTCGCCTTGCGCGACTGCCAGGCGACGCCGCCGAGCTTGTCAAGCGTCGCGTCCGTATCCTCGGAGCCGTAGCGCGACAGGAGTTCAATGTTCTCCACCGGCAGATAGAGCCGGTCGCCGCCGGCATAGACGATCTCGAGGCAGTCGCGCGGCGCGCCGGCGGCCGTGATCGTCTTCAGCCCGGTGAACCGCCCGATGCCGTGATCGACATGCACGACGAGGTCGCCCTCGGCGAGCGCCGTCACCTCGGACAGGAAGTCCGATCCCTTCTTCGAGCGCTTGCGCGGCCGGACGAGGCGGTCGCCGAGAATGTCCTGCTCGCCGATCATCACGAGATCGGGCGAATCGAAGCCCGTTTCGAGCCCGAGCACGCCGAGGCCGACGACGCCCTTCGGCAGCGCCGCGGCGGCCGGCCAGCTCTCGATCACCTGCGCACGCTTGAGGCCGTGATCGTTCAGGACCTGGGTCAGGCGGTCGCGCGCGCCCTCGCTCCAGCTCGCGATCACCACCCGCTTCTTTTCCCGGAGGCTCGTGACATGGTTGATCACGGCGTCGAAGACGTTCACGTCGCCGGCGAGGCGCTCCGCCGCGAAGGTCCGCCCGTGCCGGCCGCCGAGATCGACGACCATGGTGTCGTCCGGCTCGGCGAAGGGCGTCATGCGGATGAGCGGTTGCTCGCCCTCGCGCCGCTTCCATTCGGCGCTGTCCACATAGAGCGCATTCGGCGCGATCGGCTTGTAGGGCACGCCGCCCTGGTTCTGGCCCATGCCGCCGCGGCGCGCGTCGTAATGGTCCTTGATCTCGTCCAGCCGCTCGACGAGCGCCTCCTCCACCAGGTGATCGAGCACCAGGGCCGTGTCGGGCAGATAGTCGAACAGTGTATCGAGCCCCTCCGCGAAGAGCGGCAGCCAATGCTCGACGCCGGTATAGCGCCGTCCCTCGCTCACCTGCTGGTAGAGCAGGTCCTCGCGGTCGGAGGCGCCGAAGAGGCGAACATAGGCCTCGCGGAAGCGGGCGATCGATTGCGGCGACAGCACCAGTTCGCTGACCGGAACGAGGTCGAGCCGCTTCTTCTGCTGGATGGTGCGCTGCGTCTCGGCATCGAAAGAGCGGATCGAATCGACCGTATCGCCGAAATAGTCGACCCGCACCGGCTCGCCGAGGCCGGCGGCGAAGAGGTCGACGATGCCGCCGCGCACGGCATATTCGCCCGCCTCTCGGACGGTCGCGGTGCGCAGGAAGCCGTTGTCCTCGAGCCAGCCGATGAGCTGCTCCATCGGCAGCCGGCTGCCCGGCGAGAAGGTCAGGCTCTGGCGGACGACATCGGAGCGGCGCGGCACGCGCTGCACGACGGCGTTCACTGTCGTCAGCACGACGAGGCATTTGCCCGCTTCGGTCTTCCGGTTGGCCAGCGCCGAGAGCGCAGCCATGCGCCGCGCGACGACGGCCGAATTGGGCGACACGCGGTCATAGGGCATGCAGTCCCAGGCCGGGAAGGACAGCACCTCTTGGCCAGGCGCGAAGAAGGCGATCGCCTGTTCGAGATCGGCCATGCGCTGGCCGTCGCGCGCCACGACCAGCAGGTAAGGCCGCTCGTCCTTCGCGGACAAACTTGCGAGATCGGCGACGACGCGCCCGTCCAGGCCGTCGGGAACACCCGACAGCACGGTCGAGCGTCTGCGCAGAACGGAATCGAAGCGGATCATCAATCTGTCTTGGGTCTTGGTTTAGCGGGGCGAGGCGCCCGTGAAGGCGGCGAGCTTGCGGAAGATTGACGTGTCGGCATGCGGCGGGACCGCTGCCTCGCCCGTCAGCCAGGCGAAGAGGTCGCGGTCCTGCTCCTCCATCAACGCGTCGAGCGCCGCGAGTTCCTCATCGGTGAGGTCCGCGATCGATGCATCGGCGAAGCGGCCGAGAATGAGGTCCATCTCGCGCATGCCGCGATGCCACGCCCGGAAACGGGTTCTGCGACGATGGACGTCCAATCCATCGTCGGGCTGAGATGCGCCGGTCATTGTCGTCTGGCCCTGTCGGAGGCGGATCGCTCCACCGGCGTCATTTAGACCCCGAGGCCGCGGCTGGCAACGGTTTCGGATCGATTCAAAGTCGGGACGGCGACGCCGGCCCCCGTGTAGTCCCCTACCCGCCGACTCCGAGCCGTTCGGCGTAGATCTCCGGCTTGAAGCCGGCGATCAGCAGGCCGTCCCCTCGCTCCAGCATCGGCCGCTTGATCATCGAGGGCTGCGCCAGCATCAGCGCAACCGCCTTCGCGGCGTCGAGGTCCTGCTTGTCGGCGTCGGGAAGCGCGCGGAAGGTCGTGCCGGCACGGTTCAGCACGGTCTCCCAGCCGAGTTCGTTGACCCAGGCCGCGAGCCGCTCGGGATCGACGCCTTCGGCCTTGTAGTCGCGGAAGCCGTAGGCGACGCCGTGGCTGTCCAGCCAGGCGCGCGCCTTCTTCATCGTGTCGCAGTTCTTGATGCCCCAGAGGGCAATCGAACTCATGCCATGGCTCCGCCGATCCGATCCGTCGCTTCAGATATGGATCGCGCGGCCATAGGCGCCCATGACGCTTTCATGCATGGTCTCGGAGAGCGTCGGATGCGGGAACACGGAATGGATGAGCTCCTCTTCCGTCGTCTCGAGATTCATGGCGATCACGAAGCCCTGGATCAGTTCGGTGACTTCGGCGCCGACCATATGCGCGCCGAGAAGCTGGCCGGTCTTCTTGTCGAAGATCGTCTTCACGAGGCCTTCCGGCTCGCCGAGCGCGATCGCCTTGCCGTTGCCGATGAAGGGGAACTTGCCGACGCGGATGTCGTAGCCCGCCTCGCGCGCCTTCTTCTCCGTGAGCCCGACCGAGGCGACCTGCGGGTTGCAATAGGTGCAGCCCGGGATCTTGAGCTTGTCCATGGGGTGCGGATGCTGCCCGGCGATGCCCTCGACGCAGATCACGCCCTCATGCTCCGCCTTGTGGGCGAGCATCGGCGGGCCGGCGACATCGCCGATCGCGTAGATGCCGGGGACATTGGTGCGGCCGAGCCCGTCGGTGACGACGCAGCCGCGGTCGGTCTTGACGCCGAGCTTCTCGAGCCCCAGGCCCTCGATATTGCCTAGCACGCCGACCGCCGAGATCATCTTGTCGGCGGTGATCTCCTCGCTCTTTCCGTCCGCCGTCTCGACGGTGGCGGTGATCGAGCTGGCGCCCTTCATCACCTTCGTCACCTTGGCGCCGGTCAGGATGCGGAAGCCCTGCTTTTCCAGCCGCTTGCGCACATGCGCTGCGATCTCTTCGTCCTCGACCGGCAGGATCTGCGGAAGCACCTCGACGACCGTCACCTCGGCGCCGAGCGTGCGGTAGAAGGAGGCGAACTCGATGCCGATCGCGCCGGAGCCCATCACGAGCAGCTTCTTCGGCAGCGTCTCGGGCACCATGGCCTCGAAATAGGTGAGGATCAGCTTGCCGTCCGGCTCGAGGCCCGGCAGCGCGCGCGGCCGGGCGCCGGTCGCGACAATGATCGACTTGGCTTCGTAGTCGCCGGCCCCGAGCGCGCCCTTCGGCGGCACGTTCGGCTTGCCATAGGCCTCGGCGGGCGCCGGCTTCACGGTCACCTTGCCCGGCGCCGCGATCTCGGCGACGCCCCAGATGACGTCGACCTTGTTCTTCTTGAGGAGGCCCGTGACGCCTTGGTTCAGCTGCGCCGCGACGCCGCGCGAACGCTTGGAAACCGCGCCGATGTCGAAGCCCACCTGCCCGGCCGAGAGGCCGTAATCGGAGGCGTGCTCCATATAGTGGTAGATCTCGGCCGAGCGCAGCAGCGCCTTGGTCGGAATGCAGCCCCAGTTGAGGCAGATGCCGCCGAGATGCTTGCTCTCGACCACCGCGGTCTTCAGCCCCAGCTGCGCCGCGCGGATTGCAGCGACATAGCCGCCCGGCCCCGAGCCGATGATGATCACGTCATAGGTGTTGGCCATGAGTTCGGCTCGCTATCGGTTGGGGTTGGCTTCCTGCACCCTCCCCCTTGCGGGGAGGGCCGGGGTGGGGGTCGCCGTCGCAAGCTCGGAAGCAATCGCCTCCAGATCGCCGTCGATCTCCGTGAATACTGCCCTGTTCGAGACGCGCAGAACGCAGAATCTCTGCCGGGCCAGAAACTCGTCCCGCTCGCGGTCATGGGCCGCCTGCGCGTCATGGCCGTGATGGTCGCCATCGACCTCCACGATCAACCGCGCCCCGAGATGAACGAAATCAGCCACATACGGCCCGATCGCGAACTGGCGCCGGAAGTGGCCTGATGCGGCGGGGATGCTCTGACGCAGATGCGTCCAGAGCCTCTGCTCGGCGGGCGTCATCTCGCGGCGCATCCGGCGAGACGAAGCGCGCGCTTGCGTCGTCGCCCCCACATGCTCCGGAGATTGCTGCCACGCCATTCTTATCCCCTCGAGGGCATCGCCATCCCCGACGCCCCCCACCCCGGCCCTCCCCGCAAGGGGGAAGGAGAAGAACCGCACCCTAATCGGCGCGGGTCTCCATAACGATCGAACTACCCAGTTAGCCGCGCAGCCGTGCGGCGATCTCGTCCTTCAACTGCATGCGCTTCTTGCGCATCTCGGTCATGTGGATGTCGTCGGTCGGCTCGACATCGGTCTCCGCGCGATGCACCGCGCGGTTCACCTCGTGATAGGCGTCGACCAGCTTCGCGAAATGCGCGTCCTCGGCCTTCAGGCGGGCGATCTTCTCGTGCTCGCCAGGAAAGTCCTCGGCAAGTTCATGCGGCGTGTGAGCCATGGGCGTTTCTCCCTTGATTTCAGACGCGGCGACCTTGCCCGAAGCGGCGCCGCCGTCCTTGCGCGAGGTCAAGGAGGCGGCGGGTCGCGACGCGGTTCAGACCAGCATCGCCATCGGCTTCTCGATATAACCGCGGAAGGCCTGCATCAGTTCGGCGCCCAGCGCGCCGTCGACGACGCGATGATCGGTCGAGAGCGTCACCGACATAACGGTGGCGATCTTGATCTCGCCGCTCTTCACCACCGGCTTCTGGATGCCGGCGCCGACGGCGAGGATCGTCGCATGCGGCGGATTGATGATCGCCGCGAAGTCCTTGACGCCGAACATGCCGAGATTGGAGACCGAGGTCGTGCCGCCCTGATATTCCTCGGGCTTCAGCTTGCGGTCGCGCGCGCGCTTGGCGAGGTCCTTCATCTCGTTCGAGATGGTGGAGAGCGTCTTCTTGTCGGCATTGCGCACGACCGGCGTGATCAGCCCGCCGGGGATCGCGACGGCGACGCCGACATCGACCACCTTGTGCACGACCATGCCGCCATCGGTCCACGAGGCGTTGGCCGACGGCACCTTCTTCAGCGACAGGGCCATCGCCTTGATGATCATGTCGTTGACGGAGACCTTGTAGGCCGGGTTGCCGTCCTTGTCCTTCGGTGCGGCGCCGTTGATCTGCTCGCGCAGCGCCAAGAGCGCGTCGAGCTCGGTGTCGATCGTCAGATAGAAATGGGGGACGGTCTGCTTCGATTCCGTCAGGCGGCGCGCGATCGTCTTGCGCATGTTGTCATGCGGCACGATCTCGTAGCTGCCCTCGGGGAAGAGCTTCAGCACCTGCGCATCCGAAGCGCCGGCCGGCGCGGCAGCAGGGGCAGGCGCTGCGGCCGGAGCCGGCGCCGCCGCGGGAGCAGCAGCCGGAGCGGCGGCCTTCGCCGATCCGCCGGCCTTGGCGCTCTCGACATCGGCCTGGATCACGCGGCCATGCGGCCCGCTGCCGGCGATCTTCGAAATATCGAGCCCGGCTTCCTTGGCAAGGCGGCGGGCAAGCGGCGAGGCGAACACACGCTCGCCGGAAACGGCGGCAGCCGGCGCGGTTGCGGCCTGAGGCGCAGCAGCGGGAGCCGGCGCAGCGGCGGGTGCCGCCTGCGCGACCGGAGCCGGAGCAGCCGCCGGCTTCTCAACCGGCTTCTCGGCCGGCTTATCGGCGGCAGGCTTTTCAGCCGCGGGCTTGGCAGCCGTATCGCCGCCGATCGCGGAGGCGTCCTCGCCATCGGCGAGCAGCACCGCGATCAGCGCGTTGACCTTCACGCCCTGCGCGCCCTCGGGAACGAGGATCTTGCCGACCGTTCCCTCGTCGATGGATTCGACCTCCATCGTCGCCTTGTCGGTCTCGATCTCGGCGATGACGTCGCCCGACTTGACCTTGTCGCCTTCCTTCACGTGCCACTTGGCGAGGTTGCCCTCTTCCATCGTGGGAGAGAGCGCAGGCATCAGGATATTGATCGGCATGGTCGCCTCCCCCTAGCGATAGGTCACGGCCTTCACGGCCGCGATCACTTCGGCGACGCTCGGCAGAGCGAGCTTCTCGAGATTGGCGGCGTAGGGCATCGGCACGTCCTTGCCCGTGACCTTGAGCACCGGCGCGTCGAGATAGTCGAACGCCTTCTCCATCAGCTGCGAGGCGATCTCGGAGCCGATCGAGTTCTGCGGCCAGCCTTCCTCGACGGTGACGCAGCGGCCGGTCTTCTTGACCGAGGCGATGACCGTGTCGATGTCGAGCGGGCGCAGCGTACGGAGGTCGATCACCTCGGCGTCGATGCCCTCGGCGGCCAACTGCTCAGCGGCCTTGACCGTATAGGTCATGCCGATGCCGAACGAGACCAGAGTGACGTCCTTGCCCGCCTGTTGGATGCGCGCCTTGCCGATCGGCAGCACGAAGTCGTCCAGCTTCGGCACCTCGAAGGAGTGGCCGTAGAGGATTTCGTTCTCGAGGAAGATGACCGGGTTCGGATCGCGGATCGCCGCCTTGAGCAGGCCCTTGGCGTCGGCGGCCGTATAGGGCGCCACGACCTTAAGGCCGGGAACATGGCTGTACCAGGCCGAATAGTCCTGGCTGTGCTGCGCGCCGACGCGGGCGGCGGCGCCGTTCGGGCCGCGGAAGACGATGGACGCGCCGAGCTGGCCGCCTGACATGTAGAGCGTCTTGGCGGCCGAGTTGATGATCTGGTCGATCGCCTGCATGGCGAAGTTGAAGGTCATGAACTCGACGATCGGCTTCAGCCCGGCCAGCGCCGCGCCGGTCGCGAGGCCCGCGAAGCCATGCTCGGTGATCGGCGTGTCGATGACGCGGTCGGCGCCGAACTCCTGCAGGAGCCCCTGCGTGATCTTGTAGGCGCCCTGATATTCCGCGACCTCCTCGCCGATGACGAAGACGTCGCCGTCACGGCGCATTTCCTCGGCCATCGCGTCGCGGAGCGCCTCGCGCACCGTCATCGTGACGAATTCGGTGCCGGCCGGAATGTCGGGATCGTTCGCGACATCGGCCTTGACCGAAGCAGGCAGGACGGGCGCGGCGGCGCTCGCGGCCGGGGCCGAATGCGCTTCGCCGCTGCCGTTCTTGGAGGCTTCGGCAATGCCGTGCTCATCCTTGGCCGGCGGCGCGGAAGCGGCGGAGGCGTCCTCGCCATCGGCGAGCAGGACGGCGATCGGCGTGTTCACCTTGACGTTCTCGGTGCCCTCGGGGACGAGCAGCTTGCCCACGGTCCCCTCGTCGATGGCCTCGACTTCCATCGTCGCCTTGTCAGTCTCGATCTCGGCGATGACGTCGCCGGACTTGACGCTATCGCCTTCCTTCTTGAGCCATTTGGAGAGCTTGCCCTCCTCCATGGTCGGCGAGAGAGCCGGCATCAGGATCTCGATCGGCATGTCTCTTCCCCGCCCTTACTTGAGAATGTCCGTCCAGAGCTCGGCGACGTCCGGCTCGGGGCTGTTCTGGGCGAAATCCGCCGCTTCGTTGACGATGTCGCGGACATCCGCGTCGATCTTCTTGAGATCGTCCTCGCTGGCCCAGCCCTTGTCGAGGAGGCGCAGCCGCACCTGCTCGATCGGGTCGTGCTCGTTGCGCATCTTCTGCACTTCGTCCTTCGACCGGTACTTGGCCGGATCGGACATCGAGTGGCCGCGATAGCGGTAGGTCTGCATCTCGAGGATGTAGGGACCCTTGCCGGAGCGGCACCACTCGACGGCCCGCTCGCCGGCGGCGCGCACGGCACGCACATCCATGCCGTCGACCTGCTCGCCGGGAATGTTGAAGGAGAGGCCGCGGCGCGAGAAATCGGTCTGGGCCGAGGAGCGCGTCACCGAGGTGCCCATCGCATAGCGATTGTTCTCGATGATGTAGATGACGGGCAGTTTCCACAGCTCCGCCATGTTGAAGCTCTCGTAGACCTGGCCCTGGTTGGCGGCGCCATCGCCGAAGTAAGTCAGCGAGACGCGGTCGTTCTTGCGGTAGCGGTTGGCGAAGGCGAGGCCGGTGCCGAGCGAGACCTGCGCGCCGACGATGCCATGGCCGCCGAAGAACTGCTTCTCGATCGAGAACATGTGCATCGAGCCGCCCTTGCCGCGCGAATATCCGTCGCGGCGGCCGGTCAGCTCGGCCATGACGCCCTTGGCGTCCATTCCCGTCGCGAGCATGTGGCCATGGTCGCGATAGCCGGTGATCACCTGATCCTCGCCGGTGCGGATCGCCATCTGCATGCCGACGACGACCGCTTCCTGACCGATATAGAGGTGGCAGAAGCCGTGGATGAGGCCCATGCCATACATCTGGCCGGCCTTCTCCTCGAACCGCCGGATCAGCAGCATCTCGCGATAGGCTTCGAGTTCTTCCTCGCGCGAGAAGTCGGCGACCTGCGGTTTCGCGGCTGCCGAGCGCGTGGGCGACGCGGCTTTTGCGGCCCTCTGCCCGGCTGCCTTGCGACCGTCGGTCGACCCGGCTTTGCTGCCGACCTGCGATTTGGCTACAGCCATACCTTCGTCTCCGGAGCGTTTTCCCTAGAACTGGGGCGTGACGTTATCCGAAGGCGATACGCAATCCAAGATGCATGGCGAGCACGGGAGCCATGCACCAACTACATGACTTCGTTGCCTAAATGGTAGATAAACCGGATTTCGGTTAACTGCGTTGCAGTGCGGAAATTACTGCGATGCGACCGACTGCGACGCAGCAAGATCGATCACGAGCTCGTCCGGCTTCAGCACATTGAGATTGCTGCGGGCGCGCTCGTCGATCATGTCCGGGTCGAGGCTGTCCGGGCGAAGAAGCCGCGAGCGCTCCTGCAGCGCAAGGCGCTGCGCCTTCAGGCTTTCGAGCTCCGCCTCGAGGCCGATCGCCTCGCGATTCATGCGGTCGCGGGACCAGATACCGTAGTCGCCATTGAAGGAGTGATAACCGAAATAGGCCATCACCGCGACGGCTCCGAGCGGCAGCAGCAGCTTGCGGCGACGGGAATTGCGGCGCTGGCGGGTGGTCATGTGGTAGGCCCGGTGCGATGCAGCATGGTGAACGGATCATCATCGACGAGGATTAACGTCGCGTTGCCGAGCGGGCGGATGGTTGGCGATGGACGGCGGCAGGCCTTGTGGACTAAGAGAAAACCGCGCGGCGCCGCGCTTTCCGATCCTGGCGCACCGAACGACTTCGCGCCAGAGGCGCGCCGAAAGATATAGATGACATCCGAAGAATCGACCGCGCCCGCCATCTCCAATCCCGCGCTCGCCGCCGCCCTTGATGCGCGCGGCTACAAGAGCCTCACGCCGGTGCAGGCCGCCGTCGTCGCAAGCGATGCCGGAGAGCGCGACCTCCTCGTTTCCGCGCAGACAGGATCCGGCAAGACGGTCGCCTATGGCCTCGCCCTGTCCTCGACGCTGCTCGGCGGCGAGACGCGGTTTCCGCAGGCCGATCTGCCGCTCGCGCTCATCGTGGCGCCGACCCGCGAGCTCGCCCTCCAGGTCCGCCAGGAACTCGGCTGGCTCTATGCCGATACGGGCGCACGCATCGCGACCGCCGTCGGCGGCATGGACATCCGCCGCGAGCAGCGGGCGCTCGCCGATGGCGCCCATATCGTCGTCGGCACGCCGGGGCGCCTGCGCGATCATCTCGAGCGCGGCCGTCTCGACGTTTCGGCGCTGCGGGCCGTCGTGCTCGACGAGGCCGACGAGATGCTCGATCTCGGCTTCCGCGAGGATCTCGAGCTGATCCTCGATTCGGTGCCGCCGACCCGGCGCACCCTGCTCTTCTCCGCGACGCTGCCGCGCGAGATCGTACGCCTCGCGCGTCGCTACCAGAAGGACGCGCTCAGGATCGACACGATCGTCGAGAATCAGCCGCATGGCGATATCGAGTATCGCGCCCTGCGCGTGGCGCCGAATGAGGTCGAGCTCGGCGTCGTCAATACGCTGCGCTTCTTCGACGTCGGCGCAACGCTCGTCTTCTGCGCGACGCGCGAATCGGTCCGTCACCTGCATGCGAGCCTGGTCGAGCGCGGTTTCGCCGCCGTCGCCCTTTCCGGCGAGCTCAGCCAGAGCGAGCGCAACCATGCGCTCCAGGCGCTGCGCGACGGCCGTGCCCGCGTCTGCGTCGCCACCGACGTCGCCGCTCGCGGCCTCGACCTGCCGGACCTCGGCCTTGTCGTGCATGCCGACCTGCCGACCGGCCCGGCCGTGATGCTGCATCGGAGCGGCCGCACCGGCCGCGCCGGCCGCAAGGGCGTCAGTGCCCTGCTCGTGCCTTATACCCAGCGCGCCAAGGCTCTCAGGCTCATCCGCGCCGCCGGCGTCGATGCCCGCTGGAGCGCGGCGCCCTCCGCCGACGAGATCCGGGCCCTCGATCGCGAGCGGCTGCTGGCCTCTTTCACCGACGCCGAGCCGGCGACGCCGGAAGACGAGCAGATCGCCGCCGCTCTCCTGGAGCGGATCGGCCCGCAAGCCGCCGCGACCGCGCTGGTCCGCCTCGCCCGCGCCCGCCTGCCGGAGCCGGAAGAACTCGTCGATGTCGGCCAGGCGCCCGAAGAACGCCGCGGCAATCGCGAGCGTCCGCAGCGTGGCCAGCGCGAGGAGTTCGCCCGTAGCGACCGCCAGTCCGACGACCATCACGAGCGCCCGCGCCGCGGCCCGCGTGACGTCGAGGGCGGTGACGCCGTCTGGTTCCGCCTCTCGGTCGGCCGCCAGAAGAATGCCGACCCGACATGGCTGCTGCCGCTCATCTGCCGGCGGGGCCATGTGACCAAGAACGAAATCGGCGCGATCAAGATCTTCGAACGCGACAGCAAGTTCGAGATCGCCGCCGAGGCCGCCGAACGTTTCGAAGAGGCCCTGCGCCGCACCGACGACGAGGAAATCCGCATCGAGCGCGCGGAAGCCCCGGGCGGCGGCGACGGCGGATCCCGAGGCGGCCCCAAGGGCGGGCACAAGGCGGGCGGCTACAAGTCTGGCGGCCACAAAACGGGGAGCTACAAGGCCGGCGCGCGGAAAGGCGACGGTCCGGATGGCGACCGTCCGAAGCGCGGCGGCCCCGCGCGGGGAAAAGCCCGCTACGACAAGTCGAAGCCTGCCCCGAACCGCTCGCGCGACGGCGAGGCCTAAGAACGCGTCGCCACCGTTCGCTCGGCGAGCCGATCGTCAGCCTTAGCTGCGGCGCGGCTCGCCGCCGAGCGCCAGCCGCGTGATCTCGCCGAGCTGCGCCGCCGAAGCCTGCGCCAGGAGCAAAGAGAGCCGCATCTTCAGTCCGGACGCGACATCACTGGCCTGCCAGACCTGCCGGACATCCTTGCCGAAGGCGAGCACGACCCATGCTGCAAGCTTCAGCCGCGCCTTGGCGGTCGTGCGCATGGTCCAGCTGCCGCCGATGGTGCGGCGCTTCTTGTTGACGATCTCAAGCGGCGAGCCCCGGTAGGGGTGCGCGACCTGCATCTCGGGAACATAGACGATCGGCAGTCCGCGGCGGCTGATGCGGCCTGACATGTCGAAGTCGCCGCCCGATTTCAGTTTGGCATCGAAGCCGCCCATCTCGCGGATCAGGGACAGCGGGCTCACCCAGTTCGCCGTGACGCAGTGACCGGAGGCGAGATATTTCTTCTGGTCGAACGAGAAGATCTCTTCATAGGCGCGGCAAACCGGGCTGTCGGCATCGGACGCGAAGAGGGTCATCCTGCCGCCATAGACCGCCTTGCCTGGATCGGCGCGGATCGCCTCGTCGGCGGCGGTCAGCCAATCGCGATGCGGAATGCAGTCGGCGTCCGTGAAGGCGACGAATTCGCCGCGCGCCTCGGCCAGGCCGCGGTTGCGGGCCGAATAGGAGCCGGGCTTCGGTTCCACGAGCATCGTGACGCCGGGGAACCTGGCTATTACGGCCCTGGTGTCGTCGGTCGAACCATTGTCGACGACGATCACCTCGTAGCGATTGCGAGGAAAGGACTGGCCTTCGAGGGCCGTCAGGCACTTTGCGATCAGATCAGGCGAGTTCCAGACCGGAACGATGACCGTGAAGCGCAGTTCCATCGTCATCCAAACCTGCTCCTGAGCAGCCCCACGACGTCGCTCCACATCGCCTCGCTCAGGGCGCGCTGCTTGTCGGCCGCCGCATCGAGCGAAGCGCGGAAGGCCGGATCGCCGCTGGCCGCAATGAGCGCCTCCAGTTTCGGCCGCCACGAAGCCTTGTCGCTGAGGTCGAGGTTGAAGTCGGCACAGCCATAGTCGTTCATGAGCTCGGCATATTTGTGCGACCAGCCGCAGCCGAGCGCCGGCACCGCCGACGAGAGCGCGCTGACGAGACCGTGGAAGCGCGACGACACGACGAGATCGGCGACGCCGATCACCGCCTTGGTCGTCAGGGGCGACTTCTCGTCGACGACCTCGGCCGGTTGCGCCAGCCGGGCATTCACCTCGTCAACGAACCGGCGGTCACCCGCCCCTTCATGGACGAGAAACACGACCCGCTTACCCGCCGCCTTCAGCATTTCGGCCGCGAGGACCAGATACTCGATATAGGCCGCGCGCTTGGCCTGATCGCCACCGGCGACCTTCTCGTTCGGAATGATGAGCGAGGCGCCGCGCAGGCCGTCCAGCCGGGCCGGCAGTTCAGGGTGTAGGAGATTGGTGAAGTCGGGCGCCGCCTTCACATGAGCGCCGAGCGATCCCAGCTTGCGCACATGCTCCATCGAGGTGCGGTCACGCACGAAGACCAGGTCGGCCTTGGTGAAGGCCGTGCGCGCCGCATCGGCCATGCCGGGTTTGTCGAACGGGCCGAGCGCCTGGGGCATGACGATGAGCGTGCGCTTGCCCTTCTTCCAGCCCGAGGCCAGACGGCCGAGGCGGCGCTGCAGCTTCTCGAGACCCCAGTAGTCGCCATATCCGAAGCCCGAGGCATCGAGCACGACGTCGATGTCGCTCGCGGCGCTGAAGCCCACGGCACGGCGGACCTTCGCCGGGAGGAAACTTCCCGCTGCCGAGAGATTGACCGGACCCATCTCGATCGGCAGCGAGGAACGCAGCCCCTCAGCGAGGCGCATATCCGTCGGCCAGCTGATCGGGACTGCAAAACGCGCCTTCGGAAACTCGGCCGTCAGCCGCTCCCGGATCGCCGACAGCATCAGCAGCGCGCCCTTGTTCGTCGGATGGATACCAATAACTTCGACGATCATGCGCCGCCGCTCCTCGCGTTGATGCCAGTCTTCTTCGGGCCTGCCGGTATTTGGCCGCGGCCTCGTATTGCGTCGATCGATCAGATCAGCCGTATGAACGGATCTCGGCGATGTCCCGCTTCGCAGAGTACGGCACCTGCCCGGAAACATCCGGCCAGCCGAAGGCGACGAGCATGATCACCCGTTCGTCGTCGGCGAGGGAAAGCGCCGCCTTCATCTTGGATTCGTGCGGCTCCTGGTCGGGCCAGTTGATGACGCAGGACGCCATCCCCATGGTCTCGAGCGCAAGCACGAAGGACATGACCGCGAGCGAACTGTCGATATAGATCGCATGCCGGTCGCGCTCGTAAGGATAGGCGCGAAGCTGGCCGACCACGACGGCCACCGCTGGAAACTGCTCCGAGAAGCCGCGGGTGCCCATCGGGATCGCCGAAATCCTGGCGACATCGGCCTTCTGGTCGAAAATGCGGAAATGGAAAGGCTGGCGGTTGCAGGCGCTCGGCGCCTGCGCGGCGAGCAGCAGGGCCTTGTCGATGGCTTCGCGCGATACGGGATCGTCGCGATACCAGCGAACCGAGCGGCGGCGGCGCGCCAGCGCCATCAGCGAATCGAAGTCGACGCTCGGCGGAGCAGAGAGATCGCGTGCATAGGGAACCGCGACCGTAGCCTGCTCGCCCGTGGCTTCGCGGGGCAGCGCGATGGCGTTGTAGCGGCGGAGCGCCGCCGCGATCGGTGCCGGCGATGCGTCGACCGTCGCGAAATAGGTCTTGAGAACATCCGCCGCCCAGCGGAGCTCGGGGCTCCAGGGCAAGGATGCCTGGGCGACGGCGCGAGCGAACGTCTTGACCGTCTCTTCGATGTAGTCGGCACCGAACGAGGCCCGGCGGGGCCGCATGATCAGGCCCTTCTCGATGCGGTGGATGTTGCGGCGCAGGAGATAGTAGCTGGGCTTCCCATCCTCGTCGCGCTCGACGGCATACTCGACCTGGCCGGCGGCGACGGCCATGCTCTCCCGCAGCATCTCGCGGTTGAAGAACGCATAGTAGAGGCCGGCGACCAGCGGCCGCTTCGAGACCTGGACTTTCAGGAACCTCCGCCAGCCGTCGCGAGCCCGACGCGCGGCCCGCTTCGCATTGCCGATCACCATCCTGTGCGGAGGCCTCGTCGTCGTGTTCACATAGGTCATCCGCTCATCCCCGGATCTCTACGCCGTCGCGCCTTATGGACCGCCATGACAGCGAATTCCGGAATGCGCCGCGGCCAGATCAACGATTTCGACATCATGAAGAATATCGGCCAAGTCTTCTTATGAAACAACAGTGAGAAGTAAGAGACCGTCGCATAGGAAATCAGGGTTGCAACTGCCGCTCCCATGCCACCCCAGCGCGGGATCATCACGAGGTTCAGCGCGATATTGGCGATCGCTCCTGAACCGTGCGTCACCAACGAGAAGATATACAGATCCTCAGCAATCAGCCATTTGCTAAGCAGAGCGCGCATGAAAATGAAGACGCCGGCCCAGATATGCACTGCGAGGATAGGGGCGGCAGCGGCGAAGGCCGGTCCGTATAGCAGGTTGACGATGAAGCCCGAACCAACGGTGAACACGAGCGCAATGATCGTCCCGGCTGCAGCCAGAGCGTCCAGCACATCCTGCATGCGCTTCTCGTAGCGATCCTTTGGCCCGGCCTTCAACGCGATGAGGGTCGGAAAGAGCGCCGTCATCAGGAGCGAAGGTATGAAATACCAGATTTCCGACAGGCGCGCGGCGATCGCGTAGATGCCCGCCTCGCCGGCTGTCGTCAGGCTCGTCAGCATGATCAGGTCGAGCTTGAGATAGACGGCGGCAGTCAGCCCCGACAAGGTTAGCGGCCAGGACTTGCTGAACAGCGACCGGGCGAGCGACGCGTCGAACGTCCAGCGGATCGGCTGGCGACGAACGATCCGATAGGCTGCATATGTGAGGATGCCGGACGAGATGACCTCGATGCCAGAAAGGATCAGAAACGATGGCAGTGATGCGTGGATATAGACCTGAAACAGGCGAAGAGCGCTGAAGATCAGAGTATTGGTGATCTGCGCAATCGAGAAGGCGTTCAACACGCCGGCCGACAGGAACCAGTATTGCAGGAACGCCAGACTTCCGACGAATCCGCAGCCGACTACGACGATGACATAGAGGGAGATGGTTGGGTCGCCAGGAGGGGCGAACCACATCCAGGCGGCGACAATGATCGTCGCAGCGAATGCGCCCGTTTTGCGCAGAAACGCGACGGTTCCCAGAATTCGACCAGCGTCGCCAGGGTTCTGGACAAGTTCCTTGGTAACGATGTGCTCAAGGCCAAGGGAGGCGATCGGCGCTACGAGGCTCGCTACTGCCAACACATAGCTGTAGCTGCCGAAATCATGCGGGCCCAGATAGCGCGCGATCGGAATGCTGACGAAGATGGCGACCGTCAGCGATACGACCCGCTCGGCCAGCAGCCAGGAGAAGTTCTTGAACGTCTTGCCCGCGAACAAGCGAGAGAGCGAACGGGAAGAGTTCACGTCGCCTGCTGCAGTCATGTGCTCGACGCTGACATCTGCAGTTGACTCACATTGTGCTCCGCAAGCTGCAATACCGCACCGCAAAATCCCGCCGAAAAGCGGGTACCATGGCTGCCGGCCAGCCGCAAGCTCCGCGACGGACCCTCAACCGGACAGGACTGGCGCGAACGCCCATCTCTCCTGCCGACGCCGTTGATTCGGCGAGTGAATCGGCTCCGGCGCGCTTCGGTGAGCAGAGCGGGACCCGGCGTGCTGCCGAACGACTGCGCTGCCAACCAAATCCCGCCCGGCACCACGCATGGTGCATTGCACCATGCCGGTCGCCACATTATGATGACGGTCGCCTGATCGCCGGCTGCGGTTGGGTTCGAGCGGCAGCGCAACCGCCGATATCGTCCTGATGCGACCCCCGCGCGCCGGATGCGAAATTACCTGCCGGAGCCCCCATGGCTGATGTGACCGTCTATATCCCGACGCGAAACCGCGCCCGGCTCGTTGCACAGGCCGTCGCCAGTGTCATGGCGCAGACCCATCAGGACTGGCGCTGCATCATCGTCGACGATGCGTCCGACGACGAGACGCCGCGCGTTCTTGCCGGGCTCGCGGCTGCAGACCCGCGGATCAGCTATTTCCGTCACGAGACGCCGCAGGGCGCCTGCGCGGCGCGCAACCGCGCCATCGAGGCCGCCGAGACGGAATTCGTCACTGGGCTCGACGACGACGACATCTTCCTGCCGCAGCGCCTCGCCCAGCTTCTCGAGGGTGTCGCAAAGGGCGCTCCGATCGTCACGTCGCGCGACCTCCTCTGGAAGGGCGGCCGCATCAAGGCGATGCCGAAGCCGGATGTCGCCACGCTGCCGATGATGCTGAAGCGCAATGTTATCGGAAACCAGATCCTGACGCGGCGCGAGCATGTGCTCGCGGTCGGCGGCTTCGATACCGCTCTGCCCTCCTGGCAGGATTACGATCTCTGGGTCCGACTGATCGAGAAGTTCGGCCCTGTCACGGTCGTCCCGCATTTCGGCCAGATCATCTATGGCAGCGACAGCGTCGCCCGCCTCACGGACGATGTCAGCCGCCAGGCGCGCGGCAGG
>CAWZZK010000192.1:0-27957 GCA_963966455.1 Kaistia sp. | reverse complement strand
ATGCGCTCGACGACATCGGCGCCGGCGGTGCGCGTCACCAGCGCGAGGAAGCGTTCGATCACCTCCTCGAAATCGCCGGAGCGGCCATAGAGGCCGTCGACGCCGGTGTCGGTGAGGACGCCGGCACCGAAGAGCTGATCGAGAAACTGCTTGGCGCCGCTCTTGGCGGGCACGGTCTGCGGCAGAGCGTCCATGTCAGTTCACCAGGCTCGTGTCGAACCGGCTGACGAGCAGCAGGTTCGACGTGTTGGAGAGGATGCGATCGTTGGAGATCATGATCGCGGCGGAGGTGATGTCGCGGAGGTGCCGGCCGACGCTGAAGGGCGTGTCGTTCTTGGACCCGGAGAGGCCCGTGATCAGCATCGCATGCGTAACGATCTGCGCGCCGCGCTGCGAGGTCGTGACCTTGAGATTGTTCATCTCGACGGCGAAGCCGATCGAGGAGAGTTCGTCGGGGCTCTTGAGAGCCGCCTCGTAGCGCACGACGCCGGCGACGACGCTCGCCTTCATGTCCTGCAGCATGGCGACGACTTCGGCGAGGCGTAGCGCGCCGGGCGGAACGCTGCCCGGCTGCTTGCGCGCCGCGGCGCGGACATAGGCCTGGGCGCGGGCGACCGCATCGGCGGCGATGCCGAACCAGACAGCGCCCCAGAGGATATGGGAGGCCGATAGCATCGACTGCGCCGCGATCTCGGAGAAGGGCTGCGGGAAGATCTGGGCCGCATCGCCTGACGAGACGAGGCGGAAGCCTTCCGAGCAGGTCCCGCGCATGCCGAGCGTGTCCCAGCCCGTCGTCTTGGCGAGGCTGTAGTCGCCCTGCTTCACCACGACCATCGACTGGTCCGAGCTCTGCGCATCCGGCGCGCGGCGGCAGGTGACGAGGATCGCGTCGGCATAGAGGCCGTAGGAGATGACGGTGGCGTCCTTCTCCAGCGTGAAGCGGCCGTCCTTGACCTCGACGGCGCAGAGCGAATTACGGAGGTCGCCGCCGATGCCGCCTTCAGTGGTGGCGGAGGCGAGGAGATACTGTTCGGCGACCATCTCGCGCATGAAGCCGGCATGCCACGGGCTCTCGCCGCCATGCGAGACGAGGCTGGAAGCCTTGATCTGGTGCATGGCATAGACCATCGCGGTCGACCCACAGGCCTGTCCGAGAATGGTGCAGAGTTCGGCAACCTCGAGAAGGCTGAGCCCCTCGCCGCCGAAGCGCTTCGGGATCATGACGGCCATCAGCCGCTCGGCCTTGAGCGCGTCGATGGCTTCGCGCGGGAAACGGCCCTCGCGGTCAACATCTGCGGAATGGCGCGCAGCGATTTCCGCCACAGCGCGCATGCGCTCCGCGGGAGCGCGGAGTTCTTCGATGGTGCGGGACGGGAGGGCCATGATGCTCAGACCCTCTCGGTCAGGAGTTCGGAGAGGGAGCGGTCGATCGCCTCGATCGAGGCGAAGGTCTTGCGCGTCAGCATCCGCTCCGGAAACTCCACGTCGAAGGCGTCTTCGAGCGCGAGCATGAACTGGATGGAGGCGAAGGAGCTCAGCCCCGCCTCGTAGAGATCGGCGCTGTCGCTGAGGCTGTTGACGTCGACAGCGATGACCTTTCGGTCGGCGATGAGCTTGCGAATACGGTCCTTCATGATTCTCCCTCGGAAATACATCTCAAATTTGATGCGAATCCTTAGGGCTTGGTCTCCGAACGAATTATGAATCCGATCGCATAAACTCGGCCCTATTTCCCTTGCATTTTAACGGCCGCCGGAAGCTCCGATCTGTACTTAACGGATGCTGAAACCGGTTGAAGAAATCCGGCCCTGTTGGCCTCCCGACCGAGGGCGCGGCGATAGACATCGTCATAGCGGGCGGCGACGGACGGCCAGGCATAGGCCTCGACCCAGTCCGGCACGCGGCGCAACTCTGGCAGCGCGTCATGGGCGGCGCGGATCGCCGATGCCGCGGTGTCGGGATCGGCGAAGTCCGTCAGGCGGATGCCCATGTGCCGGCCGGAGAGTTCGCGGAAGGCGGTGTTGCCGTTGACGACGATGCCGAGCCCGGCGCTCGCCGCTTCCACCAAGGCGATGCCGAAGCCCTCATACTCGGAGGCCGAGACGAAGAGCGACGCGCCGCCGACCACGCGGGCGAGGCCGGCATCGTCGAGCTCGACATGGAGATCGACATGGGCGCCGAGCCCGAGCCTCTCGATCTCGCCTCCGAGACGCTCCGCGGACCAGTCGGATTCCGCTCCGACGATCGAGAGATGCCAGTCGCGATCGGTCGCTACGAGCCTCTGGAGCGCCGCGAGGAGGTGGTCCGGCCGCTTGTTGGCGGCGAGGCGGCCGATGCTGACGAGCCGCTTCGACTTCGTCGCCCGCGCCCGGCCGGCCAGCTTGCCGATATCGACGCCGTTCTCGATCAGCACGACCTTGCTGCCGGCGATAGCTGCGAAGGTCGCCTCGTCCTGCGCGCTGCAGGCGACGATGGCGCGATAGGCGAGGGCAGAGAGCCGTGTCGGGCCGGCGAACCAGAGCTTCTTGAGCCTCGAATGCGCGTCCGTGTGGAAGAAACCGCCATGGGTCGTCGCGACGAGCGGCTTGCCATGGAGGAGCCGCGTCGCGGCCAGCGCGTCATAGAAGAAATCGATCGCATGCACATGCACGAGATCGGCGTCGCCGAGCGCCGTGAGGAACGACGGCGCGATTGGATAGCGGGTCGAGCCGCGGAACGGGATGCGCCGGATCGGGATCGGACCGAGGGCGTCATCCGCAGGAAGGATGACGTCCGGCCGCGTGAACTGCCGGTCGAGCGTCAGCACCCGCGCGTCGATGCCGGTCTCGATCTGCGTGCGGGCGAGATTGGCGACGAAATCCTCTAGCCCTCCGCGGTTAGGATAGAACTGGCGGACGACATGCAGGACGCGAAGGCGCCGGTCGGCGGTCGATGTGGTCATGGCTTCGGCTTTTTCGCGGGAATGATGCAGGCGGACGCGTTGCCGGGACCGAGGACGGGTTTCAGCGCCGCCACCTGCGGGCGGTCGCCATTGCCGTCGGGCTGCGCCGTGAAGATGTAGTCGGTCGGCCACCAGGCGCCGCCGGCCCAGTAGGTCCAGCCGATCCACTGGTCGGGCGCCTCATCGACGATGGCGACGAGATCCTTCATCGCGGCGATGCAGGCCGGATCCTTGGATGCAGCAAACTCGCCGAGGAAGCCGTGCTTGCCGTTCTTCTTGAGCCAGGCGGTCACCGACCGAACGCCCTCGATGGCCGCGGCGGCGCCGGTGCATTCGGCGTTGCGGCCCGAGAAATCGGCATCGATATATTGATGGAAGTCGTAGGCGTAGCGATCGGCGGGGTCGACGACGCCGGCCATCACATCGGCATTGTTGCCGGTCGCGAGCGTCCTCGACCAGCTATGCGCGCCGGCATAGGCGGTGCCGGAGACCAGGATCAGATTGTCGGCCCCGATGACCCGGATCGCCGCGATGGCGGCATTGGTGATCGTCAGCCAGTCGGGAGCCGCGATGTCGTAGGGCTCGTTCATCAGCGAAAAGACGACGCCCTCTCGGCCCGCATAATGCGAGGCGAGCCGCGCCCAGAACTGGGCGAAGGCGTCGGTAGGGACTTCGGCCGAGCCGATCTGCTTTTCCGCGTAATAGCCGTAATTGTGCACGTCGATGACGACCGTCAGCCCGGCCGCCGTCAGGGCATCGACCGTCGCGTCCAGCGCGGCGAGTTCCGTTTCCGAGAGCGGCTCGCCGAGCGCCGGCTGCAGACGTTCCCAGCGGACGGGTAAGCGGATGACCGAGGCTCCGGTGGCGACATAGGTGTCGATCGTCGCCGGCGCCGGATAGGTGTAGTCCTTCGAGAGCACGCCCGGCAGCTTGCCGAATTCCGCGCCGGCAAGGTTGAAGCCGCGCAGGCAGGGTTCCGCGGCGGCGCTGCCGAGCATCGCAGCCAGCGCCAGCGCGGTGCCGCCCGTGCGGAGAAGCCCGCGCCTCATGACCGGCTCTCCCGGCCGGCTGCCGGCGCGATCGCCGCCTGGAGCGCGGCCAGCAGCCGCTCGCGCGCTCCCCGATGCGTGAAGTTGTGGTCGGCGTCGGGAATGAGGTCCATCGTGACGAGGCGGTAGTTGCCGAGCCGCTGGCCGCGTTCGCCGAAATAGGCGCGAAACTCCTTGAGCCCGGCATCGTCGGCCGAGAACAGCATCGACACCCGCGTCCCGCGCTGTTCGAGCATGCGGAACTGGCGGTGCACGTCGCGATGCATGCGGGCATGCTTGGAGAGGCCGCCCATGAAGGGCGCAAGCCGGCGGCTCGCCTTGGTGGTGATCGAGCGCAGGATGTAGCGGCCGGCCTGGCCGACATTGAGCTGCCCGCGCACGAGCCGCAGCAGCGTGTCGCGCTTCAGAAGGGTCGCCCCGAAATTGCCGACGCTGCGATGGCCGTAGCGCACGGCGGTTGCCACATCCTCGTCCTTGTCCCAGACGAAGCGCTGCGTGTTGACGATCACGAGTTCCGCGACGCGGTCACGCTTGACCGCCGCCTGCAGCGCGGCATAGCCGCCGCTGCAGCGGCCGACCAGGATCACCCGCCCCGCCGAAAGCTCGCTTGCGTGATCGACCGCGGCGATGGTGTCGGCGATATGCGCATCGGAATAGAGCACCTCGTCCGGGCTCCCCGGATGCGCGGGGCTGTCGCCGATGCCATCCATGTCGAAGCGGAGGCTGGCATAGCCCGCCTTGGCGAGTTCTCGCGCCAGCATCACGGTCACCCGCGCCCAGCCGATGTGATAGTCGTGCCCGGCATTGGTGAAGACGAGAACCGGCGCATCCGCGACGCAGACGGGACGACAGAAGACGCCCATCAGCCTTCGGCCGGGCCCGAACCGGCCGGCGATTTCCTCGAAATGCGCGCCGATGAGCGGCCGCGGCTCGGGCGCCGGCAGGGCGGCGGCCGGACGGGCATTGGCGAGCGCGGCGACATAGGTCGCGATCCGCTCCAACGTCGGCATCGGCGGCCGCGCCTGCGTCGGATCGGTCAGCAGCGTCTCGTAGCCCTCGAAAGGCTGCCGTGCGACGCGGGCGCCGAGCGCAGAGAGCTTCTCGGCGATGATGTCGTCACGATCCGTGCCGGCGCGGCCGACGACGAGCACGTCGGCGGCCGGGCGTGCGGCCAGCGCATCGAGACGCATCGCCTTGATGACGGCGGCGCGCCCTGCCGGAAGCGAGAGCCCGGCGACGCCGAGCCCGTTCTCGTCGAGCGGATCGGGGCCGATGCCGATCGAATCCGTCACGATGCGCGACCAGGCGGCGAGTTCGCGGAGATAGTGCCGTCCGTTCTCGACCGCGGCCAGGGAGACGACGGCGCGGACGCCTGCGAGTTCGGGCGCCAGGGTCAGCGCCAAAGTCGCGCCGAAACCCTGTCCGACCAGCACGATCTCGTCGACACCAGCGGTCTCGCGCAGCCAGGCGGCCGCCCGCCGCACGGACTCCTTCCAGTCCTCGATGCCTTCCGGCGCCTCCTCGGGGTCGAGGGCGTCGCCTGTGCCGGGATAGTCGAAGCGGAGACACGGCAGCCCGGCCTCGGCGAAGAGCGTCGCGAGGCTGCGCCAGGTCGAGCGGAGGCACATTTCCTCGAAACCGATCGGCGACAGCATCAGGACGGCGAGTGCCGCGCGACCGGGGTGGTAGAACCCGCCGAAGCGGCCGAGCGATACCGGCTCACCGAATTTCGCCGTTCGGGCGAGCGTCGGGGCGGATCGGCCGGGATCGAGACCGGCATCGACCCGCGCTAGCGGGCGTGGGCGAAGGAACGTGTCGACGCCCTTGTCGTCGATGCCGGTCATCATGCCGAGGCCTCCCCGTTACCTTCGAGTGCGATGCGGCCGCTCGCAGTCGGCCGATGGCCAGCTTCCGCGCGGTCGTTCCTGCGGGCGTCGAAGAGGAGGAACGGCCTCAGAACGGCGGTCGCCATGTTGTCGATCGTCCAGCGCCGCATGACCCAGACCGTCGCGATCAGGTTCGAGGCGACATTCATCGAGAGCCCGGCTACGGCGATGCCCATCAGTCCGTAGACACGGGCAAGGCCGTAGAGCATCGCGAGATAGAAGACGAAGAGGATCGAGCGGCCGATCAGGAAATAGCGCTCGCCGCCCCCGATCATCAGCAGCCACGAGCCGGGTCCGAAGAAGGCCAGCGACACTGCGGAGAGGCAGAGCACGACGAGAACGTCGTGATGCTGCGCGAAATCGGCATTGAACAGCACGAGCACATGATCGCCGATCACGGCGAGGCCGAGCGCTCCCATCAGTGAGATGATGAAGCTCGCGGCCGATAGCCGTCCGACCAGCCGCTGCGCGCCGGGCACGTCGCTGGCCTGGAAACGGGCGGCGATCATCGGGATGCCGACCGTGTCGATGGCGGCGACGGGGAGCGTCAGGAACATCGCGATCCTGAGCGCCACGAAATAGAACGCCGCCTGGTCGAGCCCGAGCGCTGCGCCGATGACAATCGTTTCGAGATAGGCGGAAGCCGAGTTGAGGCAATTGTTGGCGATGAAGTACCAGCTCTCCTTGCGCCACTGGCGACGGGTGGCGGCGTCGGTGCAGCCGGCCGCGCCCAACCAGTCGAGGCCTTCGTCGCGCACGAAATGCATGAGTTGGTAGAGCGTCACCGCCGCGAGCAGGACCGTCACCGCCCAGAAGGCCGCGGCGCCGCCGGCGAGGAGGCCAGTCGCGGCAAGGCCGCCGAGCGCCAGCGCCGATGCGATGCGCCAGACGATCTCGCGCGGCGTCAGCGAGAGGTTGATGCGGCCATGGATACGGAAATAGTTCTGCAGATATTCGCTGAGTGCGAAGATCGCCGCGAAGATGAGCGCGATATGCAGTTCGTCATAGGGCGAGGGCAGGCGGTCGCGGATCAGGAAGCTCGCCGCGGCGCCGGCGATGAGCAATCCGGTGCCGAGCAGCAGCCAGCGGGCATTGACGCGCAGCAGAGCATTGTTGCCGTGGTGATCGAGCCCGACGCCGGAGCGGTAGTGCTTGACGACCAGGATCTGCTGGCCGAGCACGAAGACGAGGCCGAGCGCGCTGCCGAGCGAGAACAGGAAGACATAGAGGCCGTATTCCGTAGTCGGCAGCGCATGGCTCGCCACCAGCAGCACGACGAAGGAAAGGACCGCGCTGCCAAGCCGCGACGTGAAGGCCGAGGCGAAGCGACCTGCGCCGGGGCGGCCGCGAAGATCCGCGATGATGCGGCGAAGGCTCATCGCGAGACTTCCTGTGCGGCGAGGGAGGGGACGCCGCGCCGGCGGACGAGGCGCTCGAACAATTCGCCGTAGGACGCGGCAAGGACCGGCGGCAGATAGCGGCGCGCGGATGCGAGCGCGCCCGCGGAGAAGCGGGCCACCGCATCGCGATCGTCGGCGAGCCGTCCGATCGCGGCGGCGAGTGCTGATGCGTCCCCGGGCGGAACCGAAATGCCGTTGACGCCGTCGTCGATGGTTTCGGCGATGCCTCCCGAGCGCGCACCTATGACCGGCACGCCATGCGCGAAAGCCTCGACGATCACGCGGCCGAACGGTTCCTGGAACAGCGAGGGGACGACCAGAACATCGATCTCAGGGAAGAAATCGTTCGGATCGGTCCAGCCAAGGAAGCGCGTCGTCTCGGCCGGGAAGGCGCTCGAGAGAGAAGCGGCATAGTCGCCCTGGCCGCTGCCGGCGACGAGAAAGCGCAGGTCCGCGCGGCCTGCGAGCATCCGGGCAGCTTCGGCCAGGATATGCGGCCCCTTCATCGGCGTATGGACGCCGATGAAGCCGACCGTGAGCGGACGGCCGTTCGGCGCCGGGCGCGGTCGGGGCGCCATCAGTTTCGGCACGACACCGGGAATGCGCCGCCGTTCGGCATTCGGGAAGTAGCCGGCATCGGTATGGCGCGCGATGATGAAGTCGGTTTCGCCGACGACGCCATCGACGAAGCGGCTCATCGCCTTCTTGCCGATCGAGGTCGCCTTGCAGGAGGTGCAGGCGCCGGCGCAATTCCGATCGCCCTTCATCATGCTGCCTTTCCAGCAAAGAAGGAACGTGCTGCGCAGGACGTGGCAGACGGGAACGCCGGCGGCGCGCGCCGCGCCCCAGGTCGCGACATTGACGTTCTCGATGCTGTCGGTCAGCACCAGATCGGGCGAGAAATCGCGGATTTCGCGCCGCATGGCGGCGTAGGCGCGCGGATTGAAGTTCTCCAGCGCATGCCAGGCCGCCTTCTTCCAGGCCGGCCGCGGCACGCGGTAGTTCCAGTAGAGATTGAGCGTCTCGAGGCGGCGGACGGGAATGCCGTCGAAGACCTCGTCCTTCGCCTCGTCGGCGACATTGATGACGCGGAGCTCATGGCCGGCGCTGGTCATCAGCTTCGCCACCAGCATGGCCGAGACCGGGCCGCCGCCGTCCATGAAGGGCGGAAAGGCCGCCGCCGCCATCAGGATCCGCATCGCGTCGCCCCCTTGCAGCTCATTTCAGATTTCGGGCCTGAGGCGCTTCGGCAGCGCCTCGATCTCGCGTGCCCGGTCGGCCGGCTTGACGGCGAGTCGGGCAATGCGCAGGCGCAGGATCTGGGCGAGGAAGATCGCGAGTCCGCCGGTATAGCGCCAGCCGAGCCGCCGCGGCTCCTGCATCAGGCGGTACACCCATTCGAGCCGCGCCGCGCGCATCCAGCCGGGCGCCCGGGGCACCGTTCCGCTGATGAAATCGAACAGGGCGCCGACGCCGATCAGCACCGGAACCTTCAGCGCGGCGGCGTGGCGGGCGATGAAGATCTCCTGCAGCGGGTTACCCATCGCGACGAGCAGCAGGTCGGCACCGGAGGTGTTGATCGCGGCAATCAGGCCGGCCTCGTCCTCTGGGCGCAGATAGCCGTGGTGGAAACCGGCGATCCGGTGGCGCGGAAAGCGCTCGCCGAGCTGCCGCGCCGCCTCTGCGACGACCGCGGGCTTGGCGCCGAGCAGGTAGATCGACACCGGCTTGGACGCCGCCGCGAGGATGTCCGGCACGAGATCGGTGCCGTTCAGATTGTCCTCGAAGCCGTGGCCCATGAAGAGCGACGAACAGATGTCGAGGCCGACGCCGTCATTGAGGACGAGAAAGCGCGACAGCGTCTCGACATAGTCCGGCGAGCGCAGCGCCGAGACCATGGTATTCGCGTTGCAGAACGCGATCCGGATCTGGCTGCGGTCGTGGAACGACCTGTCGATCGTCTGAAGGACTTTCTCGCGGGAGGCATAGGGCACGTGCACTCCGCCGACGCGGAGAAAACGGGGCACCCAACGCCGATCTGGACCGTCGTAGGACATTTGATTCGAGTTTTATGTTTCCGTGACCTGACCGATAACGCATGCCGGCCTCGAAAACATCGAACATGATTTGACGTTTCATTTCACCGTTAAGACCTTTGTAACGTTTGCTGCCAAGAGCGGTTAACGATCGTTAATATTTCGGTTCGCTTGCGATTTATTAACCCTGTCTTGGCAGTCTCCGATGCGATGCAGCGTCGGCTTCGCCGCAGTGCGTGAGGATCTTGCCGAGCCCGGCTTGCCGCCCGGCATGGCCGGCGTCGGGACTTGACGAGGATGGAAATGCTCGCGCGGAGCGATGTCCGGCTCCAGGAGGCAGCGCCGCCGATGCGCCGGCCGCTGGCCTCCATCGACGTGATGGAGCTGGTCGCGGTCGTGCTGCGCCGCTACCCCATCGTGCTCGGCTGCGGGCTGCTCTTCCTCGTCCTCGCTGCCGCCTATATCCATCGCCAGACCCCGGTCTATCGCTCGACCGTCGAGATTCTCGTCGATCCGCAGGGCCTGCAGGTGGTGGGGCGCGACATCCTGCCGACCGACAGCTCGGCCTCGATGGATTTCGCCAATGTCGACACGCAGCCGCTGATCATCGCCTCGACCAATGTCCTCTCCGAGGTCATCCGGAGGCTCGATCTCGAACATGATCCGTTCTTCGCCGGCACCATGGCCAATTGGCCGGAGGATCGCGCGGCGACGGTGAGCCCGCGCTTCGTGCATGTGCTCGACATACTGCGCGAGCGCGTCGTGGTGCACCGGGTCGATCCGTCGCTGGTGTTCCAGGTGACGGTCACGCATGACGACCCCGACAGGGCGGCCGAGATCGCCAACACCATCTCCTCGGTCTATCTGGAGCAGAGCCGCGAAGCGCGGCTCGCGGCGGCGCGGCAGGCCAATGACACGCTGCTCACCCAGGCGGCGTCGCTGCGCAGCCAGTTCGAGGCGGCGCAGCATCGCGTGGAGCAATTCCGCGCCGAGAACGGGCTCGTGGCGACAGGCCAGGGCGGGCTCGTCGTCAACCAGCGCCTGCAGGATCTGACCGGCCGTCTCACCGCAGCGAGCGCCGAGGTGGCGCAGCTCGAGGCCCGGCGCAACCAGGTGCGCGGCCTCGATCTCGCCGTCGTCGAGGCCGGCGGCATTCCCGAGGCGGTGAGTTCGCCGACCATCACGGCGCTCAGGACGCAATACGGCCTCGTCATCCAGCGCCAGGCCGAGCTGGCGCGCGCGCTCGGGCCCAACCATCCCGCGCTTCAGCGCGCCGATTCCGAGCGCGATGCGTTGGCCCGGCTGATCGATGCGGAGGTCGCGCGCATCAAGCAGTCGATCGAGGCCGACTATGCCCGCGCCAAGGAGAATCTCGCCGCCCTGAAGGCGCAGGAGCTGGCGCTGACTGAGACGCAAGCCTCGAGCAACACGGCGGAAATCCGCGCCCGTGAACTGCAGGGCGACGCAGACGCCATCCAGAGCGTCTACAACGCGGTGCTGAACCGCACCAAGGAACTGGACCTCCAGCAGCAGATCCAGACCAGCAACTCCCGCGTCATCTCGCCGGCCGTTCCGCCGATCAAGGCCGCCGCGCCACCGAAGTCGATCGTGCTCGCGGCGGGAACGCTGTTCGGCCTCATTGCCGGTGTCGGGGTCGCCTTCGCCATCGATTTCTTCGCTTCGGACCCCGTCTCGAAGCTTCGCGGCATCAGCGGCAGTCTCGGCACCGAACTCGTCGGGCTGCTGCCCTCGCGCCGGCGGCGCTGGTTCAAGCGCAAGGGACAATCGGCCGTCGATCCGGCCGATCCGGAAGGCGCGGACAGGGGGGCGCTTCTTCCGGCGGCGCAGGCCCTTGCAATCCACCTGACGGAACGGCTGCCGGCGACGATCCTCATCATCGAGGCCGGGCCTGTCGCCAACGGCCCCCGAGTCGCGCGGGGACTGGCCGGCGCGCTCGCCGATCTCGGCGAAGAGACGCTGCTCTGCTCGGCCGACGACATGTCGACCATGCTGCGCGTCGAGCGCTCGGCGCTCTCGATGCTAACCCGTTCGCATGAAACGCGTTTTTCCGGTGAGGGCACGGCGCTAGCCGAACTCCGCCGCCACCGGACCGACCGCGAGGGGCAGGAATTCATCCTGATCGACGGCGGCTCCTCGCGCGACACGAGAACGCTCGCCGCCAGCTTCGGCTATGTCGACGCGGTGATCGTGGTCGCGACGACGGGGGTGAGCAGCAGCGAGGATGTGCGCGATCTCATCGCCTCGCTCGGCCCGCTTGCCTCGGTCGCGATCGGCGTCGTCGGCGTCGTCGACCGCTGACGATGCGCTCCTTCGCCACCGGCCGCGTCGATCCTTCCTACGGGCGCTTCGACGCCGATGCGCTCCGGGAACGGGTGCACGAGCCGGTGATCACGGCGATCCTCGTCGGGGCGCTCACCTTCAACCTGTTGCTCTGCCTCGTGAATACGGTGGCTTTCCGCATCTCCGACACGCTCGTGATGGGATCGGAAATGCTGCTCGTCGGCGCCGCCTTCGCGATGGCCGTCAATCGCGGCGTCTCGCTGTGGCTGATCCTCGGCATCTTCATGAGCTACATGTTGCTCCTGATGGCGATGCGGCCGGCGGTCGATCTCAAATCGGTGCGCGACTTCCTGATCCCGATCACCTTCTACGCGCTCGGCCGCCGCTATGCCGATATCCGCCTCGCCGATCGCGCGGCGCTCATTTCCGGCTTCGTCGTGCTCGGCTTCGGTTTGTTCGAGTACTTCTTTCTCGACATTTATATCAAGTATTTCAACATAATCGCATATTATGTTGCACGCGGAACGGTGGCGGCGAGCGACGTCACCGGCGAGTCCGGGCTCTTCGCCAGTGGCCTCCGTCCCGATGCCCGAACGATCCTCCCCTTCCTCGGCCAGCACCGCGTGTCGTCGGTGTTCCTCGAACCGGTCTCGGCCGGCAATTTCGGGGCGATCCTCTATGTGTGGGCGCTGGTCAGAAAAGACATGCGCTGGCGGAAGGTCCTCTTCGCTCTCGCCGCCATGCCGATCATCCTGGCCGATGCCAGGTTCGGCCTCTATGTCTGCATCGCCGCGACGGCGATCCACCTCTCGCCGATCCGCCCGCCGCGGCTCGTCTGGTATGTGCTGCCCATGGCGATCATGCTGGCGCTGGCCATCTATGGCTTCACCAGTGCGCAGGTGACCTGGCAGAACGACCTCTCCGGCCGGTTGCTCTGGACGGCGCGGCTCCTGACCTCGCTCGATATCCGCGCTGCCTTCGGAATCTCGCCTGAGAAGCCGTTCCTGTCGGACTCGGGCTATGCGCTGACGCTGAGCGAGATCGGCATCTTCGGGGCGGTCGGCTTCTGGACGCTGTTCATCTTCGCGCGCGAGGACAATCCGGATGCGTGGCGCTTCAAGGTGCTGATCGCGACCTATCTCTGCCTGCTGCTGCTGATCTCGGACTCGCCCTATTCGATCAAGACGGCGGCGCTGGTCTGGTTCATGGTCGGGACCTACGATGCCTTCGTTCCGAAGGGCGCCGCAATCAGCGCGCCTCGGCGCGGGTCAGGCGCTGGCTGAGCCAGTCCGGCAAGACGGCGGCGAGGCGGTCGACTGCCCCTGTCACCTTGCCGCGGAGGGCGTGACGACAATCGAGCGCCGGCTTCTCGACGAGATGCCAGGACAGCACGGCGAGGATGACGGTTGGCACCAGGCTGACGGCGAAGAAGAGCCGGTAGTCGTGCAAGCCGGGCATCAGATGCAGCAGCGTCTGCTGCACCGTGTAGCCGTAGAGATAGATGCCGTAGGAATAGTCGACCCCGACGAGGAGCGGGATCGTGAACCAGCCGGCAAGACCGAGATAGATCGCGAGATAGGCGAACATCGGCGCCGTCAGCACCCAGACCGGCGGCATCTCGGCCCAGCTCTGGTTGCCCGCCATCGCCACCGCGACCAGCCCGGCCGCCGAGAGGATGGCGGGGAACCAGTGCAGCGGGATCGCGGCGCGATATTGCCAGGCGAGAACGCCGACGAGGAAGAGCGGCACCAGCCGCGCGGCGCCGCGTGTCTCGAAGACATAGACCAGCGACGGCATCATCGGGAAGTCGAGACCGAGCTGGTGGACGAGCCACAGAAGATTGGCGGCGCCATAGAGCCCGATGGTCAAGGCGAGGACCAGCGAGCGGCGCTGGAACACGCCGAGCATCGCGAGGATCGACAGGAGGATGTAGCAGCTCACCTCATGCGACAACGTCCAGAGCGAGCCGTTGACGAGATGCTCCGGATTGCTGTCGAAGACGCCCGGCAGCGTGTCCTGGTGGTGGCCGAGGATGTTGAGGAAATAGCTCGGAAAGCTGCGATCGCCGAAATAGGCCGCGAGCGGCAACGAGGTGACGAGCGGCCCGACGACGAAACCCGTCAGGAGGACGACGACGGCGAGCGCCGGCACGAGGCGCAGGAGCCGGTTGACCATGAACACGTCGATGCGCGTCCGCGCCAGGCTGCCGGCGAGGAGGAAGCCGCTCAGGACGAAGAAGACCGGGACGGCGAGGTTGGCGACGCCCCAGCGAGCGCCATAAGGCCACCAGGCTTCGGCCGAGGCGCCGGCATCGACGAGGTCGCAATGGACGAAGATCACCGAGACGGCGAGCAGGAGACGGAGCAGGCCGAAGCCGGGGCCTGTACCCTTGTTCGCGTCGAGGACGCTGCCGACACTCTTCATCTTGGCGGGGATCCTGCCTTGGGGGAGGCTCCGTTGTCGCTTCCGGATCCTTGCCGAAACCTTGCGCCGATCCCTGCAAATTAACGGGTATTTACGAATAAATTCCGTCTCAGCCGCCGTGGCGGTCGAGGAAGGCCTCGATAGAGAGGGTCCGGAAATCGTCGAGAGCGGCATGCAGCCGCTCATGCGGCCAATCCCACCAGGCGAGCGCCAGCAGCCGTTCCGCGACGGCTTCCGGGAAGCGGCGCTTCACGCTCCGCGATGGCACGCCGACCGCGATCTCGTAATCGCCGACATCCTTGCGAACCACGGCGCCGGCGCCAACGATCGCGCCGGTGCCGATCGTGACCCCGGGCAGGATGACGACGCCATGGCCGATCCAGACATCATGGCCGATGGTAACCGGCTGGCTGCGGCGCCAGTCGAAGAACGCCGTCTCGTCTTCTTCGCCGTCGAAATAATAGGAGGCGCGATAGGTGAAGTGCGACTGCGACGCCCGCCAGTGCGGATGATTGCCCGGATTGATGCGGACATCGGCGGCGACTGAGCAGAACTTGCCGATGGTCGTGTAGATCGCCTCGCTGGAGCGCGAGATATAGGAATAATCGCCGAGCTCGACCTCCGAGAGGTCGCAGGCGGCGCCCACCTCGGTGTAGCGGCCGAGCACGCAATTGGCGACGCGCGCCGTAGGATCGATGGTGGGGGTTTCGCGAAGGCGCATGGCGGTTTCCGGCGTCTGGAGGGCGCGGCAAAGCTGCCGATCACCCATGACGCAGCGATGACGAAGCCGGCAAACTCGATTGCTGAAAGCCTTGCCGATGCTTGCCATGCCACCGGCGGCGGGGTGCGGCTGTCACACCAGCTTCGCAGCCATCCAGCACTCTCCCGGCAACCAGGAGATTGCCGATGCTCGTGCTGGACGATGTCTCGCGTCAGTTCAACAACAAGACCGCCGTCTCCGGCGTGAGCCTCTCCGTTCCGGCGGGGTCCTTCGTCGGTGTCATCGGCCGGTCGGGCGCGGGCAAGTCGACGCTGCTGCGCATGGTGAACCGCCTCGTCGACCCGACCTCGGGCTCGATCCGCTTCGGCGATATCGACGTGACGAAGCTCCAGGGCAAGGCGCTGCGCGACTGGCGCGCCCGTTGCGCCATGATCTTCCAGCAATTCAACCTTGTCGGCCGGCTCGACGTGCTGACCAATGTGCTGATGGGCCGCCTTTCCAAGGTTCCGACCGGCCGCTCGCTGCTCCGCCTCTGGAGCGACGAGGATCGGGCGATCGCGCTGGCGGCGCTCGAGCAGTTCGACATCGCCCAGCTCGCCGCGCAGCGCGCCGACAGCCTTTCGGGAGGCCAGCAGCAGCGCGTCGCTATCGCCCGCGCGCTCGTGCAGGAGCCGGATGCGATCCTCGCCGACGAGCCGATCGCCTCGCTCGATCCCCGCAATACCAAGGTGGTGATGGACGCCCTGCTGCGCATCAATCGCCATTACGGGATCACGGTCGTCTGCAACCTGCACTCGCTCGATCTCGCGAGAACCTATTGCGACCGCCTGATCGGCATGTCGGCCGGCCGCGTCGTGTTCGACGGCGCGCCTGAGATGCTTACCGACGATGTCGCCCGCGACCTCTACGGCCTCGAAGCCGGCGAGGCGCTCGGCCATGCACCGGCTCCCCAAACGAAGGCGGGCCTCGTCGGCGCGCCGGCAGCCGCCTGATCCGAACTCCCGTTCCAACCGGCGCGCCCAAGCGCCAACAGCCTCACGGAGACGTCCCATGCTGAACCGCCGCACCCTTCTCGGCGCCGCCTTTGCGAGCCTCGCGCTCGCCGGCGTCGCTCACGCTGCCGACGACTGGAAGGCGCAGTATCCCGAGCTGACGCTCGCCGTCATCCCGGCCGAGAACGCCTCGACCACGACCGACCGCTACCAGCCGCTGACCGCCTATCTCGCCAAGGAACTGGGCGTGCCGGTGAAGCTCGCCGTCGCGACCGACTATGCCGCCGTCATCGAGGCGCAGCGCGCCGGCAACGCGCAGATCGCCTTCTACGGCCCGGCCTCCTATGCCCGCGCCGTGCTCACCGGCGTCGCGACCGAGCCGGTTGCCGTCTCGCGTCATTCCAACGGCCTGACCGGCTACTATTCGGTCATCTACACGCTGGCGAACGGCCCCTACAAGTCGATCGACGACCTGAAGGGCAAGAAGCTCGCCCTCGTCGACCCGAACTCGACCTCGGGCAACAACGCGCCGCGCTTTTTCCTGCATCGCGACGGCAAGGACGTCGACACGTTCTTCGGCGAGGCGATCTTCGCCGGCAGCCATGACAACGCCGTCCTGGCGCTGGCGCAGGGCACCGTCGACGCCGCCGCCAATTCCTGGAACTCGGAAGACGACAGCAACCTGACGCGCATGATCACCAAGGGCGTGCTCAAGGACGCCGACGGCAACCCGATGAAGAAGGAAGACTTCCGCATCGTCTTCAAGTCCGACTTCCTGCCCGAGGGCCCCTATTCGGTGCTCGGCTCGCTGCCGGCCGACCTCAAGGCCCAGATCAAGGCCGCCTTCCTCGAGATGCCGAAGAAGGACAAGGCCGCCTTCGACGCTCTCTCGGACGGCAAGGACATCGAATTCGCGCCGATCTCGGCCGCCGACTACCAGCCGGTCGTCGAGATGGTGAAGTTCAACGACGAGCAGCGCAAGAAGGGCTCCTGATCCGGAGCTTTGAAGAACGGGGCGGTCCGGTAACGGGCCGCCCCTTTCCTCGTTTTCAATTGAGAGCGAAGCCCTTGGCGACAGCCGTTCCCGTCCTTCCCGAGCCGCAGGCGCGCGCGCTGGCCGACGCCTATGCCTCGGCCGTCGCGGCGCGGCGGATGCGCGGCCTCGCCGTGCTCGTCGCGATCGTGGTTCTGGCGCTCATCAGCGGCTACCTCGCCCATGTGCGGCCGCTGACGCTCTTTGCCAATATCGGCAATTTCGGCAGCTTCATCTCGCGGACCATTCCGGATTTCTCGTCCGGCAATCCGATCGCCGACTTGAAGGCCTGGTACTGGAACTTCCCCGGCTGGCTGGGGCTGCTCGGCCAGACGATCCTCATCGCCTATCTCGGTACGCTGATGGGCGCGCTCGCGGCGCTCGCGCTCTGCTTCTTCGCCTCCGCCAATGTCGCGCTCGGCCGCGGCTCGCGCATCGTGACGCGCCGGCTGCTCGAATTCTGCCGCACCGTCCCCGACATCGTCTTCGCGCTGATCTTCGTCATCGCCTTCGGCCTCGGCCCGATGGCCGGCGTGTTCGCGCTCGCGATCCACACGACGGGCGCGCTCGGCAAGCTTTTCGCCGAAGTGGTCGAGAATATCGACATGAAGCCGGTCGAGGGCATGCGCGCCACCGGCGCGTCATGGATCCAGACCGTGCGCTATGCTGTGCTGCCGCAGGTGGCGCCCGGCTTCGCCTCCTATGCGCTGCTGCGCTTCGAGGTCAATGTCCGCGGCGCCGGCGTCATGGGCTTCGTGGGCGCCGGCGGCATCGGCCAGGAGTTCCTGGTCGCGATCCGCAACTTCTACTACTCCGATGTCAGCGCCATCCTGCTGATGATCATCGTCACGGTCATCATCATCGACATGCTGACCGAACGGCTCCGCCACCGCCTGATCGGCTTCGAGGGCGCACGATGACCGACGTCACCGCCAATCCGCGCGGCCTCGGCGATGCCGCGAGGGCCGATCTGGGCGGGCTGAAGCAGCGACACCCGGGCGTCTTCCGCGCCTCCCCGCGGAACCGCGCGCTCGCCATCCTGATCCCGCTCGCCATGCTGGCGGTCGCGATCATCGCCATGGTGCTGCTCGACTTCTCGCTGGTTCGCATCCTCAACGGGTTGTCGCGGCTCGGCCGCTTCGCCGTGCTGATGATCCCGCCGGATGCCGAGGGCCGCGCCTGGGCCTTCACCGTCGCGCTCGGCGAGACGCTCGGCATCGCCTTTCTCGGAACGCTGACCGCGGCGATCCTCGCCTTTCCGGTCGCTTTCCTCGCCGCCCGCAACGTGATCCCGAACATCTTCGTGCATTTCGGCACGCGCCGCACCTTCGACGTCGTCCGCTCGGTCGATACGCTGATCTGGGCGCTGATGTGGATCAACGTCGTCGGGCTCGGCCCCTTTGCGGGCGTGCTCGCCATCGCCTGCGCGGATTTCGGCTCGTTCGGCAAGCTATTCTCCGAGGCGATCGAGGCGACCGACGGCAAGGCCTCGGAAGGCGTCGCGGCGGCCGGCGGCTCGAAGCTGCATCAGGTGCGCTTCGGCCTCGTGCCGGGCGTGCTGCCGGTCATCGCCAGCCAGGTGCTCTATTTCCTCGAATCGAACACCCGCTCGGCGACCATCATCGGCATCGTCGGCGCCGGCGGCGTCGGCATCTATCTGACCGAGCTCATCCGCGTGCTCGAACTGAAGCAGGTCGCCTTCCTGATCCTGATGATCCTGGTCACGGTCGCGATCATCGACTTCATCTCGACGCGGCTCCGCATGGCGATCATCGGCAAGCAGAAGCTGAGCTGAGCCGCGAGATCGTCAGCTCTCGACGACGAGTTCCGTCCGGTCGGCGGAGAACTGCGCATGCGTGTACTGGATGCGGCGGCCGCTCTCGTCGACATTGACGCTGTCGACGACGAGCAGCAGGCGACCCGGCGCGAGGTCGAGCAGCGCCGCCTCTTCCGCTGAGGCGGGGCGGGCGGAGATGCGCGTCTCCAGCCGGCGATAATCGTCAATGCCGCAGGCCGCGAGCGCCGGCGTGATGGCGCCATGCGTGCGATAGGCGTCGGCCAGTTGCTCGAAGCGGGGCAGCGGGAAATAGCCGCTGCCGAAGGAGATCGGCGTCCCGTCGGCGAAGCGCAGCGTATCGAGCCGCACGACCGGCGCGCCTTCGGAAAGGCCGAGATGGGCGGCGATGCGGGCATCGGCGCCGAGCGTCGCGGCGGCGAGAAGGCGGCCGCCAGCTTCGCGGCCGGAACGCGAGACGATCTCGGAGAAGCGCGTGCGCGGGCCGATCGGATAGCGGAGCGGCTGCGCCTCGACAAAGGTGCCGCGTCCCTGCGTCGCCCGCACCAGGCCGCGCTGCGCGAGCTCGGCGAGGCCACGCCGCACCGTGTGGCGGTTGACGCCGAAGCGTGTCGCCAACTGGCTCTCGGTCGGAAGCTGCGCCCCCGAGACAAGCCTCCCGGCGCCGATCTCGGCCGCGAGCTCGTCGGCGATCTGCCGCCAGGCCGCGATGCCGCCGCCGCGCGCAAGACCGCCGGGTGCAATACCGCTGGGCGCAGCATCCGGCTCGACAGAGCGAAACTCGCTCTCGATCAGGGCCGTCGTCATGAAATCGTCACTGGACTGGTTCATGGGGTTGTCTATACCATTAGACAAATCGAAGCGGAAGCGGCGAGTGAGATCATGACCCAGCGGGACGGCATCCGGTCCGTCGGAGCGGCGAACGGAGCGGGCGCGAGCGCGGCCGATGCAGGGGCGGCGGGCGCAGGCATCGCTGCGCGCCAGGCGCTGATGGCGGCGACGGCGGCGGCGCGCCGCGAAGAACTCGAAGCGGCGCTCGCAGCGCTCGGCCCCGTGCCGGCGGCAAGCGACATCCGCGCGCCGGAAAGCGGCCTCGTGATGCTGCGCGGCCGCGCCGGCGGCGACGGGCGGGCGTTCAATCTCGGCGAGGCGACGGTCACGCGGGCGGCGATCCGCCTTGCCGACGGCCGCACCGGCTTCGCCTACCAGCTCGGCCGCGACGCCGCGAAGGCGCGGCTCGCCGCGATCCTCGACGGGCTCTGGCAGGGCGACGAGCGCAACGCGGTCGAGGCGGCGCTCGCCCCTGTCCGCGCCCGCATCGCCGCCGAGGCCGAGACGAAGGCCCGCCGGGTCGCCGCGACGCGCGTCGACTTCTTCACTATGGTCCGTGGGGAGGACTGATCATGCTTGCCGCCGACAGCACCGGCTTCGCCGATCCCGTCCTCGATGCGCAGTCGACCTTCCGCACGCTGATGGACGCCTTCGCGCGGCCGGGCAGCCTCCAGCGCCTCGCGCCCCGTCTCGTGCCGCCCGCCGGGCTCGCGATCGGCCTCGCCGCCGTCGCGCTGGCGCTTTGCGACCATGAGACGGCACTTTGGCTCGATCCGCCGCTCGCCACCGACCGCGAGGTCGCCGCCTATCTCGCCTTCCACACCGGCGCGCGGCTCACGGCCGATCCTCAGGAGGCGGCGTTCGCGCTCGTCTCCGACCTCGCGGCGATGCCGCCGCTCGGCAGCTTCTCCGTCGGCGACGATGCCTATCCCGACCGCTCGACGACGATCGTCGCCGCGGTGTCGGAACTCGCGGAGACGGGCGCGCTGCGCCTCGCCGGGCCCGGCATCGACGGCGAGCGGCAGCTTGGCATCACGCCGTGGCCGGCACATCTCACCGGCGAACTTGCCGAGAACCGGGCGCTGTTCCCGCGCGGCGTCGATCTCGTCCTGGTCGCGCCGGCTGCGGTCGCGGCGCTGCCCCGCACCACCCGCATCGTGGAGGCCCGCTGATGTATGTCGCGGTGAAGGGCGGCGAGGCCGCCATCGACAATGCCCATGCGCTCCTCGCGCATGAACGGCGCGGCCCGGCCGAGATCGCCGAGATCGATCCCGTCCAGATCGAGCATCAGCTGGCGCTCGCCGTCGACCGCGTGATGGCCGAGGGCTCGCTCTATGATCCGGCGCTGGCGGCGCTGGCCATCAAGCAGGCGCGGGGCGATCTCATCGAGGCGATCTTCCTCGTCCGCGCCTTCCGCACGACGCTGCCGCGCTTCGGAGCCTCCGAGCCACTGGACACCGCGGCGATGGCGATCGAGCGGCGCATCTCCGCGACCTTCAAGGACCTGCCCGGCGGGCAGGTGCTCGGGCCGACCTTCGATTATACGCACCGGCTGATCGACTTCATGCTGGCGGCGGGCGTCACCCCGCCGGCCCCGGTCGAGGCGGCCGCGGACGCCGCGCCTGTGCCGCGCGTTACCGACCTTCTCGGCGGCGAGGATCTGATCGAGCGCGAGACGGCCGAGACGGACGGGCCGGTCGGCGACCTGACGCGCGAGCCGCTCGACTTCCCGGCCGACCGCGACCTGCGCCTGCAGGCGCTGGCGCGCGGCGACGAGGGCTTCCTGCTCGCGCTCGGCTATTCGACGCAGCGCGGCTTCGGCCGCACGCATCCCTTTGTCGGCGAGATCCGCTTCGGCGAGGTGATGGCCGAATTCGTGCCGGAGGAACTCGGCTTCGCCGTTCCGCTCGGCCCGGTCGCGGTCACCGAATGCCAGATGGTCAACCAGTTCCACGGCTCGGCCGAGCGGCCGCCGCAGTTCACGCGCGGCTATGGCCTCGTCTTCGGCCAGAGCGAGCGAAAGGCGATGTCGATGTCGCTCGTCGACCGCGCGCTGCGCACGCGGGAATTCGGCGAGGATGTGGTGGCGCCGGCGCAGGACGAGGAGTTCGTCCTCTCGCATTGCGACAACGTCCAGGCGACAGGCTTCGTCGAGCATCTGAAGCTGCCGCATTACGTGGATTTCCAGGCCGAACTCGGCCTCGTCCGGATGATGCGCGCCGAGCATGCGGCGGCGCGGGCGGAGATGAAGGAGGCGGCGGAATGAGCCGGCTATTGGCTACGCTTGCCGCTGGCGATCAATCGCCAGGCGATCCAGATCGCGATCCCGATTCCGATGATGGAAATGATGGTGGTCGGGTCCATGCTGCTCCTCCTCTCCTCGACCCCCTCGAGGGCGAACGTCCAATGACCGCAGCCGTTCCGACCAGCACCGAGAGAGCAACCGGCTACAACTTCGCCTATCTCGACGAGCAGACGAAGCGGATGATCCGTCGGGCGATCCTGAAGGCGATCGCCATTCCCGGCTATCAGGTGCCGTTCGCCAGCCGCGAAATGCCGATGCCCTATGGCTGGGGCACGGGCGGCGTGCAGGTGACGGCGGCGGTGATCGGGCCGGACGACGTGCTGAAGGTGATCGACCAGGGCTCGGACGACACGACCAACGCGGTCTCGATCCGCAAGTTCTTCGCCAAGACGGCCGGCGTCGCCACGACGACGAAGACGGCCGATGCGTCGATCATCCAGACGCGCCACCGCATTCCCGAGACGCCGCTCGCCGAGGGGCAGGTGATCGTCTTCCAGGTGCCGATCCCCGAGCCGCTGCGCTTCCTCGAGCCGCGCGAGACGGAGACGCGGCGCCTGCATGCGCTCGCCGATTACGGGCTCATGCATGTGAAGCTCTACGAGGACATCGCGCGGCACGGCCATATCGCGACGACCTACGACTACCCGGTCGAGGTGGCGGGGCGCTATGTGATGAACCCCTCGCCGACGCCGAAATTCGACAATCCGAAGATGCACCGCTCGCCGGCGCTGCAGCTCTTCGGCGCCGGGCGCGAGAAGCGGATCTATGCCGTGCCGCCGCATACCGATGTGGTGAGCCTCGACTTTGAGGATCACCCCTTCGAGGTGCAGCGCTTCGACAAGCCCTGCGCGCTCTGCGGCGCGAACAATGTCTATCTCGACGAGGTCGTGCTCGACGATCGCGGCGGGCGGATGTTCGTCTGCTCCGACAGCGACTTCTGCACCTCGCGGCGCGAGGCCGGCCATCGCGGCGAGATGGCCGCCGATCCGGTCGGGGCGGGGCGGCCATGACCGGACTGTCGCTCAGAAAGGCGGTCGAGGCAGACCTGCCGGCGCTGCTGGCGCTCTATGGCCAGCCGAGCTTCAACAATGGCCGCGTGATTTCGCTCGACGAAGCGAGGACGATCTTCGCCCGCTTCGCGTCCTATCCGGATTACGCGATCCACCTCGCCGAGTGCGACGGGCGCGTGGTCGGGACCTTCGCGCTGATGGTCATCGACAATATCGCGCATTGGGGCACGCCGACCGCGCTGGTCGAGAATGTCGTGGTCGCCGAGGGCGAGCAGGGCGGCGGCATCGGCCGCTGGATGATGCGGCGCGCCTTCGAGATCGCGGCCGGGAAGGGCGCCTACAAGGTGGCGCTCTCCTCGAACATCCGCTCCGAGAACGCGCATCGCTTCTACGAGAGCCTCGGCTTCGAGAAATATGGCTACAGCTTCCGCCTGGAGCCTGTGCCGGCGGAGAGCGAGGCCCCCACCCCATCCCTCCCCCGCACGGGGGGAGGGGGTGCGGCTCCGGCCGCGATCGAAGCGACGCCCTCCTCGGGAACTCTCGACGTCGACACCGCCCCGGCCCTAGAACCCTCCCCCCTTGCGGGGGAGGGCAGGGTGGGGGCTGTTCCTTTCGAGCGCAGGGCGCGGAGCGTGGCAGAACAATGACCGACAGCGAACATCCCCTTCTCACCGCCCGCGGCCTTTCCAAGCATTACGGCCCGCGCATCGGCTGCGAAGCCGTGTCCTGCGATCTCTATGAGGGCGAAGTCTTGGCCGTCGTCGGCGAATCCGGCTCCGGCAAGTCGACGCTCCTGAAGCTGCTCGCGACCGAGACGCCGCCCACCTCGGGGAGCGTCCATTACCGGATGCGCGACGGCGCGGTGCGCGAGCTCTTCGCGCTCACCGAGGCCGAACGACGCTTTCTGCTGCGGACCGACTGGGGCTTCGTGCGGCAGGACGCCCGCGAGGGGCTGCGCATGAGCGTCTCGGCCGGCGGCAATGTCGGCGAGCGGCTGATGGCGGTCGGCGAGCGGCACTATGGCCGCATCCGCGGCACGGCGCTCGACTGGCTCGGCCGCGTGGAGATCGACGGCGACCGCATCGACGACCTGCCGCGCGACTTCTCCGGCGGCATGCGCCAGCGCCTGCAGATCGCGCGCAATCTCGTGACGCATCCCCGCCTCGTCTTCATGGACGAGCCGACCTCGGGCCTCGACGTCTCGGTGCAGGCGCGGCTCCTCGATCTTCTACGCGGGCTCGTTGCTGAACTCGGCCTCGCGGTCATCATCGTGACGCATGACCTTGCCGTCGCGCGGCTGCTCTCGCACCGGATCATGGTGATGCGCCATGGCCGCGTGATCGAGACCGGGCTCACCGACCAGGTGCTGGACGATCCCAGCGAAGCCTATACCCAGCTTCTCGTCTCATCGGTGCTCGCAGCATGACCGAACCTCTCGTCAGCCTTTCCGGCGTCGCCAAGTCCTTCACGCTGCATCTGCGCGACGGCATGCGCATCCGCGTCGTCGACAATGTCTCCTTCGCGGCGCGGCCGGGCGAATGCGTCGTGCTCGGCGGGCCGTCGGGCTCCGGCAAGTCGTCGATCCTGAAGATGATCTACGGCAACTACCGCTGCGACACCGGCACGATCGCCGTGCGCGACGGAGACGAGATCGTCGATGTCGCCAAGGCGGAGCCGCGCCGCATCCTGGCGCTGCGCGCCCATGTCATGGGCTATGTCAGCCAGTTCCTGCGCGTCATTCCGCGCGTCTCGGCGCTCGACATCGTCGCCGCCTCGGCAGCGGAGAGCGGGCTCGGAAGGCAGGACGCCTGGTGCCGCGCCGAGCGGCTGCTGACGCTGCTCAATGTTCCCGAGCGGCTGTGGAGCCTGCCGCCCGGCACCTTTTCCGGTGGCGAGCAGCAGCGCGTGAACATTGCCCGTGGCCTTGCGCCCGATCGGCCGCTATTGCTGCTCGACGAGCCGACGGCCTCGCTCGACGCCGCGAATCGGGCCGTCGTCGTCCGCCTGATCGAGGAAAAGAAGAAGGCGGGCGTCGCGATCGTCGGCATCTTCCATGACGAGGATGTGCGCGACAAGGTCGCCGACCGCGTCGTCGACATGGCCGCCTTCGCCACCGAAAAGGCGGCTTGAAAAGATTGAGTGAGACCCGCCGCGCCCCGATTCCCCCTGGCGCGGCTGCCAGCATCGGACCGAAGAGCGCCGCGATGACCGACCCGAAGAGCTATGTGATCGAGAATGCCCGGCTGGTGCTCCCCGACCGCGTCGTCGAGGAGGGCTGGCTGGCCGTGGACGACGGCCGCATCGCCGAGATCGGCGAGGGCAAGGCGCCCGAGCGCGGCATCGACCTTTCGGGCGACCATCTGATCCCCGGCCTCGTCGAGTTGCACACCGATCATCTGGAAAGCCATTTCTCGCCGCGCCCGCATGTGCGCTGGCATGCGCTCGCCTCGGTGATGGCCTATGACGCGCAGATCGCCGCCGCCGGCATCACCACGGTGTTCGATTCGCTGCGCGCCGGATCCGACATCGACATCAAGTCGATCGGCGCCGACCTGCAGGCGCTCGCCGACGCCGTCGACCAGGCGCGTCGGACCGGACATCTTCGCGCCGATCACCGCACCCATATCCGTTGCGAGATCGCGACGCCGGACGTCATCGAGCATCTGGAAACGCTCATGGAGCGCCATCCGGTGCATCTCATGTCGCTGATGGACCACACGCCCGGCCAGCGCCAGTTCCGCGACCTCGAAACCTGGCGCCGCTTCTATATCCGTCGCAAGGACGTGTCGGAGGCGCATGTCGACCAGCTGGTCGGCCAGCGCATGGAGTTGCACGCCCTCTACGCCAAGGAGAACCGCGCCAAGCTGATCGAGATCGCCGGCCGCGCCGGCGCGGTGCTCGCCAGCCATGACGACGCCACCGCCGAGCATGCCGCCGAGGCGGCGCGCGAGGGCGTCGCCGTCGCCGAATTCCCGACCACGGTCGAGGCGGCCGAGGCGCTCCACGAGGCCGGCATCGTCGTGATGATGGGCGGGCCGAACATCGTCCGCGGCGGATCGCATTCCGGCAATGTCGCGGCCGAGGAACTCGCCCGCGCCGGGCTGCTCGACATCCTCTCCTCGGACTATGTGCCGGCGAGCCTCCTGATGTCGGCCTTCGAGCTGCCGCGCCGGGCGGAGAATATCGACCTTCCCACCGCCGTCCGCGCCGTCACCAAGGCCCCTGCCGAGGCGACCGGTCTCCACGATCGTGGCGCGCTGGAGGCCGGCAAGCGCGCCGATCTGGTGCGGGTGCATCTCGTCGAGACGACGCCGATCGTGCGCCAGGTCTGGCGCGAAGGCAGCCGCGTGTCGTGAGGCGGACATGACCGGTGCCCTCGTCGCCATCGTCGGCCCGAGCGGCGCCGGCAAGGACACGCTGATCGCCCATGCCCGGGCGGCGCTTTCGGCGCGCGCGGAGTTCCATTTCGCGCGCCGGCTCGTCACACGGGCGGCCAACGCCTTCGAGGATCACGACACGATCGACGCCGCCGCCTTCGACGCCGCCGCGGCGTCGGGCGCATACGCACTCTGCTGGCGGGCGCATGGGCTCGGCTATGCACTCGGCGGCGATGTCGCGGAGGCGATCCGGGCCGGGCGCGTCGTCGTCTGCAATCTCTCGCGCGGCGCACTGCCCGAGGCCCGGTCACGCTTCCAGCGGATGAGCGTCGTGGAGATCACGGCGCCCTCCGAAGTTCTCGCCGCCCGCCTTGCGGCGCGGGGCCGCGAGACGCCGCAATCGATCGCCGAGCGACTCGAGCGGGAGCGCGCCTTTGCCGGCCGCCTCAGGGCCGACTGCGTGATCGTCAACGACCGGCCCGTCGCGGAGACCGGCGCCGCGCTTATCGCCCATCTGGAGGGCGTGGCGAAGGAAGCGGCGCTCAGCGCAGCCGCTTCGCCATGATGACGCCGCGCGGGTCCATGTCCGGCGTGTCGAGTTGGGCGAGGCCGAGCTTGCGATAGAAGGCGAGCGCCGGCAGATTGTCGCGCGCGACGCCGAGATGGAGGCCGGGCGAACCGTCGGCCGCGAGCCTTTCCATCAGCGTCTCCAAAAGCCGCCGTCCCCAGCCATGCCCCTGCGCCTCCGGCAGCAGGTCGATATGGCCGTGCGAGGGATAGTCGGCCTCGAGCCAGGACGGCAGATAGGGGCTAAAGTCGTGCACCATCCGCCGCTTGCCGTCGCTGAGCCGCCATGCCGTCTCGTCGGGGCCGGGATCCTTGATGCGGCGGCGCAGCTGCGGCAGCCACTCCTTTTCCATCCGCTCATAGAAGCGGCGGCTGTCGCGGGCGCCGCAGACATAGCCGGCGACGCCGTTCGGCCCGTCGATCACGAAGGCGAGCTCGGGCTCCAGCACGATATAGTTGCCGATATAGAGATGGCCGAGAATGTCGGGATCGTCGTTCTGCGGCGTCGCGTCATTACCGAGATCGCCGGTCAGCATGCAGATGCGGTAGCAGGCCGGCAGGTCGGCGAGATCGGCTTGGCGCATCGTGAAATCGTCGCGGCCGAAAGCGGGCATCGGGGAACTCCATGACGAGAGGGGGAAGCCCCTTCTCGCCTTCGCCCGCCGCCGCGGTCAACCCTCTCAGGCGAGCGTGCGTCCGCCATTCACCGCGAAAGTCTGGCCGGTGATGAAGGCTGCGCCCGGCGAGGCGAGGAACACCACCATCGCCGCGATGTCGTCCGGCACGCCCTGGCGGCCGAGCGGCACGAGGCGGCGATAGGCCTCCAGCGTTTCGGCGCTCGCATCGGCATGGCGCTCGACGGGGATGAAGCCCGGGGCGACGAGATTGACGCAGATGCCGTGGCTGCCGAGCTCGTTGGCCCAGGAGCGGGTCAGCCCGACCATGGCAGCCTTGGCGGCGACATAGTGGCCGAAGGCCGGGTTACCCATGTCGACCACCTCGCTGCCGATATTGATCACCCGGCCAGCGCGCTTCGCCTTCCAGTCGGCGATCACCTCCTGCAGGATCAGGAGCGGCGCCTTCACGAAGAAGCGCAGCTGGTCGAGATGGGTGTCCCAAGTCTGCTCCTCGATCGGCATGGTCGGCTGCGGGCCGGTGGCGTTGTTGACGATCACCGTGACGGGGCCGAGCTCATGCGCGATCTCCGCCATGCCGTGGCGGACGCTCGCCTTGTCGGTGACGTCGAAGCGGAAGGCCTTCGCCGTGCCGCCCGCCGCCTCGATGGCCGC
>CAWZZK010000191.1:0-5055 GCA_963966455.1 Kaistia sp. | reverse complement strand
GGTGCCGAAGACCTTCAGCTCGTACTGACAACCCGTCCGTCGCCGGACCCCTCAAGGCATAGGAAGGCAGCGTTAACGAAGGGTTGTCCGCATCGGTCGAGCTTGAGGTAAAATGGCGGAATCGCGCGATTCCGCCCTTTGCGGCTGTGGAGAATTCGGTGCCCTGTTGCCCGCCTGCCGCATCGGCGTGAAGGGCCCTCGCTTGCCGGGAAACTCTTCACCTTTGGCGTGCATGCTGAGGCGGCTGGGCCGCCAACCCCGGGCGGCCGATGGGAGGCAAAGCCATGGATATGAGCACGGCGGTCAAAACCGTCTTCTCGAAATATGTCACCTTCTCCGGACGCGCGAGCCGGCCGGAATTCTGGTGGTGGGTGCTCTTCACGATCATCGTCGCGCTCGTCGCCTATGTCATCGACTACGCGCTCGGCTGGACGTCGCCCGATTATGGCGCCGGCCCGGTTTCCGGCATCTGGTCGCTCGCGACGCTGCTGCCGAATCTCGCCGTGACGGTGCGCCGTCTGCATGACACCGGGCGCTCGGGCTGGTGGTATTTCATCATTCTCATCCCGCTGATCGGCGCCCTCGTCCTGCTCTACTGGATGATCAAGCGCTCGGACGCGGGCACGAATCGGTTCGGCTGACCGATCAGGAGACGCGGCCTCTGGCCGGCTGGCGGGACTCGGGGCCGCCACCGCGCCAGATCAGCCGGCGATAGAGCGTCGAGCGGTCGATGCCGAGCTTCTTGGCGGCGCGCGAGACATTGCCGCCGCTCTCCTCGACCGCGCGCGCCATCGCTTCCAGCGTCAGCGCCGAGAGGCTGCCGTCGCGACGTGGTTCGCCGGCGGCTTCAACGGCGGCGCGCGGCGTGGGCAAAGGCCGTGCGCGGATATCCTCGGGCAGTGCCGAGACCGGCAGCGGCTGGCCCGGTTCGGCGAGTGCGATCATCGCCCGGAGCAGGCCGGCCAACTGGCGGAAATTGCCCGGCCAGTCATGGGCTGCCAACAGATCGAGCGTCTCGCCGCCGAGATCGACGCCGATCGCGTCGCCGCCGAGGGCAGACCACAGGCGCGTGATGGCGCCGCGCCGGTCGGAGAGATCGCGGAGCGCCGGCAGCTCGACGACATATTGCGCGATGCGGAAATAGAGATCCTGCCGGAAGCTGCCGCCTTCGACGAGCGCGGCGAGCGGCCGGTGCGTCGCGCAGAGCAGCGCGAAATCGACGGGGACCGGCGCGCCGCCGCCGAGCGGGCGCACCTGACGCTCCTGGAGGACGCGCAGCAGCCGTCCCTGCGCGGCGAGCGGCATGTCGCCGATCTCGTCGAGAAACAGGATGCCGCGATCCGCCTGGCGCACGAGGCCCGGCTGGCCCTGGCGGCGGGCGCCGGTGAAGGCGCCTTCCTCATAGCCGAACAGCTCCGATTCGATGAGGCTTTCGGGCAGTGCGGCGCAGTTGACGGCGATGAAGGGCGCGGCGCGCCGGGTGCTGCCGGCATGGACCCGGCGGGCGAACACCTCCTTGCCGGCGCCGGTCTCACCATGGACGAGGACGGGCACATCGGCATCGACGAGCCGGATGGCCCTGTCCAATGCGGCCAGTGTCGCAGCGTCGAAGACGGGCTCGATCGTGTCGGCCGCCGGCAGGCGGGCGGCGGTTCGCACCGCGCGCGGGCCGGTTTCCGCCGGCGGCGTCAGCCGGCCATGCAGGACCTGTCCGTCCGGACCGCGGATCGTGCGCAGGTCGGCCGAGGGCTCGACCGCCTCCAGGATCTCGCCGAGCCGCGCCTTGTCGAGCGCCGACCAGTCGAGTTTCAGGAGAGTGAGGCCGCGCTTGTTGCCGGCGACGAGCCGGTCGCCATCGAAGACGAGGATCGCCTCGCGCGCCGTGCCGACGAGGTCGGCCTCCTCATGGAAGCGCAGGATCGCGCAGTTCTCGTAGCCGCGCTCGAACAGGCGGTGCTCGATCTGCTCGACCGCGAGCCGCACGAGGCCGAGCGCATGCACATGCCGCACCGAGGCATGGCCCGACATGTCGAGCACGCCGGCGAGCTGGCCGCGCGGATTGAAGATCGGCGCGGCGGCGCAGGTCAGGATGCGGTGCGGCTCGAAGAAGTGCTCGGCGCCATGCACGCCGATCGCCCGCCGCTCGACCAGCGCGGTGCCGATGGCATTGGTGCCGATCGCCGTCTCGCTCCAGGCGACGCCCGGCCGGAGCGCGACGCGCGACGCGCGGCCGGCGAATTCCGTGTCGCCCATCATCTCGAGCACGAGGCCGTCGCCGTCGGTCAGGATCACGACGCTGTCGGTGAGGCGGGCCTCCTGGCGCAGCGCGGTCATTTCGGGCCGCGTGATCCGGCGCAGGATCTCGTAGCGCTCCTGCTCCTCGCGCAGCGCCGTGAGGCTCATCGGCTCGACGCGCGGCCGCTCGCCGACATCGAGGCCCTGCGAGGAGCAGCGCTGCCACGAGCGCAGGATGGGTGCCGCCACCAGACCTTCCGGCGATGCGCCCTCGACGAAAAAGCGCCTGCGCGCGGCCTGGACAGTATCCGCCGTTGCGACCGTCGCCATGATCGTGTCCTCCCGGCTGTGGCATCCTGCAACACATGTCGCGTGCTGCCCCAGTCCTTGCCGAGACTGTTGCACCGATTTGCGGTTCTCGTCCACAGCGGCCAGACATTACGCCGCGACATCCTTCGGCGTCTTGATATTCCTCAAGCACTTACCGCTGTGCAGCATCGAAAGATCTTGGGCCGAGAGGCCGCTGGCATGGCCGCTGCAGTCACGAAGGGCGTGTTCACCATGGGAGGAAACCATGAACAAGCCCGAGTTCCTTGGCGCCAAGACCGCCGCCCCGTTCAAGCCGCGCTATGAGAATTTCATCGGCGGCCAGTGGGTCGCCCCGCTCGGCGGGCGCTATTTCGACAACACCTCGCCGATCAACGGCCAGAAGATCACCGAGGTCCCGCGCTCGCAGAAGGAGGATATCGAGCTGGCGCTCGACGCCGCCCATGCCGCCAAGACCGCCTGGGGGCGCACCTCGGTCGCCGCCCGCGCGCTGATCCTCAACCAGATCGCCGACCGCATCGAGCAGAATCTCGATCTTCTCGCCCTCGCCGAGACCTGGGACAACGGCAAGCCGATCCGCGAGACGACCAATGCCGACATCCCGCTCGCGGTCGACCATTTCCGCTATTTCGCCGGCGCGATCCGCGCGCAGGAGGGGTCGCTCTCCGAACTCGACCACGACACCGTCGCCTATCACTTCCATGAGCCGCTCGGCGTCGTCGGCCAGATCATCCCGTGGAACTTCCCGATCCTGAGGGCAGTATGGAAGCTCGCACCGGCGCTCGCAGCAGGCAATTGCGTCGTGCTGAAGCCCGCCGAGCAGACCCCGGCCTCGATCCTCGTCCTCGTCGAGCTCATCGCCGATCTGCTGCCGCCGGGCGTCCTCAACGTCGTCAACGGCTTCGGCCTCGAAGCCGGCAAGCCGCTCGCCTCGTCGAACCGCATCGCCAAGATCGCCTTCACCGGCGAGACGACGACGGGCCGGCTCATCATGCAGTATGCCAGCCAGAACCTCATTCCGGTGACGCTGGAACTCGGCGGCAAGTCGCCCAACATCTTCTTCTCGGACGTGATGGCGGCCGACGACGACTTCTTCGACAAGGCGATCGAAGGCTTCGTGCTGTTCGCCTTCAACCAGGGCGAGGTCTGCACCTGCCCGAGCCGGGCGCTGATCCAGGAAGACATCTACGACCGCTTCATGGAGCGCGCGCTGCCGCGCATTCGCGCCATCAAGCAGGCGAGCCCGCTCGATCCCTCGACGATGCTCGGTGCGCAGGCTTCCGGCGAGCAGCTGGAGAAGATCCTCTCCTATATCGACATCGGCAAGCAGGAAGGCGCCGAGCTGGTGATCGGCGGCGAGCGCGCGGTGCTCGAGGGCGAACTCGCCGGCGGCTATTATGTGCAGCCGACGGTCTTCAAGGGCCACAACCGCATGCGGATCTTCCAGGAGGAGATCTTCGGGCCGGTGGTCTCGGTCACGACCTTCAAGACCGAGGAAGAGGCGCTCGCGATCGCCAACGACACGCTCTACGGCCTCGGCGCCGGCGTGTGGACGCGCGACATGAACCGCGCCTATCGCTTCGGCCGCGGCATCGAGGCCGGCCGCGTCTGGACCAACTGCTACCACGCCTATCCGGCCCATGCGGCCTTCGGCGGCTACAAGCAGTCGGGCATCGGCCGCGAGAACCACAAGGCCATGCTCGACCACTACCAGCAGACCAAGAATCTGCTCGTCAGCTACAATCCGAAGAAGCTCGGCTTCTTCTGATCGGGGAGGGGCGGGCCCACAGCGCCCGGCCTCCCATGGGCGGGGCGCCCTTGCGCCCGCCCGCATCGACCGGGGCATCGATCCGATGCCCCTTCACGGATCGCCGGGCCGGATATCCGCCCGCCGCGCAACTCAGGCATTTTGGGACAGGAGGGACGATTGGCCACGACCATTCCCCGCGTCACCGCGACCCCTGCCGCCATCTCCCTCCTCCGCACGCTGCGGCAGGACCACGGCGACATCCTGTTCCACCAGTCCGGCGGTTGTTGCGACGGGTCTTCGCCGATGTGCTACCCGAAGGGGCACTACATCGTCGGCGACAGCGATATCCGGCTCGGCGAGATCGACGGCGTGCCCTTCTTCATGTCGGCCTCGCAGTTCGGGTACTGGCAGCACACCCAGATCATCATCGACGTCGTGCCGGGCCGCGGCGGCATGTTCTCGCTGGAGAACGGCCGCGAGCTCCGTTTCCTGACCCGCTCGCGCCTCTTCGACGACGCCGAGCTGGATGCGCTGGCGCCGGTGGTCACGGCGGGGGAGGCGGGGTGAGGGCCCAGGAGGGCTGGTTCGTGGCGGGTGAGCGGGATTTACCCTGGCAAGCCGCCGTGGCGCCGAGCGCGGCCGCAGCGCTGGCGCCAACCGTCGTCGCGTCGGGTGATCAAACCGGAGAGCCCTCCGGGAGCGTGGGTTCGTCCCACCGCGGCTTGAAGGTCATTGTCCGAAAC
>CAWZZK010000190.1:0-17784 GCA_963966455.1 Kaistia sp. | reverse complement strand
ATCGGTGTGCCGGACGAAACCAGCGACGGGCCACCCGAGGAGAGGCTGGCGCGGGACGGTGACGGCTGGTAGCCGGACGGCGCGGATGGCGGGGCAGACGGCGCGGGCGCGCTCGCTGCCGGCGGCGCGAGGGTGGCCGCGCCGCCCTTCAGCAGACGCAGCGCCTCGTCGGGCGTCGGCAGGTCGCTCGCATGGGCGATGCGGATCAGCGCCATGTCGGCGGCAGCGAGCGGCCGGCTCGAGCCCTGCACTTCCTCGATGCCCTTCAGCAGCATCTGCCAGGCGCGCGACAGGACCCGCAGCGGCAGCGCGGCGGCGAATTCGGTCGCCCGGCGGCGCTCGGCCTCCGGCATGCCGCCATCCTCGGCGGCGCCGGGCACGACCTTGATGCGCGTCACGAGATGGGTGAAGGCGGCGAGATCCTGCAGCACCACGCCCGGCTCGGCGCCGATGTCGTACTGGTCCTTCAAGAGCGCCAGCGCCTCGGCGATCCGCCCGGCCATCAGCGCCTCGAAGAGATCGATGACCCGGCTGCGGTCGGCGAGGCCGAGCATGCCGCGCACGTCCTCGGCGACGATCCGCCCCGCGCCATGCGCGATGGCCTGATCGAGCAGCGACAGCGAATCGCGGGCCGATCCTTCCGCGGCGCGCGCGATCATGGCGAGCGCCTCGTCGTCGATCTCGACGCTTTCGCGCACCGTGATCGAACGCAGGAGACCGATCAGCCGATCCTGCTCGATGCGGCGCAGATCGAAGCGCTGGCAGCGCGACAGCACCGTCACCGGGACCTTGCGGATCTCGGTCGTGGCGAAGATGAACTTCACATGCTCCGGCGGCTCCTCGAGCGTCTTCAGCAGCCCGTTGAAGGCTGCGCCCGAGAGCATGTGCACCTCGTCGAGGATATAGACCTTGTAGCGCGCGGAGACGGGCTTGTAGCGCACCGCCTCGATGATCTCGCGGATATGGTCGATGCCGTTGTTGGAAGCGGCGTCCATCTCGATCACATCGACATGGCGCCCCTCCATGATCTCGGCGCAATGGATGCCGAGTTCGGGCATGTCGATGGTCGGCCGGTCGATCTTGCCGGGGATGGCATAGTTGAGGCCGCGGGCGAGGATGCGGGCGGTGGTCGTCTTGCCGACGCCGCGCACGCCGGTCAGCATATAGGCCTGTGCGATGCGGCCGGTCGAAAAGGCATTGGTCAGGGTGCGGACCATCGGCTCCTGGCCGACGAGATCGTCGAAGCTGCGCGGACGGTATTTGCGCGCGAGCACCCGGTAGGCGCCGCCCGCCTGACCGTCCCTGATGCCGCTGCCGTCCATGCCGCCGCCGTCCATGCCTCGGCCCTTGCCTCGTTCCGTCGCGATCCGGCCGGGCCGGACAAAGCCGCGCGGGAGCCTAGCACGCAAAGGCGGCATGCTCGACAGGCGGCCGAAAATAGCAGGGGAAGGAAGGAGGCTGGCACGCGACCCGTGCCTGGCTCGTTGGGGCTGCTTCCTTCCGGACCTGACCCGATTGGCGAGTGGCCCGTCCGCCACCAACCTCCCGCGGCGACATATCGTCGTTTCCGCCCCGCTTGGCAACCCCCTTGGCAAGCCGGACGTCGCGGACGGCGCCCCGACCGCTATCGCGCCCGTCGCTTCTGTGGCGTAATGACGGCCCTTCCCGGCCGCGTCGCGGCCGTCACCACAGCGCCGAAGCCTCCCGCCATGACCCGTTCCATCTTCAGACGCCTGCCGTCGCCCGAGCCGAGCACGCTCACCGGCTTTTCCGGCAACATGCTCGACCGGCGCAGCGAGCAGCGCAACGAGGCGAGCCTTTCGGCCGCGCTCGGCGACCCGACCGCCCGCATCTTCCTGCTCAGGGGCGACGAGGCGATGCTGCGAAGCGGCGAGGCGGCGAATGCGCTCTTCACCATCCGCGAGGCGGAGGCGGTCGGCGCGGCGCTCGACGAGGTGATCCTGCTCGGCTGGGACGGCTCCTCGCCTCGGCTCGCCACCACCATCACCAGCGAGACGAGCTTCGACGTCGACGCCTTCCACGCGGTCTCACTCCGCACGCTGGCGATCAACGGCGCCGCCGGCAATCTCCTCGCCGACACGGCCGATCCGGAGACGCTGGGCGCCCTCGCACAGGCGCGCGCCCTCCTCCACTGGCACCGCTCCTGCCGCTTCTGCGGCCGCTGCGGCACGCGCACGACCATGGCGCAGGGCGGCTATCGCCGCGACTGCCCCAATTGCGACGCGCAGTTCTTTCCGCGCACCGACCCGGTGGCGATCATGCTCGCCATCCACGAGGACAACTGCCTCATGGGCCGCCAGGCGCGCTTCGCCCCCGGCACCTATTCCTGCCTCGCCGGCTTCGTCGAGCCTGGCGAGACGATCGAGGACGCGGTGCGCCGCGAGATCGCCGAGGAATCGGGCGTGAAGATCGGCCGCGTCGCCTATCATGCCAGCCAGCCCTGGCCGTTCCCGATGTCGCTGATGATCGGCTGCTTCGCCGAGGCGGTGACGACCCATATCGTCCCCGACACGCACGAGCTCGAGGACTGCCGCTGGTTCAGCCGCGCCGAGACGCTCGCGATGCTGGAGGGAACCCACCCGAACGGCCTCTCGACGCCGCCGCGCATGGCCATCGCCCACACGCTGATCCGCGCCTGGGCCGAGGGCGATTGAGGCGGCGGCGCGGCAGAGCAATCTTCGGCAACGCCCCGGGCCTTCCGGATACAAAATCCCGACAATTCATGACGTGATCGGCGTGCCGTCGCTCTCCTAGCATCGATCCCGATACCGGACCGCGGCCGGGGGATCGCGACGGAGACGGGAACCGTGAAGACGGTGGTGATCAGCCTGGCGCGCCGGGTGGACCGACGCGCCGATTTCGAACGCTGGAATCGCGGCCAGCCGCTTTCCTTCAGCTTCATGACCGCCTTCGACGGCGAGCGGATCGAAGAGCGGAGACTGGTCGCGGGCGGGCTCCTCGCGGAGGACGAGCGCAACTTCGGCAAGGCGGCGCTCGCCAACGCGCTCTCGCACGCGACGCTGTGGCGGGACTGCGCCGCCGGGCGCGAGCCCTATTTCATCCTCGAGGACGATGTCTGCCTGCGCGGCGATTTCTGGCGGCATGCGAAGCCGCTGCTCGAACGCCACCTCGCCGCGGCCGACCTGATCGCGCTCGGCTACAACACCGATTCGGTGGTGGCGCTGCAGGGCTCGGACGGCGTCGTCTCGGCCATGCGCTTCGACGAGACGGCGAAGCGGCGGCCCGGCTATTTCGACGCCTATGCTCGGCTGCACGATCAGCGTCCCAACCTTCTGCGCTGCGTGCAGTTCTGGGGCCTGCTCGCCTATGCGGTGACGCCGCAGGGCGCGGCGCGGCTGCTGGCGAACTGCCTGCCGCTCTCCTCGTGTGACGGCGTGCCGCTCATCGGAACGGACCGCGTGGTCCGGCCCTATGGACTCGACAGCATGGTCAACCTCGCGCTCGCCAAGGGACGCGTGCGGGCCTGCGCCGCCTATCCGGCGCTGGCGCTCGGCCCGAACAGCCAGGCGACGTCGGACATCCAGACCGCCGCGAGCCCCGCGCTAGTCGCGGTCGGCGGCGCGGAAGTCTGAGGCCGGATAGACGCCGAGGATGCGCAATTCGTCGGAGAAGAAGTGCAGCTCCTCCAGAGCGAGGCGCAGGCCGCGATCGTCGGGATGGCCCTCGACATCGGCATAGAACTGCGTCGCCGTGAAGCGTCCGCCGAGTTGGTAGCTCTCCAGCTTGGTCATGTTGATGCCATTGGTGGCGAAGCCGCCGAGCGCCTTGTAGAGCGCGGCGGGAATGTTGCGCACGCGGAAGACGAAGGTGGTGATCACCGGCCCGTTGCCGGACGGCGCCCGCTGCGGCTCGCGCGAGAGAATGACGAAGCGCGTCGTGTTGTGGGCGGCGTCCTCGACATTCTCGGCGAGGATGGCGAGGCCGTAGATCTCGGCGGCGAAGCGCGGCGCCAGCGCGGCGCGGGTAATGTCGCCCGATTCGGCGATGATCCGCGCCGCCCCGGCCGTATCGCCGGCGACGACCGCCTTGTAGCCATGGGCGCGCAGGATGCGGCGGCACTGGCCGAGCGCATGCACATGGCTCTCGACGGTCTTGATCGTCTCCATCGTCGCGCCATGCGGCGCCATCAGCTGGAAGCGGATCGGCAGGAAGAACTCGCCGATGATATTGAGCCCGGAATCCGGCAGGAGATGGTGGATATCGGCGACGCGGCCGGCGAGCGAGTTCTCGATCGGGATCATCGCGAGATCGACATCGCCGCGCGCCATCGCCTGGAAGCAATCCTCGAAGGTCGGCGCCGGCACGGCCTCGTAATCGGGATAGACCTCGCGCGCGGCGATGTGCGAATTGGCGCCAGGTTCGCCCTGGAACACGATCTTCTTCATGGGAGAGACTTCCGAGGAACGCCGTTCACGGCGCGGGAGAGGTGGGAGCCGCGTCCGGTCAGCGGCTTTCGGCGAGCAGGCGGCGCGCCCGTTCGAGGTCGGCCGGAGTATCGACACCGAGCGGAACCGCGTCAACGACCTCGACATCGATGCGCATGCCGGCTTCCAGCGCCCGGAGCTGCTCGAGCCGCTCGCGGATTTCGAGCGGCGACGGCGGCAGCGCGACATAGCGTTCGAGCGCGGCGCGGCGATAGGCGTAGAGCCCGATATGGTGATAGAGCGGCCCGGCGCCCCAGGGCGCGGTGGCGCGGGTGAAATAAAGCGCGCGGAGCTGCCGCTCGCTGAGGGCGCCGCCGACCAGCTTCGGCGAGCCGACGATCTTGACGACGCTCTCGTTCACCCGGTCCGCCTCGTTGTCGATGACCGCGGCGATGGTGCCGATATCGACCGAAGGATCGGCGAGCGGCGCGAAGGCGGCGGCGACCGAGGCCGGCTCGACGGTCGGCAGGTCGCCCTGCACATTGACGACGAGATCGAAGGCGTGACCGGGATCGACGAGCCCGACGGCCTCGTGGATGCGCGAGGAGCCGTTCTCGTGATCGGCGCGGGTGATCACCGCCTCGCCGCCGGCCCGGCGCACGGCCGCCGCGATATCGGCATCGTCCGTCGCGACGAAGACCGGGCCGATGCCGGCCTCGGACGCGCGGCGCCAGACATGCACGATCATCGGTTCGCCATGGATATCAGCGAGCGGCTTGCCCGGCAGCCTCGTCGAGGCCATGCGCGCCGGAACCATGACCAGCGCCTCTTTCCTGTCGCCCATCGCGTCAGCGTCCCCCTCGCCTTCACCCTCGGGTGTCAAAAGGTCTCAACGGCGCGACCTTCATACGTATTGCGCCGCCCGTGCGAAAGCAGGTAGTTTCCGCGCCACATGCGATGGCTTCGCCCGAAGGGGTGGACTGCCGCGACCTTTTTTGATCGATTCGACTGGGGCCGGGACCGATGAATTCCTTCGAGCTGAACAAGATCCTGGGCGCGGTCCTGTTCACGCTTCTGGTCGTGATGTCGCTCGGCATCGTCGCCGAGGCGATCTATGCACCGGCCGAGCCCGAGAAGCCGGGCTTCGTGATCGAGGTCGCCGACGAGGCGCCGGCGGGTGGCGCGGCTCAGGCCGTCGCCGAGGATCCGCCGATCGCCGTGCTGCTCGCCAGCGCCAATGTGGCGACCGGCGAGACGGTCGCCAAGAAGTGCGCCGCCTGCCACAATTTCGTCGAGGGCGCCGGCGCCAAGGTTGGCCCCGACCTCTATGGCGTGGTCGGCCGCCCGATCGGCGACATGCAGGGCTTCAAATATTCCGAGACGTTCCAGAAGGCCCACGCCGCCGGCGACAAGTGGACCTACGAGCATCTCTACCACTTCCTGAAGAAGCCGAGCGCCGACATGCCGGGCACCGCGATGGGCTTCGCCGGCCTGCCGAAGCCGCAGGATCGCGCCGACCTCATCGCCTATCTCCGCACGCTCGCCGCGACGCCCGAGCCGCTGCCGACTCCGGAAGCCGCTCCGGCCGCCGCTCCCGCCGAAGGCGCTGCGCCTGCGGCTCCGGCCGAAGGTGCTGCCCCGGCTCCCGCCGCTCCTGCTGCCCCGGCTCCGGCAGCGCCCGCTGCCCCGGCCGAGCCCGCTCCGGCTCCGGCGGCCCCTGCGCCTGCCAACTGAGCCGCGCCTTACATTAAATCTCGGACAGGAAAGGCCGGAGCCGACGCTCCGGCCTTTTTCATGCCCGATTTCGCCAAGCTTTTTGCGGGTGGGGAGGCGTTTTCGCGGCAGCAGGACGGCTCGCCGATTGCCCTCGCGGCATTCGACCCTAAGAATGTGCCGAGCCCAACGGAGAATCGCCCGTGATCAGAGCCGCCCTCGCCGCCCTCGCCATGCTCTCGGCCGGCCTCGCGCTGCCCGCGGCGGCCCTCGCCGAGGACGCTCCGGCTGACGGCCTCGTCTGGCGCCACAGTTCCTCGCTGATCGGCGAGCCGAAATATCCGGAAGGCTTCAAGCACTACGACTATGTCAATCCGGACGCGCCGAAGGGCGGCACGCTGAACAGCGCCACCGACGGCACCTTCGACAGCTTCAATCCCTATGTCGTTCAGGGCCTTCCGGCGGCCGGCTTCGCCTCGTTCGGCGGGGGCCTCCTTTACGACACGCTGATGGACCAGGCGACCGACCAGCCGGGCACGAATTACGGCCTGATCGCCGAGGCGGTCGCCTATCCGGACGACTTCGCCTTCGCCAAGTTCCGGCTCAACAAGGCGGCGCGCTGGCATGACGGCCAGCCGGTCACGGCCGACGACGTCGTCTGGTCGTTCGACACGCTGAAGGCGCAGAGCCCGCTCTACAACAAGTATTACGCGAATATCGTCAAGGCCGAGAAGACCGGCGACGACGAGGTCACCTTCACCTTCGACAAGCCCGGCAACCGCGAACTGCCCAACATCCTCGGCGATCTGCCGATCCTGCCCAAGCACTGGTGGACCGGCACGGACAAGTCGGGCAAGCCGCGCGACATCACCAAGTCGACGCTCGAGCCGCCGCTCGGCTCCGGCCCCTACAAGATCGCCTCGTTCCAGCCCGGCCGGCAAATCATCTGGGAGCGCGTGCCCGACTATTGGGGCAAGGACCTGCCGACCAAGGTCGGCCGCGAGAATTTCGACCGCCAGAAGATCGACTATTTCCGCGACCCGACGGCGACGTGGGAAGCCTTCAAGAAGGGCGGCCTCGACGACTATCGCCTCGAAAACCGCATAGGTCGCTGGGAGACGGAGTATGATTTCCCGGCTGTGAAGAACGGCCAGGTGATCAAGACCTCGTTCCCGGTCCATTCAGCGGGGCGCATGCAGGGCTATGTGCTCAACCAGCGGCGCGAGAAGTTCCAGGACATCCGCGTCCGGCAGGCGCTCAACTACGCGTTCGATTTCCCGACGATGAACCGGACGCTGTTCTTCAACAAATACAAGCGGATCGAGAGCTATTTCTCGGGCATCGACCTCGCCTCGAGCGGCGTGCCCGAGGGCAAGGAGCTGGAGATCCTCAACGCGGTGAAGGACCAGCTGCCGCCGGAACTCTTCACGCAGCCCTTCCATCTCCCCGCCAACGACACGCCGCAGGCCTTCCGCGACAGCCTCCGGAAAGCGGTCGAACTGATGCAGGAAGCCGGCTGGGTGCTGAAGGGCAACAAGCTCGTCAACGCCAAGACCGGCGAGCCCTTCAAGATCGAATTCCTCGAGACCGATCCCTCCTTCGAGCGCGTGGTCTCGCCCTATCTCCAGAATCTGAGGCGCATCGGCATCGACGCGACCCTCCGGATCGTCGATCCGGCGCAGTATCAAAGCCGCGTCGATCACTTCGATTTCGACGTGATCTCGACGGTGATCGCCCAGTCGCAATCGCCCGGCAACGAGCAGCGCGAGATGTGGTCGTCGGCCGCGGCCGACCTTCCCGGCAGCCGCAATCTGATTGGCATCAAAAACCCGGCCATCGACACGCTGGTGGATCGCGTCGTCTTCGCGACCAACCGCGACGACCTCGTGGCTGCGACGCATGCGCTCGATCGCGCGCTGCTGTGGAACTACTACATGGTGCCGCAGTGGTATAACGACGTCATCAACGTCGCCTACTGGAACAAGTTCGGGATTCCCGAGAAGCAGCCCGATTATGTCGGCATCGACGTGAATTCCTGGTGGATCGATCCGGCCAAGGAACAGGCGCTGGCCAAGAGGACGACGCCTTGAGCGGACCGGGGCCGTCGCGCCGCGCCGTCCTCGCCGGCAGTTTCGCCGCCCTGCTGCCGCCGATCGGCCTAAGCCGGGCGATGGCTGCAGAGCCGGCCGCGCGGACAGGGCTGTACGGCCTCTCGGTCTTCGGCGAACTCGCCTATCCGGCCGAGTTCCCGCATTTCCGCTATGTGAATCCGGCGGCGCCGAAGGGCGGCAGCTTCGTCTTTTCGGCGCCGAACTGGTATTACAACCAGGCGCCGAACACCTTCGACACGCTGAACGGCTACACCTTCAAGGGCAATGCGCCGCCGCGCGTCGAGCTTCTCTTCGACACGCTGATGGTCTCGGCGCTCGATGAGCCAGATTCGGTCTATGGCCTCGTCGCGAAGAGTGTCTCGATCTCACCCGACGGCAATGTCTACACCTTCGAACTGCGCCCCGAGGCGCGCTTCAACGACGGCACGCCGCTCAACGCCGCCGATGTAGTGTTCTCGCTGGAGACGCTGAAGGCCAAGGGCCATCCCGACATCACCGAATCGATCCGCGACATGGCCTCCGTGGCGGCCGATGGCGACCACCGTGTGATCGTGACCTTCTCGGGCAAGCAGAACGCCAAGACGCCGCTGATCGTCGCGGCCAACCTGCCGATCTTCTCGAAGGCCTTCTATGCCGGCAAGGACTTCGAGGCATCGAGCCTGCAGCCGCCGCTCGGCTCCGGCCCCTACCGGGTGGGCAGCGTCAATCCGGGCCGCTTCATCACCTATGAGCGCGTCGCCGACTATTGGGCGAAGGATCTGCCCGTCTCGGTCGGCATGCATAATTTCGACCGCATCCGCGTCGAGTTCTACGCCGACGAGAACGCCGAGTTCGAGGCCTTCGCCAAGGGCGACATCAGCTGGCGCGAGGAGTTCTCGTCGAAGAACTGGGCGACACGGTACGACTTCCCCGCCATCCGCGACGGCCGCGTGAAGCGGCCGGAATTCCCGTCCGAGAAGCGGGCCGACATGTATGGCTGGTTCTTCAACCTCCGCCGCGGCCAGTTCGCCGATCCGAGGACGCGGCGCGCCATCGGCATGGTGTTCGACTTCACCTGGACCAACAAGAACCTCTTCTACGGGCTCTATGCGCGGTCGAGCTCCTTCTTCGAGACCTCCGATTTCGCCGCGATCGACCCGCCCGACGCCGCCGAGCGCGCGCTTCTGGCACATTTCGCCGACAAGCTTCAGCCCGGCGTCCTCGATGGCCCGCCGGTCAGCCCGCCGACCGGCGACGGCAGCGGCCGCGATCGCAAGCTGATGCGGGCGGCGCAGGCGCTGCTGGTCGAGGCGGGATGGACGCTCAAGGGCGGCGCCTTCGTCGATGCGTCCGGCAAGCCGCTGGCGGTCGAGTTTCTCATCGAAAACGAAGCCTTCGAGCGCGTGCTGCTGCCCTATATCGCCAATCTGAAGGCGATCGGCGTTTCCGCCTCGCTGCGCCGGGTCGATGCACCGCAATATCAGCGCCGGCAGGGCGATTTCGATTTCGACGTCATCGCCAAGCGCATCTCCTTCGACGCGACGCCGATCGACGGAATCGCGCAGCAGTTCGGCTCGGCGGCGGCGGATGTGACGAACGGCTCCAATCTCGCCGGCGTGAAGGACCCCGTGGTCGACGCGCTGATCGCATCCACCGGGACGGTCACCAGCCGCGCCGACCTCGTGACGCATCTGCGCGCGCTCGACCGCGTGCTGCGCTCGCTCGAAATCTGGATTCCCGCCTGGCACACCGAGGCGCACCGCGTCGCGGCCTGGGACATGTTCGGCTGGCCGGAGGAAAAGCCGCCCTACGGCTTCTCGCCGGAGGTGCTGTGGTGGGTCGATCCGGCCCGCGCCGCCGCCATCGGCAAGGCGGGCTGAGGACGATCCATGGCCGCCTATATCCTTCGCCGCATCCTGCTCATGATCCCGACGCTGCTCGGCATCCTGGCGCTCACCTTCGTCATCGTGCAGTTCGCGCCCGGCGGACCGGTCGAACGCGTCATCGCCCAGTTGCAGGGCAACGACGTCTCGGCGACCCAGCGCATTTCCGGCGGCGGCGCCGATGCCGGCATGGGCGGACAGGACCAGACGGGGCGCGGCGGACCGATCAATTCCAAATATCGCGGCGCGCAGGGCCTCGATCCTGAGTTCATCGCCAAGCTCGAACGGCAGTTCGGCTTCGACAAGCCGCCGCTCGAGCGCTTCGGCCTGATGCTCTGGAACTATGCCCGCTTCGATTTCGGCCAGAGCTATTTCCGCGATGTCAGCGTCATCGACCTGATCAAGGAGAAGTTGCCGGTCTCGATCTCGCTCGGGCTCTGGATGACGCTGATCTCCTATGTGATCTCGATCCCGCTCGGCATCGCCAAGGCGGTGCGCGACGGCTCGCGCTTCGACGTCTGGACGTCGGGCGTCATCATCGTCGGCTATGCCATTCCCGGCTTCCTGTTCGGCGTGCTGCTCATCGTGCTCTTCGCCGGCGGCAGCTATTTCGACTGGTTCCCGCTGCGCGGACTCTGGTCGGACCGCTATGCGACCATGGGCTTCTGGGAGTGGGTGACGAGCCCCGCCGCGATGGCCGACTATTTCTGGCATATCACGCTGCCGCTCGTCGCCATGTCGCTCTCGGCCTTCGCGACCACGACGCTCCTCACCAAGAACTCGTTCCTCGACGAGATCCGCAAGCAATATGTCGTCACCGCGCGCGCCAAGGGCCTCACCGAGCATCGCGTGCTCTACGGCCATGTGTTCCGCAACGCGATGCTGATCGTCATCGCCGGCTTCCCCGGCGCCTTCATCGGCGCCTTCTTCGCCGGCTCGGTGCTGATCGAGACGCTGTTCTCGCTCGACGGGCTCGGCCTTCTCTCCTTCGAATCCGTCATCAACCGCGATTATCCGGTCGTGTTCGCGACGCTCTACATCTTCTCGCTGCTCGGCCTCGTCATCGGCCTCGTCTCCGACCTCGCCTATACCTGGGTCGATCCGCGCATCGACTTCGAGAAGCGGGAGGTCTGACCATGACGGACGCCGCACTCGCCAGAGCCGAGATCGAGGTGCCGGGGCGCTTTGCGCTTTCGCCGATCAACCGCCGCCGCCTGGCCATCTTCCGCGGCAACCGCCGCGGCTACTGGTCGTTCTGGGCCTTCCTCGTCCTCTTCGTGGTGACGCTGCTCTCCAACGTCATCGCCAATGACCGGCCGCTGATCGCCTCCTACAAGGGCGAACTGCTCTTCCCGGTCCTGACCGACTATCCGGAGGAGAAGTTCGGCGGCTTCCTCGCCACGACCAATTTCCGCGATCCCTTCATCCAGGAGGAGATCGAGGCGAATGGCTGGATGGTGTGGCCGGCGGTCCGCTATTCCTACAATACGGTCAACAACGAGATGGCGAGCCCGGCGCCGGCGCCGCCCTGGTGGAACATGCCGGCCGAGGAGCGCTGCAAGGCCTATCCGCTCGGCGCCGAGGACCCCAACTGCACGCTCGGCAATTTCAACTGGCTCGGCACCGACGACCAGGGCCGCGACGTGCTGGCGAGGAGCCTCTACGGCCTCCGCCTCTCGATCCTGTTCGGCTTCCTGCTGACCTTCATATCCTCGGCGATCGGCATCGCCGCCGGCGCGGTGCAGGGCTATTTCGGTGGCTGGACCGATCTAATCTTCCAGCGCTTCCTGGAGATCTGGACCTCGCTGCCCGAGCTCTACATCCTCCTCATCATTTCCTCGATCCTGGTGCCGGGATTCTGGGTCTTGCTAGCCATCTTGCTCGTCTTCTCCTGGACGCGGCTGGTGGGGCTCGTGCGCGCGGAATTCCTGAGAGCGCGCAACTTCGAATATGTCCGCGCGGCGCGGGCGCTCGGCGTCGCCGACCGGACGAACATCGTCCGCCATGTGCTCCCCAACGCCATGGTGGCGACGCTGACCTTCATGCCCTTCATCCTGTCCGGCTCGATCGTGACGCTGACCTCGCTCGATTTCCTCGGCCTCGGCCTGCCGCCGGGCTCGCCCTCGCTCGGCGAACTCGTCAGCCAGGCGAAGAACAATCTCCAGGCGCCCTGGCTCGGCTTCACCGCCTTCGTGATCATCTCGCTGGCGCTGTCGCTGCTCGTCTTCATCGGCGAGGGCGTCCGCGACGCCTTCGACCCGCGCAAGGCGATCGGCTGATGACGCAACCTCCAATGCCGCCCTCCTCCGCTTCCTCTGACGCCCCCCTCCTCGACGTGCAGGACCTCTCCGTCCATTTCGTCCAGGGCGGGACGCGCAGCGTCGCCGTCGACCGCATTTCGTTTGCCATCCGGCCGCGCGAGACCGTGGCGCTGGTCGGCGAATCGGGGTCGGGCAAGTCGGTGACGGCGCTTTCGGTGCTGAGGCTCCTGCCATATCCGCCGGCCGAGCATCCGACCGGGCGCATCCTCTTCAACGGCACCGATCTGCTCTCCGCCGACGAGAAGACGCTCCGCAGCGTGCGCGGCAACAAGGTCACGATGATCTTCCAGGAGCCGATGTCGTCGCTCAACCCGCTGCACACGATCGAGCGGCAGATCGGCGAGGTGCTGCTCATCCATCAGGGCATCAGCGGCAAGGCGGCGCGGAAGCGCATCCTCGAACTGCTCGAGGAAGTCGGCATCCGCGACGCCGCGAAGCGGCTCGATTCCTATCCGCACCAGCTCTCCGGCGGCCAGCGCCAGCGCGTGATGATCGCCATGGCGCTCGCCAACGAGCCGGAACTCCTGATCGCCGACGAGCCGACCACGGCGCTCGACGTCACCGTGCAGGCGCAGATCCTGAAGCTGCTCAAGGACATCCAGGAGCGGCGCGGCATGGCGCTGCTCTTCATCACCCATGACCTCGGCATCGTGCGCAAGATCGCCGACCGCGTCTGCGTGATGACCAAGGGCCATATCGTCGAGACCGGGCCGACCCGCGAGGTCTTCGCCAATCCGCAGCACGAATATACCCGCCACCTGCTGGCGGCCGAGCCGCGCGGGCGGCCGCGCGCCGCCGACCCTGCCGCGGCGGAAATCGTCGCGACCGACGATCTCAAGGTCTGGTTCCCGATCAAGGCCGGCCTTTTCCGCCGCACGGTCGACTATGTGAAGGCCGTCGACGGCATCGATATCTCCGTGCGCCGCGGCCAGACGCTCGGCGTCGTCGGCGAATCGGGATCGGGCAAGACGACGCTCGGCCTCGCGCTGATGCGGCTGATCTCGTCCAAGGGTCCGATCCGCTTCAAGGGCGCGCGGATCGACGGGCGCGGCTTCGCGGAGATGCGGCCGCTGCGCCGCCACATGCAGGTCGTCTTCCAGGACCCGTTCGGCTCGCTGAGCCCGCGCATGTCGGTGAGCGAGATCGTCGCCGAGGGGCTGAAGGTGCACCAGCCGGACCTCTCGCCGCGCGACCGCGAGGTGAAGGTGGCCAAGGCCCTGGAGGAGGTCGGCCTCGATCCGGCCAGCCGCCATCGCTATCCGCACGAATTCTCCGGCGGCCAGCGCCAGCGCATCTCGATCGCCCGCGCCATGGTGCTCGAGCCGGATTTCGTGATGCTCGACGAGCCGACCTCGGCGCTCGACATGTCGGTGCAGGCGCAGGTCGTCGATCTCCTGCGCGATCTGCAGGAGCGCCGCGGCCTCGCCTATCTCTTCATCAGCCACGATCTCAAGGTGGTGCGCGCGCTCGCCAACGACGTCGTGGTGATGCGCGGCGGCAAGATGGTCGAATATGGCCCCGCCGAGCAGGTCTTCGCGGCGCCGACCAACGACTATACGCGGGCGCTGATGGCGGCCGCCTTCGCGGTCGAGACCGCGCCCGAGGGCGTCGTCGCGCAATGAGCCTCCCCGGCATCCTCGTCGCCTGCGGCCACTGGGATCCGGAGCCCTGGGCCGCGCCCTTCCGCGCCGCCGGGCGGCCGGTCGCGATCTGGCCCGAGGTCGGCGATCCGGCCGCGATCCGCTATGTCCTCGCCTGGGGCGCCTCCAGCGCCGTCTTCGCCGATCTCCCGAATCTCGCCGCCATCTTCTCGCTCGGCGCCGGCGTCGACCATATCGTCGGCAAGGCGGAACTGCCCGACGTGCCGATCGTGCGCGTCGTCGATCCCGACCTCACCATGCGGATGACGGAATGGGTTACGCTGCAGGTGCTGCTGCATCATCGCCGCCAGCTCGCTTATCTCGACCAGCAGGCGAACCGGGTCTGGCGCGAGCTGCCGCAGCCGCCCGCGAGCGCCGTCCGCGTCGGCATCATGGGGCTCGGCGAGCTCGGCCGGGCATCGGCCAAGGTTCTGGCGAGCCTCGGCTTCGATGTCGCCGGCTGGAGCCGCTCGGCGAAGACGCTGCCGGGCATCGAGACTTACGCCGGCGACGACGCGCTGCCCGCCTTCCTGGCACGGACCGACATCCTTGTCGTGCTGCTGCCGCTGACGGATGCGACGCGGGGCATCATCGATACGAAGCTGCTGGCCGGCCTTGCCCGTGACGGCGCGCTCGGCGGGCCGGTGCTGATCAATGGCGGCCGCGGCGGATTGCAGGTCGAGGCCGATATCCTCACCGCCATCGACACCGGCACGCTGACCGGCGCCAGCCTCGATGTCTTCGCGGAGGAGCCTCTGCCCGCGACAAGCCCCCTCTGGTCGCGCCGCAACATCGTCATCACGCCGCATGTCGCCGCCACCAGCGACGCGGACGTCCTCGCCGCGGGCATCCAGCGCGCCATCGAGGATTTCGAGGCCGGCAAGCCGCTCGAAAACCTCGTGGACGTCGCGCGCGGCTATTGATCGGCCCGACCGGATGCGACGCCCAGCCGGCACACGGCAACTCGGCCTGCACTGAGCCCGCCGGCTTTTTCACCTCTCCCATAGGGAGAGGTCGACGGCGGAGCCGGCGGGTGAGGGGTTACGGCCTCACCGGAGAGTCTACGCCCCTCACCCGGACCTTCGGTCCGACCTCTCCCCATGGGAGAGGTGAAGAGGGGTGGCCGGCCAGCCCCCTCAACTATGCCTCGAACCGGATGCGGCGGACCGCGGTCGGGGGGCCGGCGGTGAGGGCGATGCGGGCGACGGCTTCGTCGAGCGGCTCGGCGACGACCTCCATCTGGTAGCCGCTGGCATGCAGCAGCGTTTCGGGATCGGCGAGGATGCCGACATGGCCGGGCCAGAAGACGAGATCGCCGCGCTCGCGCAGTCCCGCGAGGCCGTCGGGCAGGGCTTCGCCGAGCGTCGCCGCCTGCAGGTCGGAATCGCGCGGCGCGTCGATGCCGGCCGCGGCGAGCGACAGTTGCACCAGCGCCGAGCAGTCGAGCCCGAGGCTGGTGCGCCCGCCCCAGAGATAGGGCGTCTCCAGGAAGCGCTCGGCGACGGCGACGAAATCGAGCGCCCATGGCGCATCGAGCGGCGCGACATGGGTTTCCACCACCGCGCCGGCGCCGTTCGGCAAGAGGAGATAGGGCGTGCCGCGCGTCACGGCCACGCCGCCGAGCGCCAGCTTCGCGCCGAAAGAGAGCGCGCCGAGCGGCGGCTTGCGGAGGTCGGCCTCCGGATAGACGAAGGTGCGGAGCGCCGTCACGCGGTGGGTCGGCAGCGGATCGAGCGGCCCGAGCGCATCGGCGGCGACATAGCCGACATAGCGGTCGGTTTCGAGCTGGACGAAGGCCCAGCCCTCCATCGTCTCCTCGAAGACGCGCACCACCTCGCCCAGAAGCGCCTCGCTGTCGATCGGCCCGTCCGGGCGCGGCGCGCGGCGGATCGGCGTCGAGGCGGCGGTGACCCGGGACAGCGTCCCCTCGACGAAGCGCTCCGCCGTCACCTGCCCCTTGAGACGCAGATCGGCGAGGTCGGGTCGGTAGGCGTTGAGCCGCCGGTCGAGCACGGACGGACTATCAGTCATGGCGGCAGGTCCCTGTGGCGGGCGATGATGAGGTCGCCGAGCCGCTCGACGGCGAGCGCGCCGCCCACCGTGCGCTGGACGACGACGTTGCGCCGATCGGCCGGGTCACGGTGGCGGCTGACAAGGCCGAGCCGGCCCATGGTGTCGAGCGCGCGGGTGATGGCCGGCTTGGTGACGCCGAGCTTGGCGGCGAGGCCGCGCACCGTATGCGGCGGCATTTCGAGATAGACGGTGAGCAGCACGGCCATCTGGCGCGCCGAAAGATCGTGCTCGCCGTCGCGGACGAGATCGAAAGTGACGTCGTGCCAGAGGCGGAGGGCCTGCGAGGGGCGCAGACTGACGGGCATGCCGGGCGCTCCGCGGCCGATCGTTTCGGAACCGAACTATTTAGCCGCAAGGCACGCCCGGCCGCAAGCGCCCTCAGCCGCCGAAGCGCGCGGCGATCAGCGCGTAGAGCGCCCGCATCGCCTGCGCCTCGCCGCCTTCGGGACGGCCGGGGCGTGACGACGGGTTCCAGGCATAGATGTCGGCATGGACCCAGGGCACGGTCTTCGGCACGAAGCGGGCGAGGAACAGCGCCGCCGTGATCGAGCCGGCGAAGCCGCCCTGCCCGGCATTGTTGATGTCGGCGATGCGCGAGTCGATCATCTGCTCATAGGGCTGCCAGAGCGGCAACCGCCACAGCGGATCCCCGACCCGCTCGGCATGGCGCGCGAGATCGGCGGCGAGTTCGTCGTCATGCGTATAGAAGGGCGGGATATCCGGGCCGAGCGCGACGCGCGCCGCGCCGGTCAGCGTCGCGAGATCGACGAGGAGATCGGGCGTCTCCTCCGCCGCCAGCGCCAGCGCATCGGCGAGGATCAGGCGGCCTTCGGCGTCGGTATTGCCGATCTCGACCGTGACGCCGGCGCGTGAGCGCAGCACGTCGCCGGGCCGGAAGGCGCCGCCGGCGATGGAATTCTCCACCGTCGGGACGAGGAGGCGCAGCCGCACCGGCAGCTTCGCCTCCATGATCAACTGGGCGAGGCCGAGCGTGTTGGCCGCGCCGCCCATGTCCTTCTTCATGAGCAGCATGCTGCTCGACGGCTTGATGTCGAGGCCACCGGTGTCGAAGGTGACGCCCTTGCCGACCAGAGTCACCTTGGGATGGTCGGGATCGCCCCAGACGAGATCGACGAGACGCGGCTGGCGATCCTCCGCGGCGGCACGGCCGACGGCGTGGATCAGCGGCAGATTGGCGGCAAGGAGCGCGGGGCCGACCGTCTCGGTGACCTTGGCGCCGTGGCGCTCGCCAAGCGCGTGCACCTGCAGCGCGAGATCGGCGGGGCCGAGATCGTTGGCCGGCGTGTTGACGAGATCGCGCACCAGCGTGACGGCCCGGGCGAGGCTGCGCGCCTCGCCGATGACGACGCCCTTCGGCACCACCAGACGCGGCGCCGGCTGGCGGGCGGTCTTGTAGCGCGAGAAGGCATAGTTGCCGAGCGCCCAGCCGAGCGCGCCGAGGCCGGGATCGGGCAGATCCGTGACGAATTCGTAGTCGCCCGCCGGCAGGATGGCCGGCAGCTTGCCGGTGACCAGCGGGCTGCGGCGCCACGCGTCCTGCCGCCCGAGGCCGAACAGCACGCGGCCGACCTTGCCCGAGGCATCGGCGATGATCGTGACGGCGCCCATGGCGGCATCGAAGCCCGTCGCGCGCGCCC
>CAWZZK010000189.1:0-12274 GCA_963966455.1 Kaistia sp. | reverse complement strand
CTCGCCGGGCTCGGCGGCCAGGGCCAGTCCGAGATGCTGATCCGCATCTTCGACGCGGCGCGGCGCACGGTTCCGGGCATCACCGTCGAGGGCGGCTCCGCCCTCGTCGCCGGCGACCGCCAGACCGACGGCGTGTTCCCGCTCTGGTCGATCGCGGAGAACATCACCATCACCTCGCTGAACCGCCTCAAGCGTGGCATCCTCATCGACAGCGGCAAGACCGACGCGATGGCCGAGGACTGGAAGGCCCGCATCGGCATCCGCACGCCGGACATCCACAATCCGATCCTCTCGCTCTCGGGCGGCAACCAGCAGAAGGCGCTGTTCGCCCGCGCGCTCGGCTCGACCGCCGAGACCGTCCTCATGGACGACCCGATGCGCGGCGTCGACATCGGCACCAAGCAGGAGGTCTACGGCATGATCCGCGCCGAGGCCGAGCGCGGCCGCACCTTCCTTTGGTACACGACCGAGATGGACGAACTGAAGCACTGCGATCATGTCTATGTCTTCCGCGACCAGCGCATCGTCGCCGACCTGTCGCGCGCCGAGATGACCGAGGAACGCGTGCTGCATGCCTCCTTCGAGGAGGTCGCCTGATGCGCCTCACCGCCCGCCAGCTGCGCACGCTCCTTCCGGCGCTGTCGCTCGTCGTCCTGCTCGCGGCAATCTTCTATCTGCAGCCGCGCGCGATGAGCTATGTCGGCTTCAACCTGATGCTCAACCTCGCCATCCCGATCGCGCTGGCGACGGTGGCGCAGATGTGCGTCATCACGGTCAACGACCTCGACCTCTCCATCGGCACCTATGTCGGCTTCGTCGCCTGCGTCGGCGCGACGCTGCTCTCGGGCGGCATGGGCGCGCTGCCGGTCGTCAAGGAATTGCAGACCTCGGGCGCCCTCCCCGCGACGCTGCCCTGGATCATGCAGACGCCGCTCGTCGGCGTCGTGGCGCTCGCCTTCGGCATCGCCGTTTATGCCGCGCTCGGCGCGTTGATCCACTGGCGCAACCTGCCCTCGATCGTCGTGACGCTCGGCATGTCCTTCGTCTGGCTCGGCCTTTCGGTGCTGATCCTTCCGGTCCCCGGCGGCCAGGCGCCCGCCTTCCTGCGCTCGCTGATGACGCTGAAGCCGGCCTTCGTCCCGTTCCCGATCATCGCCGCCATCGTCATCGCCATCCTCGCCAACCTTCTCCTGATGCACACCTCCTATGGCGCGGTGCTGCGCGGCGCCGGCGGCAATCCGAAGGCCATCGAGCGGGCCGGCTGGTCGCTGCTCAAGGTCAAGATGACGATGTTCGCGCTGGCCGGCTTCTTCGGCATGCTGGCCGGGCTGTCGCTGGTCGGGCTTACCACCTCGGGCGATGCCAACATCGCGCTGCGCTACACGCTGCTCTCGATCGCCGGTGTCATTCTCGGCGGCGGCGAGTTCGTCGGCGGCCGCATCTCGCCGGTCGGCGCGGTGATCGGCGCCGTGACGCTGACGCTCGCCGGCTCGTTCCTCTCCTTCATGCGCATCTCGCCGGACTGGCAGATCGGGGCGCAGGGCGCCATCCTCATCATCGTGCTCGCCGCGCGCACGCTGATCGACCGTGCGGAGCGCCGCCGATGAACACCAGCTTCCTGCGCAATCTCGCCGGCCGGCCCTGGCTCTGGGCCTATGTCGCGGCGATCGCCGTCTGGCTCGTCATCGTCGCCTTCACAGGCGGACGCGGCGGCGGGGAGGTGCTGACCGCCGCCTTCACCTTCGCCACCTTCTCGGTGATCGTCGGCATCGGGCAGATGTATGTCGTCACGCTCGGCCCGGGCAATGTCGACCTCTCGATCCCGGCGACCATCACGCTGGCCGGCGCCGTCGCCACCAAGGTGATGGACACGCAGAACGGCATGATCCTCACGGGACTGCTGATCGCGCTCGCCTGCGGTGTCGCGGTCGGCATCGTCAATTATGCGCTGATCTGGCTGCTGCGCATTCCGCCGATCATCGCCACGCTGTCGTCGAGCTTTCTCGTGCAGTCGGCGGCGATCGCCTATGGCCGCGGCATCCGCATCAAGCCGCCGCCGGCGCTTTCCGATTTCACCACGGCGCAGGTGTTCGGCATGCCGGTTCTGGCGATCTGCGTCATCGCGCTCGCCGCCTTCATGGAACTCGTGCTCCGCCGCACGCTCTATGGCCGCTGGGTCACCGCGATCGGCCAGAACATCCGTGCCGCGCGCCTCGCCGGCGTCGATGTCGGGCGCACACGCTTCTATGCCTATGTGATGAGCGCGGTCTTCGCAGGCCTCTGCGGCTATCTGCTCTCGGGCTTTTCCGGCGGCTCGTCGCTGTCGATGGGCGAGGAATATCTCCTGACCTCGATCGCGCTCGTCGTGATCGGCGGCTCATCGGTGGCCGGAGGCAATTCCAACGTCCCCGGTCTCTGGGGGGCGGCGCTGTTCCTCTTCCTGGTCGTCACCATGCTGAACACCTACGGCTTCGGCGCCGGCCTCCGCTATCTCGCCACCGGTCTCATCATCATCGCGGTCATCGTCGCCGCCAGCGCGCGGCGGCCGGCCCGCTGAAGCGGCGGCGGTCTGCCGCGCTTGTCTCCTCGCGCTCCGCCACGATATGACGGGGAATAGAGGAGTGCTCCCGATGAGCGAATGGACCGGTCAGGCTGACACGGCGAAGGCGGCACGGCCCCATCGCTCGCCCTGGCGCGCCATGGCGCGCGGCTTCGCCTGCCGCTGCCCTGAATGCGGCAAGGGCCGCATGTTCAACGGCTATCTGAGTGTTGTCGATCGCTGCGAGGCGTGCGGCGAGGATCTCTCGCATCAGCGCGCCGACGATGCGCCGCCCTATTTCACGATCGTCGCGGTCGGCCACATCGTGGTGCCGCTGATCCTGATCGTCGAGACGGCGTTCCATCTCTCCAACTTCACCCATCTCGCCATCTGGCTGCCGCTGACGCTGATCTTGACTCTCGCGCTGCTGCGACCGATCAAGGGGGCCGTCGTCGGCCTGCAATGGGCGCTCTATATGCACGGCTTCGATCCCGACCACCGGGAAGATGCCGAGGCGCCCTGGCAGCCGGATATCGGCTAGCGGCTGCAAGCAACGCGCATCGCGCGGAAGGTGTGGCCGCGGCCCTGTCCGCTGCCCCAGCGCCTTCCTGTTCCCCTGCTCCGAAAGGCGAGGCGATGACAAGCGATACCATGCGCGGCGAAGCGCCGGGCGCGTCCGGCGGCGGCATTTCCGGCCTCGTGGCGGCGATCGGCTCGATCGCGGCGGTCGGCCTCGGCTTCTCGATCACGCTGCCTCTTCTCGCGCTGACGCTCGAGGATCGCGGCATTTCCTCGACCTGGATCGGCCTCAACACGGCCTTCTGGGGCCTCGCCTCGCTGGCGATCACGCCGTTCATCCCCCGCCTCGCGGGCCGCGTGGGCACGGGCCCGCTGCTGGCGCTGTCGATCGCCGTGCTGGCGATCTGCCTGCCGGTCTTCTTCCTGTCGCCCTTCTGGCTGTGGTTCCCGCTCCGCCTCGTCGCCGGCGCCGCGCTGACCGTCACCTTCGTCCTCTCGGAATTCTGGATTTCGAGCGCTGCCCCGCCGGAGCGGCGCGGCATCATCATGGGCATCTATGCGACGGTGCTTTCGGCCGGCTTCGCCCTCGGCCCGGCGATCCTGTCGCTGACCGGCACCCGCGGCTTCACGCCGTTCCTGACCGGAAGCGCGGTGCTGTTCCTCGGCACGCTGCCCGTTCTCATCGGCATGGGCGTCGCGCCGAAGCTCTCGCATCACGCGGGCGGATCGTTCCGGCGCTTCCTGTTCCTCGCCCCCGTCGCGACCGGCGCCTCGCTCCTCTTCGGCGTCGTCGAGAGCGGCGCCTTCTCGCTGCTGCCTCTCTATGGCCAGCGTGTCGGGCACGACCGCGACACGGTGATCCTGCTCGGCATCGCGGCGACGATCGGCAACATCGTCCTGCAGATGCCGATGGGCCTTCTGTCCGACCGCGTCGACCGCCGCAAGCTTCTCTTCGGCATCGCGCTCGTCGGCCTCGCCGGCACGCTGCTGCTGCCGCTGGTCTCGGCCTCCTTCTGGCCCTTCATGCTGACGCTCGGGCTCTGGGGCGGCATCGTCGGCTCGCTCTATACGGTCGGCCTCGCCCATCTCGGCGCGCGATTCTCCGGCGCCGACCTCGCGGCTGCCAATGCCGCCTTCATCTTCTGCTATTCGCTCGGCGGCCTCGTGGGACCCGCGACGATCGGCGGGGCGATGGATATCCTCGATCCGCACGGCTTCGAGGCGGCGCTGGCGGTGTTCTTCGTCGCCTATCTGGTTCTTGTCCTGACCCGCATCCGCAAAGCGGGACATTGACCGCGGATTTGGCGCCGACTTTCCTTGACTTTCGGCTTCATATCCGTAGGGTGCGCCCACATTTCCTGCTGGCGGGGCTCGTCCCGGCCGGATGCATTCAGAGGTTCGCCATGGCCAAGGCCACCACCATCAAGATCCGGCTCGTCAGCTCGGCCGACACCGGTTTCTTCTACGTCACCAAGAAGAACTCGCGTACCATGACCGAGAAGTTCTCGGTCAAGAAGTACGACCCGGTCGCTCGCAAGCATGTCGAGTTCCGCGAGGCCAAGATCAAGTAAGCCTCTCCGCCGCAAGGCAGGACGGTTCAAGGCGCCGCATCGCGGCGCCTTTTTCTTTGGTCGATGCGGTGAGGAATGGGTCAGGCGACCGCGGCGGCGACGCGGTTGCGTCCCTCGCGCTTGGCGCGATAGAGCGCCTCGTCGGCGCGCCGCAGCAGCGTCTCCGGCGTGTCGCCGCGGCCGGAGCGGGCCGAGAGGCCGATCGAGACCGTGACCGCCAGCTGCTTCTCGCCGCCCTCGATCAGGAAGGGCTGCGCGGCGATCCGCTCGCGAATCCGCTCGCCGACGATCTCCGCGATGCGGATGTCGGTATCGGGCATCACCACGACGAATTCCTCGCCGCCGAGCCGGCAGACGAGGTCCATGCTGCGCACGGTGCGGCGGACGCGCCGCGAGAACTCGCGCAGCACGTCGTCGCCGGCGTCGTGGCCATGCGTGTCGTTGACCGACTTGAAGAAATCGATGTCGAGCAGCAGCACCGAGAGCGGGCGCTGGCGCTGAGACGCCTGGTCGACGAGGCCGGCGAGATGGCGTTCCAGATAGCGGCGATTGTGCAGGCCGGTGAGCCCGTCGGTGATCGCCATCTCCATGGTGAGATGCACGCTGTCGCGCAGCCGCTCCATGAAACGGCTGCGGCGCACCTGCGTGCGCACGCGGGCCAGCATCTCGTTCTTGTCGATCGGCGCCAGCAGATAGTCGTTCACGCCGAGATCGAGGCCGCGCACGAGGCGATGCGTCTCGTCCGCCTGCGCCACGACGAGGATCGGCAACAGCCGCGTCCGCTCCAGCGAGCGGATCTGCGAGCAGAGCCTGAGCCCGTCGAAGCCGTCGAGATCGAGGCTGACGATGACGAGGTCGTAAGGACCCTCGGCGATGCGGAACAGCGCCTCCTGCGGGTCGCTCTCGGCATCGACGCGGTGGCCAGCCTCGGCGAGCCCCTCGACGATCCGGCTGCGGCGCGAGGACTTGTCCTCGACGAGAAGGATGCGCCCGTGATCGCCCGAGGCGACGGCGCCGTCGAACGGATCGGCCATGCCGAGTTCGCTCGTCGCCGAGGCGCGCACCATCAATTGGTCGGTCAGCGTCTTCAACCGCACGAGGCTCTTCACCCGCGTGATGAGCGCCAGTTCGTTGATCGGCTTGGTCAGGAAATCGTCGGCGCCGGCTTCGAGACCCTTCAGCCGGTCGGAGGGCTGGTCGAGCGCGGTGACGATGATGACAGGAAGCTGCGCGGTCTGCGGGTTCTGCTTCAGCCGCCGGCAGACCTCGAGCCCGTCCATGCCCGGCATCATGACGTCGAGCAGCACGAGATCGCAGAGGCCGCGCGCGCAGACGGCGAGCGCTTCCTCGCCGTTCGAGGCCGTCACGACCTCGAAATACTCGGCGTTCAGCATCGCCTCGAGCAGCTTGATGTTCGCCGGCTGGTCGTCGACCACGAGGACGCGGGCAGTCATCAGGCGTCCCCCAGATAGGCCTTCACCGTCTCGATGAACTTCGTCACCGAGATCGGCTTGGAGAGATAGGCCTCGCAGCCGCCCTGGCGGATCCGTTCCTCGTCGCCTTTCATGGCGAAGGCGGTGACGGCAATGATCGGGATGGCGCGAAGCTCGTCGTCCTCCTTGATCCATTTCGTCACCTCGAGGCCGGAAACCTCGGGCAGCTGGATATCCATGAGGATCAGGTCGGGGCGGTGGCGGCGGGCGAGATCCAGCGCTTCCAGTCCGTTGCGGGTCTGGATGATGTTGTAGCCATGCGCTTCGAGCAGATCGTGGAAGAGCTTCATGTTGAGCTCGTTGTCTTCCACGACCAGTACGGTCTTCGCCATCCGACCTCAGCCTCCACCCCGTCCGGTCGTCCCGGCGCGCGGCTCCTCCAGGGGGCAGCCGGCCACTGGCCGACCGTTTGGTGGTATTCGGCTTAAGTTCTAGCGACGATTCGTTTCGGAAAGGGAAATGCATGATCCGCGATCGGGAGCCGCCGATGACGATCGAAGGCGCCGAGGCGCTGGCGATCCGCGCCCTCGCCTTCCTCGCCGGCGAGCCGGAGGAACTCGGCCGCTTCCTGGCGCTGACGGGAATTGGCCCTGAAGTGCTGAGAAGCGCCGCCGCCGATCCCGGCTTCCTGGCGGCGGTGCTGGAGCATTTCATGGAGAACGAGCCGCTTCTCCTCGTCTTCGCCGCGCGCGAGAATGTCCGCCCGACGCTCATCGCCGCCGCCCGCTATCTGCTCGACCGCGAGATTCTCGACTGATGCCGACCATTCCCCTCGACCTCGACGGCTATACCGACCTGCCGCCGGGCCTCATCGCCAATGTCGTCACCTATCTTGCGATCGAGAGCCGCGACGCCGGCCCCGTCGCGCCGCTGCCGGAGGGGTTCTCGATCACCCGGCAATCCGGCACCGATCTTGCGGCCTACCGGGCGCTCTACCGGCGCATCGGCGAGAAATGGCTCTGGTTCTCGCGCGCCGTCATGGACGACGCGACGCTTAGGGCCGAGCTGACGCGGCCCGGCTCGACCGTGCTCTTCCTGGAGCGCCGCGGCGAGCCGGTCGGGCTCGTCGAGCTCCAGAACAGCGCCGATGGCGGCGAGGTCGAGGTCGAGATGTTCGGCGTGGTCGAGGAGGTCGCGGGCACCGGCGCGGCGCGGGCGCTGATGTCGGCCGTGCTCGATCTCGGCTTTGGCGGCGGCGCCCAGCGGGTGTGGCTGCACACCTGCCATTTCGACCACCCGGCGGCGATTCCGTTCTACCGGCGCATGGGGTTCAGCCCATGGAAATTCGCCATCGAGGTGTCGCGCGATCCCCGCCTCGACGGCTTCCTGCCGCGCGAGGCCGGCCCGCATGTGCCTCTGATTGATCCGGAGGCGGAACGCTAGACGACGGAGGCCTAGACGCTGCGGCGCTCGCCGGCGAGCGGGCGGCCGCGGCGGGGCGCGGGCTCCTCCGCAGCCTGACCGTCGGCGGGCGGCTGCGAGGCGCGCTCGCGCTCCTGGTCGCGTTCGGCCATCAGCTCGTATTTCCGCAGTTCGTCGGTCGCGGCGAGGAGATCGTCCTGCGCGCCCTCGAGCTGGCTCTGCAGTTCCTGAGCCGAGGCCTTGAGATTGTCGCGGCGCTGCGCCGCGGCCTTGGCGAAGGTCGGATAGGCGAAGTGGTTCTGGTCGCGGATGCCGGAGCGTTCCTGTTCGACGCGGATCTGCTCGTCGAGGTCGCGCGCCATCTTCTCGAACTCGGCGATCATCAGCTCGATCTGCTGGACGCGGCGGCGTTTCTCCTCGACCTGGAAACGCTTCAGCCGAACGAGACTCTCACGCGACTTCATCGGACTCACAACTCCCCTCGGTCCGGGGCGGCAGGGAACCCGCTCCGCGACACGCTTTATCGCCGCCCCCCTGGCGGCACGGTTCTCCCGGCACGGGACGAACCGCTTGTCGAAACCTTAAACCTTTCGCTCCGCGCTAACGTTTCGTTTACGTCTCGCGTTAATCATGGCGAAGGACGGCTTAAGGCGAGGTAAACCCCACTGGTTACCCCGTCATCCTAGACCGAGGAGTCCGACGAATTGGTTACCGCGATCCGTGCAATTGCGCCGATCGGCGCCTAGGGCGCAGATCGGGCGCAAACGCAGGCGCCTTGCGGAATTTCCGCCTCATCCGCCGAGGCCGCTTGTGGGTGCGAATCGGAATTTGTTAACCATTATTCGTTAGGCTTCGAATCGGGGTTGAGCCGCTTCCCAGGGCGGCCGGTTCGCAAGGACCGGAGCGCCGAGCCCAGGACAGGCAATGAGGGGATTGGTATGCGAGTTCTGCTGATCGAGGACGACAGCGCTACGGCGCAGAGCATCGAGCTGATGCTCAAGTCCGAGAATTTCAACGTCTACACGACGGATCTCGGCGAAGAGGGTGTCGATCTCGGCAAGCTCTACGACTACGACATCATCCTGCTCGACCTGAACCTGCCCGACATGTCGGGCTACGAGGTTCTCCGCGCGCTGCGGCTATCCAAGGTCAAGACGCCGATCCTCATCCTTTCCGGCCTCGCCGGCATCGAGGACAAGGTGCGCGGCCTCGGCTTCGGCGCCGACGACTACATGACCAAGCCGTTCCACAAGGACGAGTTGGTCGCCCGCATCCACGCCATCGTCCGCCGCTCGAAGGGTCATGCCCAGTCGGTCATTAACACCGGCGACCTGACCGTCAATCTCGACACCAAGACCGTCGAGGTGAATGGCAGCCGCGTGCATCTGACGGGCAAGGAATACCAGATGCTGGAGCTGCTCTCGCTCCGGAAAGGGACGACCCTCACCAAGGAGATGTTCCTCAACCATCTCTATGGCGGCATGGACGAGCCCGAGCTGAAGATCATCGACGTCTTCATCTGCAAGCTGCGCAAGAAGCTCGCCAACGCCACCAACGGCCACAACTATATCGAGACGGTCTGGGGCCGCGGCTATGTGCTGCGCGAGCCGGACGAAGCGCCGATGCGCGCCACCGCCTGAGCGGTCCTGCCTCGCCAAGCCTGTCGAACCCCGCTCCGGCGGGGTTTCGCATTTTCGGGGGTAAGGCGCCGGCGCCGATGACGCGGCAAGCTCGCGGCACGACCATTCGGTCGGCGGCTCGGGATCGTCCGCGATCCTGCGATCGAACGAGTGGGGATTGGCCGCAGCGGACGGCGCGCGATCAGTCCTGCGGACGGCTGGACAAATCAGTCCTGCGGACGGCTCTTGGCCGTGATGACGACGTCGGTGCCTTCCAGCACCGCCGCGACATCCATGCGGCAGGCGCGTGCGAGGAGACCGGTGTAGTAGGGCTGAACCGCATGCGCGTCGAGATGGACGTCGACGAGATTGCCGGGGACCAGCTTCTCGAACGCGGCCGGGATGCGGGCGTTCGGCCCCGTGCAGAGGAAGGTGAAGTCCGGCGACGACGGGGCGCCCGAGACGGTCACCTTGATATGGCCGCCGCGCGGCACGGCGGCGACGGCGAGCAGCACGAGATTGAGCAGCAGCTTGACGCGATTCTTCGCCATCAGCGCGGGCGGCGCCGACCAGGAGAACTCGGCCTTCTCGCCGTCCATCCAGCCGCGCGCGACCTTCTCGGCGTCGCCGAGATCGATCTCCGCCCCGGCCGAACCGGCGGCGCCGAAGGCGAGGCGCGCGAACTGCAGCTTGGCGGATGCCTGGCGCGCGCTCTTGCGGATGAGATCGAAGGCGAAGGCCTTCATCTCCTCGTTGTTCTCCTCGTCGAGAACCTCGAGGCCGTTGTTGATGGCGCCGACCGGGGAGATGATGTCGTGGCAGACGCGGCTGCACAGCAGCGCCGCGAGATCGAGCGCCTCGAGTTCTGCCGCTTCAGACATCGTCGATCCCCCGTCTCCGCAACCGAATCGCGCGCGCCGCGCCGAGCGACAAGGGGATACACCGCGAAGCCGGCGATGCCAACCGCGCGACGGAACGGGCGGCGCCGCGATTGAGCCGCTTTTTTCCGCCACTGCTTGTCCGCGGCCCCGTCATTGGGCAGGCTCTCTTCCGCGCTTCGCTCGATGGGCGCGACCGTCTCGATGAGGTGAATGCGATGACCCGTCCCGCGACCTTCCTGCGCCATCTCGCCGCGCTGCTCGGCCTGGCGCTGCTCGCGACCGGCCTTGCCGCGGCTCCCGCGAAAGCCCAGACGCAGGACGGCGAGCATTATTCCGTCGACGAGATCGTCAGGACCGGCGGCGCCTTCTTCGGCGAGGTCTCGGGCGGCCTCGCCTCGGTCGTCGAGCATTCGATGTCGCAATATGGCCAGCCCAACGGCTATGTGCTCGGCGAGCAGGGCAGCGGCGCGCTGATCGCCGGCGTCCGTTACGGCCAGGGCACGCTCTATACCAAGAATGCCGGCAAGCATCCGGTCTATTTTCAGGGCCCTTCGATCGGCTGGGATTTCGGCGGCGACGGCTCCAAGGTCATGATGCTCGTCTATAACCTGCCCTCGGTGAACGCGATCTACGACCGTTTCGTCGGGGTGAACGGCTCGGCCTATCTCGTCGGCGGCGTCGGCGCGACGGTGCTCTCGCGCAACAACGTCTTCGTCGTGCCGATCGTCTCGGGCGTCGGCGCGCGGCTCGGCATCAGCGTCGGCTACCTGAAATTCACCGACAAGCAGACCTGGAACCCCTTCTGATCCTGGGATCCGCGGCTCTTCACGCTCCGGAGAGAACCCCGCCCTAGGATGGACGTCACTGGACTCGCCGCCGCGGCAATGCGAATGCGGAGGCGGTCGGATGGCCGGACGGGCGTGAAGCGGAGTAAGGCGTGATCGAAGCGGCGATGTATGTGGCGCTGGGCGTCCTCGCGACGGGGCTTGCCGCGCTGATCGTCCTGCCGCCCTTCTGGCGGCGCGCCGTGCGTCTCACCCGGCGCGACATCGAGATGACGCTGCCGATGACGCCGGCGGAGATCGCCGCCGATCGCGACCAGCTGAGAGCCGACTACGCGTTGTCGACGCGCCGGCTCGAAAGCACCATCGAGAAGCTGGAGACGCGCGTCGCCGGCCGCGAGGTCGAGCTCGGCGAGAAGCGGGCGCTGATCGCCCATCTCTCGGCGGAGCAGTCGCTGGCGAGCGAAGGCATGGGCCGCCTCGAGCGGGAACGGGGCGAGCTGCTCGGCACCCTTGCCGAGCGCGAGCGCCGGCTCGGCGAGGCGGACGAGGCCGGCAGGACGGCGGAGAAGCGCATGCAGGACATGGAAGCACGGCTCGACGCGGCGCGCCGACAGCTCGAGGCGGTGGTGGCGGAGCGCGAGACGCAGAAGCTGGAAGTCATTGCCCGCGAGACCGAACTCGCCAATCTCCGCGACCAGATCCGCGCCGCCGGCCGACAGGCCTCGGAAGCCGGCACGGCCGGTGCGGCGCTGGCGGAACTGAGGGCGACGCTCGCCGGCGAACAGATGCGCCGCGAGGCGGCGCTCGGCGAGATCGCAGCCGGAGCGGCGGCCCGTCGCGCGCTCGATGCCGAACTGAAGACGGCCAACGCCGCCGCCGACGCGCTTCGTGCCGAACTCGCCGCGGCGAAGGACACGATCGCGAACCTGGAGGCCCGCCTCGCCGCGGAGCCCACGCCTGCCCTGCCCTCCGCGCCTGCGGCGGCGACGGACGATGATCGCCAGGCACTGCCGGCAAAGATCGCTGCGCTGGAAGCGGCGGCTCGCGCCCCTCTCCGCGATGGCGCATCGCCCGCCGACAATGGCGCGCTCCGGCAGTCACTGCTCGATATCGGCGCCGCCGTGGCGAAGCTCGCACGCGAGGAAGCGCCGAAAGCGATCGAAGCGCCGGTGGCGCGGCCGGTCGGGCCGGCAGAAAGCGCAGCGGCCTCGCCGGCTATCGAGGTGGTTCCGGTCAAGGGCGAAGCGCCGATGGGCCTCGCCGCGCGCATCCGCGCCCTGCAGCAGCGCTATCCTTCGCCCTAGAGCCTTTCCTGGCTTGCTGGAAGCGCTCTGCCGGTCTGCTCGGGGCAAAGGTCGAGGGCTTTGGCGACGGCCGTACCGGGGTACGGCCGAGACGAAGACCGGAGGATTTGGCCCGGAGCAGGCCGGCCCTTCGGGTTTCCCGCTGGCGGGCGCCCGCCGTGTCGGCCGCCTTGCCCGATGCGAAGGCATCGGGCTGCGGCA
>CAWZZK010000188.1:0-4608 GCA_963966455.1 Kaistia sp. | reverse complement strand
GCGGGGTGACGTCGCGCATCCGCGGCTTCGGCTCGGGCGCAAAGACCTCGGCCGAAGCCGTTTTGGACTGTGCCGTCTGCGGCTGCGCAGGCTGCGGCTGCGCATGCTTGGGCTGCACCGGCTTGACGTCCCAGGCCCTCGGCTCGACCCGGCCCTGGTCGGGCGCGAACGGATCGGCCGCGTCGTCCTCGTCCTCCGCTTCCGCGTCGAAGATGGGCGGCAGGTCCTCGATGATCGTGGCGCTTCGCTCAGCCTGCCGGCGCGCTGGCGGCGGCTCCTCGCGCGGCTCGGGGGCGCGATGCTCGAGGCGGACGGCGGCGCTCTCGACGATCTGGGTCGGCATCGCCGTGAAGCCGCGCTCGGCGATGTCCATCAGGTTTTCGTTGACGCGGAAGAGGATCACCACCGCCTCGCAGGCGATGCGCGCCGCGACGATGCCGGCGAGCGTCCCGATGATCGAGACCGCGATCAGGACGAGGCCGGGAACAGGCGCCGTCTCGACCATGGCGATGCCGGAGGAAAGACCCCAGACGCCGAACAGCACCGCGATCGCCGAGACCAGCCAGAACAGCAGCTCCATCGCGGAGGGGGCGATGAAGCGATCCCATTTGAAGACATCGAAGAACGAATTCATACCGTCATCCCGGCAGGCTCCGCGTCTGCCCCGCCCGGAGGCTGGGCCGATGCGTCTCGGCGGTCAAGGCGGCATGTCGCCCGCCCGCCGTCACATTTCCTTCAGGGCCGCCGCTTCCCAGGCCTTGAAGCCCGGATCGGCCAGAAGTGTCGCGACATAGGCTGCGGCCGGCGCGCTGAGCTCGGGCCGATAGGTGCGGAAGCGGCTGGCCACCGGCGCATACATGGCATCGGCGATCGAGAAAGTCCCGAAGAGATAGGGACCCGCGGCGCCGAATCGGCTCCGGCAATCGCTGAAGATCGCGTCGATGCGGCGGATATCGGCCGCGACGCCCTCGGCGTCGAGCCCCTCGCCCGGACGCTCCGCGAAGAGATCCATCGGCATCGCCATCCGCATCGGGCGAAATCCCGAATGCATCTCGGCCGAGACGGACCGCGCGACGGCGCGTGCCACGGGATCGGCCGGCCAGAGGCTCGGCCAGCTTTCGGCGAGATATTCGCAGATCGCCAGCGAATCCCAGACGGTGAGATCGCGCCCGCCGCGGCGATCGATCAGCACGGGAACGAGGCCCGAGGGGCTGAAGCTGCCGATCTCGGCCTTGGTGCCGTCGGCACGCAGAGGGGTCACCGCCGTCTCGAAGGCGGCGCCCGTCGCGGCGAGCGCCATGAACGGGCGCAGCGACCAGCTCGACCAGATCTGCGTCCCGACATGCAGCGTGAAATCGGCCATCGGCGATCCCCTCAGTGGCCGTCGAAGGCGATCAGCGTCCGCACCGGCACGTCGAGCGCGCGCAGCTTGTCGGCGCCGCCCAGCGCCGGCAGGTCGACGATGAAGCACGCCGCCTCGACGACCGCGCCGGTCTGGCGCAGGAGCTTGATCGCCGCCTCGGCGGTGCCGCCGGTGGCGATCAGGTCGTCGACGAGGATGACGCGCTCGCCCTTCGCCACCGCGTCGACATGGATCTCGATCCGGTCATGGCCATATTCGAGCGCATAATCCTCGCCGATGGTCTGCCAGGGCAGCTTGCCCTTCTTGCGGATCGGCACGAAGCCGGCCGAAAGCTGATGCGCCACCGCGCCGCCGATGATGAAGCCGCGCGCCTCGATGCCTGCCACCTTGTCGACCTTCGAGCCGGCCCAGGGCTGCACGAGCTCATCGATCGTGCGGCGGAAGGCGCGCGGATTGCCGAGCAGCGTGGTGATGTCGCGGAACATCACGCCCTTGGCGGGATAGTCCGGGATGGTGCGGATGGCGGCGGCGTAGTCGAAAGGTTCTGAGGTCATCTTCGCACGTCGAATCGTTCGGGCGCGGCGCGGCCGCGGGCGGTTGAGCCACAGCCTTGCCCGAGCGGGTGCACGGCGTAAAGCCGCGACATGCGATCAGCGGCGAAGCACGCGGCCGGCGACGGCGTCGAGCTTCGCCAGGACGGCCGGATCGCGCGCTTCGGGCGCCGTGATCAGGGCGTGGTCGAGCGCGCGGTCGGAGCCGATCGGGCATGGCTCGTGCTCGGCCGGGAAATCGCGGGCAAGGCGGGCCACGAGGCGCTGCGCCTTGTCGCGGTTTTCGCCGAGCACGCGGATCACATCGGCGACCGTGACCGCGGCGTGGTTCGGATGCCAGCAGTCATAGTCGGTCACCATGGCGATGGTGGCATAGGAGAGTTCCGCCTCGCGGGCGAGCTTCGCCTCCGGCATGTTGGTCATGCCGATCACGTCGGCGTTCCAGGACCGGTAGAGATGCGATTCCGCGACGGAGGAGAATTGCGGCCCCTCCATCGCGACATAGGTGCCGCCGACGTGGTGCGGGATGTCCTCCGCCGCGGCGGCGAGGCGGATGCGCTCGACGAGCCGCGGCGCCACCGGATGCGCCATCGAGACATGGGCGACGCAGCCATTGCCGAAGAAGGTCGAAACGCGGCCGACCGTGCGGTCGATGAACTGGTCGACGATGACGAAATCGCCGGGAAAGAGCTCCTGCTTCAGCGAGCCGACCGCCGAGACCGAGACGAGATCGGTCACGCCGGCGCGTTTCAGCGCGTCGATATTGGCGTGGTAATCGATGCCGGAGGGCGAGAGGCGATGGCCGCGCCCGTGCCGCGGCAGGAAGACGATCGGCGTTGCGCCGATGCGGCCGAAGCGCAGCTGGTCGGACGGTGTGCCCCACGGGCTTTCGACCGTCCGCCACTCCGCCTCTTCGAGGCCGGGAAGGTCATAGAGGCCCGAGCCCCCGATGATGCCGAGCACCGCTTTCGTCATGTCGTCCGTCCCCGCCTCGCTTCGATCATGGCCATTTCACCTCGGGCGGCATCGAGGAGAGAATGGAATCGACATTGCCGCCGGTCCGAAGGCCGAAGATCGTGCCGCGATCATAGAGCAGGTTGAACTCGACATAGCGGCCGCGGCGCACGAGTTGCTCCTCGCGATCGGCCTCGGTCCAGGGCGCGGCGAGATTGGCGCGGACGATCTTTGGATAGATGTCGAGGAAGCTCGATCCGACATCCTGCGTGAAGGCGAAATCGGCCTCCCAGTCGCCTGAATTGAGTCCGTCATAGAAGATGCCGCCGATGCCGCGCGGCTCGGCCCGGTGCTTCAGGAAGAAATAGGTGTCGCACCATTCCTTGTAGCGGCCGTAATCGGCGACGGCGTGACGCTCGCAAGCCCCGCGCATGGCGGCGTGGAAGGCGACGCTGTCGGCGTCGTCCTGCGTCCGGCGGCGATCCAGCACCGGCGTCAGGTCGGCGCCACCGCCGAACCACTGCCGCGTCGTCACAACCATGCGCGTGTTCATGTGCACGGCCGGGACGTTCGGGCTCCTCGGATGCACGATGAGCGAGATGCCGCCGGCCCAGAAGCGCGGGTCGACATCGGCGCCGGGGATATCCTTGGCGAATTCCGGCGCGAAGCTGCCATGCACCGCCGAGACATGCACGCCCGCCTTCTCGAACAGCCGGCCGCGCAACATCGCCATGGTGCCGCCGCCGCCGTCGGCGCCGGTATGATCGGTGCGCGTCCAGGGCTTGCGCTCGAAGCGGCCCGGCGCGCCGGGATAGAGCGCATCCGGCGTCTCGCGCTCCAGGTCCTCGAAGGCGGCGGTGATGCGCGCCTGCAGCTCGCGGAACCAGCCGGTGGCCCGCGCCTTCTTGTCGTCGAGCCCGTCGGGCAGGGTCATCGGCTCATCCTCCCTGGACGTTCATTGGCGCGGCGGCGGACCCGCGGCCGACCTGCCGCAGCACCTCGCCGGCCACCATGGCGACGGTCATGGCGAGATTGATCGACCGGAGGCCGGGGCGCATCGGCACCACCAGCCGCTCGTCGGCGAGCCCATGTACCGCATCCGGCACGCCGGCGCTCTCGCGGCCGAACATGAGACAATCGCCGGCGGCATAGCCAAAATCGAGATAGGAGCGCGTCGCCTTGGTCGTCAGCAGCACCAGCCGCCCGCCACGCTCGCGGCGAAACGCGTCGAATGCCGCGAAGGAAGGGTGGCGCGTCAGCGTCGCGCGCTCCAGATAGTCCATGCCGGCCCGCTTCAGCCCGCGATCGGAGAGATCGAAGCCCGCCGGCTCGATGATCTCCACCGGCAGCCCGACACAGGCGGCGAATCGCAGGATCGCGCCGGTATTGTGCGGGATATCGGGCTGATAGAGGACGATGCTCGGCAAGGACGGGCCGTTCGGAACGGAAATGGAGCGCTCGGACGTTGAAGACATCCGGACGCTCGCGACAAGGAAGGCGGCCGGCGCCCCCGGACATAGCATGCTGCGCTACTTTGAAAAGCTGATCGACCCCTTCGCCGTCGAGGACGGGACGCCGCCGCCCGGCCTCCTCGCCTTCTATCGCTATTTCCTGGCGCCGGTCTGGCCCTATGTGCTGGCGCTGATGGCGGCGCGGCTCGCGGTCTCGCTCGCCGAGGTGGCGATCTACGCCTATGTCGGCACCCTCGTCGACATGATGTCGCGCGGCACGCCGGCGCTC
>CAWZZK010000187.1:0-14795 GCA_963966455.1 Kaistia sp. | reverse complement strand
TCGAGATTGAAATGGGATGATGTCGCGGTGACGACGGAGGAGTACCCCCAACGATGCCCGCTTCGGTGCTTCAGCGCGTGACGGCCAGGACCCTTTGCGCCGCCGGCCTTTTCGCGATCCTCGCCGGCGCCACCGGTACCGCGGCGGGCGCGACCGGCAGTGTCAGCGCCATGGTCGCCCACCGCGCGGTCTACGACCTGACGCTCGACCAGGACAGCTCGTCCGACACCGTGAGCGACGCCGAGGGGCGCATGGTCTATGATTTCGCCGGCTCGGCCTGCGACGGCTATACGACGCGGCTGCGCTTCGTCACGCGCATCAGCGACGAGGACGGTAATGCGCGGCTGACCGACGTCGCGACGACGACCTTCGAGGACGTCGCCGGCAAAACCTTCAATTTCTCCACCAAGAGCTTCGTTGACGGCACGATCTCCGAGGACAGCTCGGGATCGGCGGCGCGCGGCGCGGGCGACGTCGAGGTCACGATCGCCAAGCCGAAGGCGGCGCATTTCACGATCCCGCAGAATTTCAGCTTCCCGAACCAGCATCTCGCCGCGATCATCGACGCGGCGCGGGCCGGCAAGCATTTCGTCCAGGTCGATCTTTATGACGGCTCGGACCAGGGCAAGAAGTCCTACGAGACCTCGGCCGTGATCGGCGCGGAGAATGCCGGCACCGACGATCTCGGCGACGAGGCGACGGCGCGCGGCGCCGGCCTCGCCAATATCCGCTCCTGGCCGGTGACGATCAGCTATTTCACCGACGAAAAGTCCGACGGCGAGCAGAAGCCGTCCTACGAGCTGTCGTTCATCATCTACGAGAACGGCATCACGCGGCGCATGAAGCTCGACTATGGCGACTTCGCGCTCAAGGGGAAGCTCGTCAAGCTCGATCTCAGCCCGACCAAGGTGGCGGCCAAGGCCTGCCGGTGAGGCGAGGGCAAGGCGGGGCGCCGGGTCTGACCCGGGCGCTGCGCGCCTTGCTCGCGGCGGGTTCGTCAGGACGGGTTAACAATCGGCACCAGCACGAATCGACATTTGGCGCGCCATTGTGATCGGTGGCTCCCGCATGTCATTGCCGGGCTTGACCCGGCAATCCAGCCTCTCCTGGATCAATCGCTGCAGGTGAGTCGAAGAGAAGTCTGGGTTGCCGGGTCAAGCCCGGCAACGACAGCTAAGAGCACTGTCGGCGGAGCTAAAGCGTGAGCGTCGATCAGCCCCGGAGGCCGGCCATGCTATGCGGACAAAGGCCGGGCTCGCTGATCGAAGGCGTAAAGCATCGGCCGCTCAATACCGGCGCATGAGGCCGATAAGGCGGCCCTGGATGCGGACGCGGTCGGGGCCGAAGATGCGGGTCTCGTAGGCGGGATTGGCGGCTTCGAGGGCGACCGAGGCGCCGCGGCGGCGAAGTCGCTTCAGCGTCGCCTCTTCCTCGTCGACCAGCGCGACGATGATATCGCCGCTATCGGCGTTCTCCGTCTTGCGGATCAGCACCGTGTCGCCGTCGAGGATGCCGGCCTCGATCATCGAATCGCCGCGGACCTCAAGCGCGAAATGCTCGCCCGGTCCCAGCATCTCCGGCGGGACGGTGATCGCGTGGCTCTGGGTCTGGATGGCGGAGATCGGCACGCCCGCGGCGATGCGGCCCATGACCGGCACGATGACGGGATCGTTGGCTGCTTCCGGCGTCTCGACGTTGCGCATACGCCCGAGGCTGCCCTCGATGACGCTCGGCGCGAAACCGGCCTTCTTCGGTCTGGCGAGGCCCGGCGACATCGCCTCCGGCAGGCGGACGACCTCCAACGCGCGCGCCCTGTTCGGCAGGCGCCGGATGAAGCCGCGCTCCTCCAGCGCCTTGATCAGGCGATGGATGCCCGACTTCGACTTGAGGTCGAGAGCGTCCTTCATCTCGTCGAAGGACGGCGGAACACCCGCCTCCTTCAGACGCTCCTGAATGAAGAGGAGAAGCTCATATTGTTTTCTTGTGAGCATTTCGCTGTCCGCGCGCCAGAATCATCCGGTACAAAACACGAACAACCTATCCGTTCTCCTGATGTTCCGCAAGGACCGTGCGCTAGTGCACAGAGAAGCGACCCGATATCGGCGCCTATCGCCAGCCGCATGCCTCAGCGGATCGGCGGCGCGTACTGGATGCCGCCCTTGCTCCAGATCTGGTTGAGGCCGCGCGGGATGGCGAGCTTCGAATCGATGCCGAGATTGCGCTCGTAGATCTCGCCGTAATTGCCGACCGCCTTGACCATCGCCACGACGAAGTCATTGGGGATGCCCAGCTTCTGGCCGAAATCGCCCTCGGCGCCGACGAGGCGCTTCACCTCAGGCTTGGTCGACGCCTTGGCCTCCTCGATGCGATCGGAGGAAAGTCCAATCTCTTCAGCGTTGATCAGGGCGAAGTTCACCCACTGGATGAGGAGGCGCCAGGCCGGATCGGCCTCGCGCACGGCCGGTCCGAGCGGCTCCTTGGAGATGACGTCGGGCAGGATGATGCTGTCGCCGGGCGTCTCGAGGCTCGCCTTCTCGGCATAGAGCTGCGAGACGTCCGAGGTGATGGTGTCGCATTTCCCGGCCTTGTAGGCCTCGAGCGCCTCTTCGGAACTCGCCGCCGGCACGGCCGTGTATTTCATATTGTTGGTCGTGAAGAACTCGGCGAAATTCGGCTCGGTCGTCGTGCCGGTCTGTACGCAGACGGTCGCGCCGTCGAGCTCCAGCGCCGAGGTTTTGCCGCTCGCGCGCTTCACCATGAAGCCCTGGCCGTCATAATAGGTGACGCCGGCGAAGGCGATGTCGAGATCCGCCTCGCGGCCGAGCGTCCAGGTCGAGTTGCGCGACAGAAGGTCGATCTTGCCCGATTTCAGCGCTTCGAAGCGGTCGGTCGCCGAGAGCGGCACATAGGTGACCTTGGCGGGATCGCCGAAGATCGCGGCGGCGACCGCCTTGCAGAAGTCGACGTCGAAGCCGGACCAGGCGCCGCTCGCGTCCTTCTGGCCGAAGCCAAGCAGGCCGGTGTTGACGCCGCAGTTGAGCGTGCCGCGCGCCTTGACGTCGTCGAGCGTCGCGGCACCGGCGGCGGCTGTGCCGGTGGCAAGCGCGGCGGCGGCGACGCAGAGGATAAGGGCGGATCGGATGGACATGTCGGCTCCCCGTGTGGCGGCCCCGTCGTGCCGGCGGGCCCTTGTCTGTCGCACGGCGCGACGCGCCGGCCAGAGGCGCGCACCTTCGGCGCGCGCCCGTCCTCCCGCTGTCAGAGCTTCGCGCGCTGCAGCACAACGACCTTGGTGCCGACCGGGACGCGCTCGTAGAGATCCATCACATCGGCATTCACCATGCGGAAGCAGCCGGACGACAGCGCATGGCCGATGGTCTGAGGCTGGTTGGTGCCGTGGATGCGATAGACGGTATCGCCGAGATAGAGCGCGCGCGCGCCCATCGGATTGCCCTCGCCGCCGGCCATGAAGCGCGGCAGATAGGGCTGGCGCTGGATCATCTCCGGCGGCGGTCGCCAGTCTGGCCACTCGGTCTTGCGCGAGACCTTGAGGAGGCCCGACCACTGGAAACCGTCGCGGCCGACGCCGACGCCGTAGCGCAGCGCGCGGTTGTCGCCCTGGACGAGATAGAGATAGCGCTCGTCGGTGTTGATGATGATTGTGCCCGGCTTCTCCGTCGTGCGGAAATAGACCGGCTGCATCCGGAATTCCGGCGGAAGCAGCGACTGCTCTGCGGTCGGCACCAGGCCGGGCTGGTCGCCGATCTGCAGCGGTGCCCGCGAACTCGTCGTTGCCGACTGCGCCGAAGCGGTGGCGGCGATCGTGCCGATCGCGGCGGCGATCAGCGCTCGGGCGAGCGATCCGGGCGAGGAGGGTCGTTTCGTCTGTCGCATGCGTGCCTCGTGGGATGCCTTTATGCGGTGCCGGGTCAGCGGGGCGTGGTTGCAGGACCGGGCGGCAGCGTGAGAGCCGAGGCGGACGCCGGTGCGGCGGCCGCGGTCGGAGCGAGCGGTGTGGCCGGCGCGTCGCAGCGCACGAAGACCATCGTGCCGTAGCGCGCCGTGACGGTCGGATCGACCCAGGCAGCGACCATCACGCCGTTCTGGAAGGACGTGATCTGCCGGTCCTTGGCCGTGCCGGCCGGGCCGGGCGGTCCGATATAGATGCGGCCGCCGGCATTCTTGATGAAGACCTCGGATGGCTGCGTCTGGTCGGCGAGATACATCATCACGCCGCCGTTCGGCCCCTTGCTGATGACATAGGGATTGGAGCAGTAGCGCCGCGCCTCGTTGGCGGTGCGCGCAAGGTCGGCCTCGTTGCGGAACGAGCCGAGGCCCCATTTGCCGACCAGTTCGTCGGCGGTGATCATCGGGACGGCCGGCGCTGCGGGAACCGCGGCGCTCTCGATGGCGTTTTCCGACGTACAGGCGGCGAGCGCCGCGGCGGCGCCGAGCATGGCGGCGAAGCCCCAATGGCGGCGCGCCAGACTGTTGCCCGGAGCCCTGATCGCATGCACCATCCGTTCCCTCCCGCGGTTGGCCCTGCGCCGACGGCGCCTCCAAGACGCTTCGCCGAACCATGTGCATGATGAAGAGCCGCCCGGCCAAACGCAACCGCCTGATCTCGCAGTGCAAGATGTGCCGCGCGGCTGCGGTCCCATGCTAGGATCGATCGAATGACCAGCCGATTTGCTCTCTTCGATACGCCCCTCGGCCGCTCCGCCATCGTCTGGCGGGCCGGCGCCATCCAGAGGACTTTGCTGCCGGAGCGCGACGCCGCGACGACACTGCAGCTCGTGCAGCGGATGTTCGCCGATGCAGAGCCCGACGAGCCGGAGGGCGCCATCGCGGCCGCCGCCGAGGGCATGCGCGCGCTGCTCGAAGGCGGGCGCGAGGATCTCCGCGACGCGCCGCTCGACATGTCGGGGCTCGACCGATTCTCCGTCGCGGTCTACGAGGCTCTGCGCGCCGTCGGTCCCGGCCAGACGATCACCTATGGCGCGCTGGCCGAGCGGGCAGGGGCGCCGGGTGCCGCGCGCGCCGTCGGGGTGGCGCTCGGGCGCAATCCGTTTCCGATCATCGTCCCCTGTCACCGCGTGCTCGCCGCCGGCGGGCGCACCGGCGGCTTCTCGGCGCCGGGCGGCGTCGTGACCAAGCTCGAGATCCTCACGCGCGAGCGCGCCCGGGTCGGCGAAACGCCCGGCCTCTTCGACGATCTCGGCCTGCCGCTGTCGCTGCGCCGGCGCTGAAGGTCCGCGCTCTCAGGCGGCCTTCAGCGCCATCTCGGTCTCGCCGTCGAAGAGATGGTTGCGGGCCTGGTCGAATTCGAGCCAGATCACCTCGTCGGGCGAAACATGGACGCTGGCGGGCACGCTGATATTGACGATCGACCCGGAGAGGAACGCCTGCACGAAGGTGATGTCGCCGGTCGGCTCCACCGTATAGACCTTGGCCGGGATGGCGCCCGGCTCGGCGGACTTGTGCAGGCGGATCGTCGAATGGCGGGCGCCGAGGACGATCTTACGGCTCGTCGCGCGCTCGACCTTGCGGGCGTTCTCGGGCGAGAGCGGTAGCGTCCAGCCTTCGGCGCTGGTGAGCACCGCCGTATCGCCCGACCCTGACGCCTCGAGCGGCACGAGGCTCATCGCCGGGCTGCCGACGAAGCTCGCGACGAACATGTTGACCGGGTTGGCGAAGACCTCGGCCGGGGCATCATATTGCTGCAGGAAGCCGCCATTCATGACCGCCATGCGGTCCGCCATGGTCACGGCTTCGAGCTGGTCATGCGTCACATAGATGATGGTGGCGTTGAGATCCTGGTGGAAGCGCTTGATTTCGGAGCGCATCTGCACGCGCAGTTTCGCGTCGAGATTGGAGAGCGGCTCGTCCATGAGGAAGACGGCGGGATCGCGGACGAGCGCGCGGCCGAGCGCGACGCGCTGCTGCTGGCCGCCGGAGAGTTCGCGCGGCTTGCGCTCCAGAAGATGCGTCATGTCGAGCACACGGGCGGCGTCGCGAACCTTGCGGTCGATCTCCTCCTTCGAGAGCTTGCGCATCTGCAAGGGGAAGGCGAGGTTCTTGTAGACCGACTTCTGCGGATAGAGCGCGTAGTTCTGGAAGACCATCGCGATGTCGCGATCCTTGGGATCGAGATCGTTGACGATGCGGTCGCCGATCATGATGTCGCCGGAGGTGATCGGGATCAGCCCGGCGACGAGGTTCAGCGTCGTCGTCTTGCCGCAGCCCGACGGGCCGACCAGAGCGACAAACTCGCCGTCGTTCACCGTCAGCGAGACGTGGTTGACCGCGTGGAAGCTGCCGTAGGTCTTGACGAGATCTTTGAGGACCACGTGGGCCATCGGTAACTCCTCGACTAATGCTTGACGGCGCCTTCGGTGAGGGCGCGGACGAAATAACGCTGGAGAACGAGGAAGAGCACGACAACCGGCACGCTCATGAGGAAGCTCGCCGCCATGAGGCCGGGGAAGTCCGTCGTGTTCTCGGAGAAGAAGCGCTGGATGCCGACCGGCAAGGTCAGCTGGTCGTTCTTGCTGAGGAAGGTATAGGCGTAGATATACTCGTTCCAGGCGGCGATGAAGCTGTAGATCGCCGTCGCGATGATGCCGGGGACGGAGAGCGGCATGACGATGAGCAGGAAGGCCTGGAAACGCGTCGCGCCGTCGATGCGTGCCGCCTGTTCGAGCTGCACCGGGATATTGTCGTAGAAGCCCTTGAGCAGCCAGATCGCCAGCGGCAGGCCGAAGGTCAAATAAGTCAGGATCAGCGATCCATGCGTGTTCACGAGGCCGAGCACGCGCATCAGGATGAAGAGCGGCACCAGGAAGATGACCGCCGGGAACATGTTGCGTAGAAGCACGGCGAAGAACAGGAACTTGCGGCCGGGAAAGCTGAAGCGCGAGAAGGCGTAGGCCGCCGGCACCGCGACGATCACCGCGAGGATGGTCGTCATGGTCGAGACGAACAGGCTGTTCCAGAAGAAGCGCAGGAAATCGGCCCCGACGCTGTTCTGCGGATCGAGCAGCTTGGCGTAGCTCGCCAGCGTCGGCTCCTCCGGCCACCATTGCGGCGGGAACTGCATCGCCGCGAAGCCGGACTTGATCGAGGTCAGCAGCATCCAGGCCATGGGCGCCGCGGTGTAGATGATCATCAGCAGAAGGAAGATGCGGCCGGCCCAGCGCCAGCCGTCGATGCGCCGGCGGCCGCGGCGGGGCGTGAGCGTTTCGCTTGTCGTGCTCATGTGCCCCCATCCTTCGATTCGTTGCCGCCGAGCGCGCGGACATAGAAATAGCCGAGCGTCATCAGGATGACGAACAGCAGCACCGAATAGGCCGATGCGACGCCCCAGCGCTGCCGCCCGAAGGCGAGCTCGTAGATGTGGGTGATCCAGATATGCGAGGCGTTGGACGGTCCGCCGCCGGTCATGATCCAGGGGATGATGAAGGAGTTGAAGTTCGCGACCGCGAGCAGAAGGATCGTGACGGTCGAGACGTTTCTGAGATGCGGGAAGGTCACGTGCCAGAAGCGCTGCCAGGCATTGGCGCCGTCGACCTTGGCGGCGCGCAGCAGCTGGTCCGGCACGGTCTGCAGGCCGGCCATCAGCATGATCATGGCGAAGGGGAATTCGCGCCAGATATTCACGACGATCAGCGCCGGCAGGACCGTGTTGACGTTGTCGATGAAATTGGGCGGCCGGCTCGTGATGCCGAGCTCGACGAGGACGGCGCCGATGACGCCGAAATCGGAGTGGTAGATCCATTTCCAGATATAGGAAGCCGCGACGGCGCTGATCACCCAGGGCACGATCAGGATCGCCCTCAGCACGCCGCGGCCGACGAAATCGCGATGCAGCGCCAGCGCGGCGCCGAAGCCGAGCACGAAGGCGATGATCGTCGAGGCGACCGTCCAGACGACCGTGTTCCACGTAACACGCCAGAAGACGTCACTCTTCAGGATGGCGCCGTAATTCTCCATCCCCACGAAGATCTTGTCGCGGAGCTGCAGGCTGGGCGGCGTTTTGAAAAAGGAGAGGTCGATCGTGTAATAGATCGGATAGGCGATGACGATCAGCATCACGACGATCGACGGCAGCACATAGGCGTAGTCGATGCGATGCTGCCAGATCTGCCGCAGCGCACCCGGCTCCGCTGGTCTTCTGTCACGGGCAGGCTCGGCCCGGCCGGTCGCGGTGGTCACGGTGGCACACCTCTGCAGGATGGGGACGTCCCGGCCACGCCCAGGAGGCGCGGCCGGTCGATCGTGCTTTGGTGACGGCGCCTAGAGCCCGCCGCCGGCCATGAGATCCTCGACCTTCTTGGCCGCGTCGTCGGCGGCCTGGTCGACGGTCATCGCGCCGGTCAGTGCGTTCTGCAGCATGTCCGGAACGATGATGTTCATGATCTCGGGCGATTCCGGCAGGGCCGGGAACGGGATGCCGTAGGGCAGCATCGAGGTTGTGACGTCGAGGAACGGCGTCGTCTCGAGGCGGGTCTTCATCCAGCTGGTCAGGAAGCCGTTGAGATTGCCGGGGTTGGAGCCGACCCAGGCGAGCTTCAGCGACCATTCGGGGCTGGTCCACATGCAGATCAGCGCCTTGGCCGCCGGCTCGTCGACCTTGCCGCCATCGACATATTCGGGCTTCAGGATGTGGATATTGGAGCCGCCGAAGACGACGGCGCGCTTGCCGTCCGGGCCGGCGGGAATGAGCCCGTAGCGCATGTTGTCGATGACGGTCTGCGCCTTCTCCGCATCCGCGCCCGTCGCCTTCTTCTTCAGGTCGAGCATGACGTTGTAGTCGGAGGGATGCGAGATCATCATGCCGAGCTGGCCGGCCAGGAACAGCGGCTGGTTGTCGGCCTGCTGGTTGGTCAGAGCCGAGACCGGCACCGACTTGTCGCGGACATACATGTCATAGGACGCCTGCAAGGCCTGCTTGCTGGCGGCGCTGCCGAGCTCGACCTGCTTGTAGGTCGGATCGGAGGAGGCTTCGTCGAACACGCCGCCGCCATAGGCCCAGAGCTGCGGCATGAAGCGATAGGGCGTGTTGCCGGCATTCTTGCGCGCGACGAGGCCGTAGCCCGAGACGCCGAGCTTGTCGTGGATCTGCTTGGAATAGGTGACGACATCGTCCCAGGTCGCCGGCGGCTTCTCGGGGTCGAGGCCGGCGCGCTTGAAGATGTCGGCGTTCCAGATGAAGCCCATCGTCTCGTTGTTGGTCGGCACGCCATAGGTCACGCCGTCCCAGGTGACCGCCTTCATCGCGCCCGGCCAGAAGTCCTCGCTCGAATAGCCGATATCCTCCGGCTTCAGCGGCTGGAGATAGCCCTTGGAGGCGAACTCCGTGCCGCCGAGGATCTGCAGGCGCACGACCATCGGCGCTGCATTGCCGAGCAGCGCCGTGCGGAACTTGTCGAGCAGGTCGTTATAGGTGATGCCCTGGTCTTCGAGGGTGATGTTCGGATAGGTTTTCCGGAACGCCTCGAAGAACTCCTTGTAATTCTGCCTGAGGATATCCGGATCGCCTTCGAAGACGCCCTGATACCAGAGCGTCACGCGGCCCTTGTAGTCGAGGGGCGTGACCTTGGCGCAATCGGCGGCGGTATCGAATTCCTTGGTGCCGGCGACCGACTTCACATAATCCGGCGACCATTTGCTCAAATCGACCGGCGGCGCGGCAAAGGCCGGCGAGACCATCGACGTCATGAATGCGGTGACCACGGCGCCACGGATCGCGGCGCCGGATTTCGACCTCGTCATAGGCTTCCTCCACTCTCCCTTCCGCGACCCGTCCTGGGGTGGCGGCATTCTCAACTGTCGACGCCGATGGGCGGCGTGTGACGGCCTCGTCCCAGCTCCTTGATCTTGCTTGCTGTTATCGTTCTTGGCTTCGCATCGAAGCAGCGTGACCCGCTCATGCGCGGGATTGTCCTCTCCACCCGCCCCAGACGGGCAGGAAGGGCAACCGGCGGTGCCGGCCGAACGGACCCCCTCCAAGGCCCGGTCGACGCCACGACCCGCGGCGCCTGTCCGACAAGAGATCGAACAGGGGCCGATAATGCACGAAACTTGTCTGACGACAAACGCTCTTCGCACCAATTTGTCGCAGCGTGATCACGCTCGCGCGAATTGTGCGGCAGCCGCGGCCTCGTCCGGCGATGGCCGAGCAGTAGAGGCAGAACGATCGATCGAGGATCGTTCCGGGTGAGGCAAAGGCGATCGCGGGCCGATCGCATTCTATAGGGGAAACTGGCGCGCCCTAGGGGAATCGAACCCCTCTCTCCACCGTGAAAGGGTGGCGTCCTGACCGATAGACGAAGGGCGCGTCGGCGCGGCTTATAGAGGCGATTGCCGACAGTGACAAGCAGCCTCGCCGCGCCTTTCAACAGAGCTTGTGGACGAAGCTCACCACTTGCCGGTGTTCGGCATCGAGGCCCAAGGCTCCTGCGGGGGCAGGGCGCTGCCGGCCTGGATCAGCTCGATCGAGATATTGTCGGGCGAGCGGATGAAGGCCATGTGGCCGTCGCGGGGCGGGCGGTTGATGGTGACGCCGGCCTTCTGCAGGCGGTCGCAGAGCTCGTAGATATTGTCGACATGGTAGGCGAGATGGCCGAAATTGCGGCCTTCGCCATAGACCTCGGGGTCCCAGTTATAGGTCAGCTCGACCTGCGCGCTCTCGTCGCCAGGCGCGGCGAGGAAGATCAGCGTGTAGCGACCCTTCTCGTTCTCGATGCGGCGAATCTCCTTGAGGCCGAGCTTGTTGCAGTAGAAGTCGAGCGATTCGTCGACATTCGTGACGCGGACCATGGTGTGAAGGTATTTCATCGGCGGCAGGCCTCCCGGGGTTCGATGATTCCGGCGGACGCAGAAACGATCCCGGCCGCCGGCTGACCGCACCATATGGCCAAGCACCGCGATCGACAAACGCGATGACCTTGCGGAACCGGCGCGGATTTCCGGGCTTGTGGCCTCAAGGTCACTGGTCAGGAGATTCGGGCACGCTTATTCTCTTGGCAAGGAATCGGTGACTGGCGTTTCGGATTGCGAATCGCTTTTCTGGTCGCCGGACATGCGTGCGTAAACTTGCGGCCGCCAGGAGCGGCCGGACTGGGGGCCGAAGCCTATGGGGTCCAAGATCAACGCCGGTTCGTCGGCGTCGCTCGATACGGGCGAGGATGCTGCCGGGCTGGACCTCGTCGAGGTCGTCGGAGCCATCAAATGGTTCGACGCTTCCAAGGGCTACGGCTTCATCATTCCCGACGACGGCAGCAAAGACGTGCTGCTGCATGTCACGTGCCTCCGCCGCGACGGCTTCCAGACCGCCTATGAAGGCGCGCGGATCGTGTGCGAGGCGGTCAAGGGCGCGCGCGGGCTGCAGGCCTTCCGCATCCTCTCCATGGACGAATCGACCGCCGTGCATCCGGCGCAGGCCGGCCCGCCGCGCACGCATCAGGTGGTGACGCCGACGAGCGGGCTCGAGCGCTGTGTCGTCAAATGGTTCAACCGCGTGAAGGGCTACGGCTTCGTCTCGCGCGGCGAGGGCACCGAGGACATCTTCGTCCATATGGAGACGCTCCGCCGCTTCGGTCTCATGGAGCTTCGCCCCGGGCAGACCGTGCTCGTCCGCTTCGGGCCGGGCGACAAGGGGCTGATGGCCGCCGAGATCAGGCCGGACGGCGCCGTGGGCGGCCCCGCCTCGTCGCATTGACGATGATCGCCATCGCTTCGCGCCGGCCGGGCGGGCTCGCCCTCTTCCTCGCTGCGTTCATCGCCCTCGTCGCTTCGCTTGCGCCGGCCATCGGCCATGCCGCGGCGACGGGCGAGACGCTCGTCGTCACGACGCCGGCGGGCAAGCATGCCTTCACGATCGAATGGGCGGTGACGCCGGACGAGCGCGAGCGCGGGCTCATGTATCGCAAGTCCATGCCGAAGGATCACGGCATGCTGTTCGATTTCCAGACCGAGCAGAGCGTCGCCTTCTGGATGCGCAACACCTATCTGCCGCTCGACATGCTGTTCATCGACGGCGCCGGCACCGTGAAGCGGATCGAGCACAAGGCGACGCCGCTGTCCGACCGCTTCATCCCGAGCGGAGCGCCTGTCCGCTATGTCTTCGAGATCAATGGCGGAATGGCCGATGCGCTCGGGATTTCCGAGGGTGACAAGGTGACGATCCCGAAGCGCTGACGGGCGTGTTGCGCGGCCTTGCCGCGCTCCGATTGGGGCAGGTTGCGCGGCCTTGCCGCGCTTGTTTTGCACGTGTTGCGCGGCCTTGCCGCGCTTGCGGTCGGCGGCGTTGAAATGCTAATCGAGGCCCGACGTCGGTCGCGGGGCATAGCGCAGTCTGGTAGCGCATCTGGTTTGGGACCAGAGGGTCGCAAGTTCGAATCTTGCTGCCCCGACCATCGACATTGTGGGCGGTAGCTGGGAACAGAGCGAAGACATGGTTGCACGTATCTTCAAGCCGGCGCGCAACGCCATGCAGTCCGGCCAGGCCAAGACCGAGCGCTGGATGCTGACCTACGAGCCCGAGGTGCCGCTCGCGGTCGAACCCTTGATGGGCTACACCTCCTCGGCCGACATGAAGCGGCAGATCAAGCTGAGCTTCGAGACGCTGGAAGAGGCGATCGCCTATGCCGAGAAGAACGGCATTCCCTATCGTGTCTTCGAGCCGCACGAAGCGACGCGCAAGAAGATCTCCTATTCCGACAATTTCCGGTACGGCCGCCTGCAGCCCTGGACGCACTGAGGCAGAAGGCCTGGCGCGCGCCGGCCGCCGCTCCTGATCCGGCCCCGTAGCTCAACCGGATAGAGCACTCGCCTTCTAAGCGAGTGGTTGCGTGTTCGAGTCACGCCGGGGTCGCCACCTCACGCCTCGGCGTGTATGGAAGCTGCGTCCGTTCCACGAGGCTTTCCGAATGTCCCTTTCTCCCAATGCCCATGTCAGCGTCGATGGCGGCGCCGGCCCGGTCACCTTCGGCAACGACCTGCCGCTGACGCTGATCGCCGGTCCCTGCCAGCTCGAGAGCCGGCAGCATGCCTTCGACATGGCCGGCCGCCTCAAGGAGATCGCGGCCGGACTCGGCATCGGCCTCGTCTACAAGACGTCCTTCGACAAGGCGAACCGCACCAGCCTTTCGGGCAAGCGCGGCGCCGGGCTCGAGGCGGCGCTGCCGATCTTCGCCGATCTCCGCCGCGCATTCGGCCTGCCGATCCTCACCGACATCCACGAGCGCGAGCAGTGCGCGCCCGTCGCCGAGGTCGTCGACATCCTGCAGATCCCGGCCTTCCTCAGCCGCCAGACAGATCTCCTGATCGCAGCGGCCGAGACCGGACGCGTCGTCAATGTGAAGAAGGGGCAGTTCCTCGCCCCCTGGGACATGAAGAACGTCCTCGACAAGATCACGGCGAGCGGCAACCCGAACGTGCTCCTGACAGAGCGCGGCGCGAGCTTCGGCTACAACACCCTCGTCACCGACTTCCGCGCGCTGCCGATCATGGCCGGCTATGGCGCGCCGATCGTCTTCGACGCCACGCATTCGGTGCAGCAGCCGGGCGGGCAGGGCGGTTCCTCCGGCGGCCAGCGGGAATTCGTGCCGGTGCTGGCGCGGGCGGCCGTCGCCGTCGGAGTCGCAGCCGTGTTCATCGAGACGCATGAGGATCCGGACCGCGCGCCCTCGGATGGCCCGAATATGGTCCCGATCGCCGAACTGCCGGCGCTGCTCGAACGGCTGCTCGCCTTCGACCGCATCGCCAAGGCTGTCTGAGCAAGGCGGCCTGACCCTTACGCTCCTTGCGGCTGCTCGCCCGCGAAGAGCGGGCGATGGGCGCGGATCAGCTTCGAGATGCGCTCGGCCGCGGCATGGACAGCCGGGTCGTGGCGGTCGTCATGATGCGTCACCAGCCATTGCTCCGAGGCGAGTTCGGCGATCGGCGGGCTCGCGCGCCGCAGCGCCGGCTCGGCATCGCCGATGAGGCAGGGCAGCACGGCTCGCCCGGCGCCGGCGCGCGCGAGGTCGAGCAGCGTGCGGGCATCGGTGCAGCGGAAACCGATCGCCGCATCCTGCCGGCGGGCGAGCCATTCGGCGGACGGCGTGATCGCCGCCTCGCCCGAGAGCGCGATCCAGGGAAGGTCCTCGCCCTCGCGGCCGTCAAGTGCATAGGCGGCAAAGCAGACGCCGGCGACACGGCGGCCCGCCAGCCCAACGCCGTCCGGCCGGCGATTGCGTATGCCGATATCGGCAGCGCGGCGAGCGATGTCGAGCCGGGCATTGGCGGTGACGAATTCGATGCTCCAGGCGTCGCCGGCGCCGTGCAGCGCGCCGATATGGGCTGCGAGGAAGAATGTCATCCAGGTTCCGGCCGAGATGCGGACGGCGCGGCGGCTGGTTTCGTTGGCCCGCCAGCGCTGGATCGCGCCGACCGCCTGCTCGACTTCCTCGGCCTGGCCGAGCAGTGTGCGGCCGGCTTCCGTCAGGTCGTAGCCGAGCCGGCCGCGATCGAACAGGCGGAGGCCGAGCGCCCGTTCGAGCGCGGTGATGCGCCGGCCGAGCGTGGCGGCACTTGTGCCGGTGCGCCGCGCCGCCGGGCCGAGACCGCCATCGCGCGCGACGGCAAGAAAGAGCGAGAGGTCGTTCCAGTCGAGGTCTTTCATTTCTGAAATGCATCATGCGGAACTGGCGATTGCGCAAGCCCCCTTGCGGGCGCAATTCTCACGCCATCGCCGCACGACATCTTGGCTCGCGCCGGCATCCCCGTTTCATTCCTGCACTCACTCGGTC
>CAWZZK010000186.1:0-5106 GCA_963966455.1 Kaistia sp. | reverse complement strand
GGAAATCGCAAAGGAACGGCACGTCCGGCATCAGCGCCTTCAGCTGGCCGTCGAGCGAGGAAGCCGCAATCGAGATGCCGCCGCCCTGGCTGCCGCCTGTGACGGCGATCCGCGCCGGATCGACCGCGTCATGGCTCCGCGCCGCCTCGATCGCACGCACCGCATCGGTGAAGACGCGGCGATAGTAATAGGTCTCGGGCGAGAGGATGCCGCGGGTCATGAAGCCCGGATGCGCCGGATCGGAGCCGACCGGGTCGGCCGTGTCGCCCTTCGACCAGCTGCTGCCCTGCCCGCGCGTGTCCATGACGAAGACGGCATAGCCGGCCGCCGGCCACAGCAGATGCTCGTGCGGGAAGCCGCGGCCGCCGCCATAGCCGATATATTTGACGACGGTCGGCAGCTTGCCCTCGCGCTGGCGCGGCAGGATCAGCCAGGCCTTGACCGGATGGCCGCCGAAGCCGGCAAAGGTCACGTCGAACACCTCGACGATCTTCAGCCCCGCGTCGAACGGCTCGAAGCGCGCGTCGAGCGGCACGGCGCGGGCCTCGGCCAGCGTTCCCGCCCAGAAGGCATCGAAATCACCCGGACGGGTAACCTCGCCGCGATAGGCGCGAAGCTCCGCGATGCTGAGATCATAAAGCGGCATGGACTCTCTCCCGAATCGTGCGGCCCCAGTGTCGCCGCCGCCACGGCTTTGGCAAGGCGAAGAGGTGCGCCCGTCGGCGTTGCCGGGGAATGATCGTCCGCCCGGACTTTGCGAGCGGCGGCTCAGAACTTGCCGTAGGTGAGATAGGCCTGCTGCGGATCGACGCCAGCAAGGATAGCCTTGCGGACGAGGTTCTCGGTCGCGATGGCCGCCTCGGCGCGGCTCGCCACCTCTTCGGCGATGGCGCGCGGAATGCGGATGAGCCCGTCGCGGTCGCCGACGAGGTAATCGCCCGGCGCGATGACGACCTCGCCGATCGTGACCGGGACGTCGGTTGCCTCCGGCAGCCAGGTGCCGACGATGTCGCGCGGCGTGAAGCCCCGGCACCAGGTCTGGAAGCCGATCTCGATAAGGAAATTCACGTCGCGGGCGAAGCCATCGACGATGGCGCCGCGCACGCCCTTGTTCTTCAGCGTCTCGGCCGACAGTTCGCCCATATGCGCGACGCGGTCGTCATTCGGTTGCGACACCCAGATCGCGCCGGGCGGCGCCTTGGAGAGAAGGCCCGTCCAGGCGAGCAGCGTCTCATGCGGGTCGGCAGCGGGATCGACCTTGCCGAGAATGGTGAAGGCCGGCCCGGCCATCGCCCGCTCCGGCAGGATCGGGCGCAGCCCTGGCGGCAGCGTGAAATCGGCAAGGCCCATCGCCCGCATGACGTCGTGGACGACGCCGGTGTAGCAGGCCTCGAGCCGTTCGGTGAGCGTCCTTTCGGCCGTCATGGCGGGTCTCCTCAGGCAGCGGGAAGGCAGGCGGGGCCGATCGGCTCGAACGACTTGTAGGTCAGGATGAATTCCTGGTGGCCGAGTTCTTCGGAGCGCGTGCGCGCGCCGGCGCCGAGCGAAACAACGCAGTCGTGGATCTCGCGGCCGACCTCGTCGAGGCTCGCCTTCCCCTCGAGGATGCGGCCGGCATCGACATCCATGTCGTCGGCCATGCGGCGATAGGTTTCCGGATTGGCGCAGATCTTCACGACCGGCGAGATGGCGGAGCCGACGACCGAGCCGCGGCCGGTAACGAACAGCACGGCATGGCTGCCGCAGGCGATGAGTTCGGCAATCTCGGCATTGTCGTTGATATTGGGAAAGCCGAACCGCACCTCGCCGTCCGGCACCACGTCGAGGAGATAGAGCCCGCCGCGCGGCGGGATGTCGCCCGGCTTGATGAGGCCCGAAATCGGCGAGGCGCCGGATTTCGCATAGGCGCCCATCGATTTTTCCTCGATCGTCGTCAGCCCGCCATCGGCGTTCCCCGCCGCGAAGGAGCCGTAGCCGAGCGTCGCATAATAGCGCGCGGCCTTGGCGACGCTCGCCTCCAGCTCGGCGCCGAGTTCGGACGTCGCGGCGCGCGCGGCCATGATGTGCTCGCAGCCGATGAGTTCGCCCGTCTCCTCGAAGATGCAGGCGGCGCCCTCGGCGACGAACTGGTCGAAGGCACGGCCGGCGGCGGGATTGCCGGTGATGCCGGAGGTGCCGTCGGAGCCGCCGCACACCGTGCCGATCACGAGTTCGCTCACCGCCATCGGCACGGTCGGCGCGGCATCGAGCAGCGCCCGTTGCTCGGCGACGAAGGCGCGGCCCTCGTCGATGGATTTCCGCGTGCCGCCCGCCGCCTGGATGACGATCGTCTTCACCGGCCGGCCGCTCGCGCGCACCACCCGCTCCAGCGCATATTTGTTGAAGCTCTCGCAGCCGAGCGAGACGAGCAGCACCGCGCCGACATTGGGATGCGTGCAGAGCCGCTCCATCATCGACTGCGCATAGTCGTTGGGATAGCAGCCGGGAAAGCCGATCACATGCACGTCGCGGTCGCGGAACGGCACGACGATCTCGCGGGCGACATGATGCGCGCATTCGACGAGATAGCCGACCGCCACGACATTGCGGATGCCCTTGCGGCCATCGACGCGCAGCCAGCCGCGCATCTCCCCCGCCCCGCGCAACGCCCCTGCCCCGCTCATCGCGCGCCCTCCGCCTCGGCGCCGACGAGATGGTAAGTCGGCGTATAATCACTTCTGACGTTGTGGACATGGACATGGGCGCCGGGGGCGATGGCCTCGGTCGCCGAGCCGATCGGCGCGCCATATTTCACGATCTTCTCGCCGGCCGCGATCGGCCGCCGCGCGATCTTGTGGCCGATGGAAAGCGCCGCCTCCAGTTGGATCGTGCCGCCCTCGACCGCGATGGCCTCGCCCGCGGCGATGCGCGCCCGGGCGACGAGAACATTGTCGGCCTCGCTCAGCAGCAACAAGCGGTTGTCGTTCATTGCGGGCACGGCGTCCTCCCCCGATGCCGGGGCTGTTTCCGCCCCTCGTCCGGCCAAGCGGTAGCGCATCGCCGGGAAATCGGAAACAGAAAATTTTTTATTGCGAGACGATCGGTTTGCTGCGAGGCTCCCGACCTATGAGAGCGCTGAAGCGATCGACCCTCGCCGAACAGGCCTATGAAGAGCTGCGCAGCCAGATCGTGTCCGGCCGCCTGCAGGGCGGACAGCGGCTGCTCGCCGACGAGCTTGCCGACAAGCTGGCGATCAGCCAGACGCCGGTGAAGGAGGCGATCGCCCAGCTGGAGCGCGACGGGCTGGTCGAGGGCACGGCGCGCCGCGCTTCGGTCGTCCGCCGCTTCACGCCTGCCGATATCGTCGAGATCTTCGAGGCGCGCATGCTCTTGGAGCTGCATGCGACGGAGAGCGCCTTCGCGGCCGGCCGCGTGACGCCGGCCTTCGCCGTCCATATCAGGGCGCTGTTCGAGGCGCATATCGCCGAGGTACGCAAGCAGAACGAGGAGGCGCTCGCCGAGGCGATCCGGCTCGACCGCGAGTTCCACGAGGCGCTGGTCGAGCTCGGCGCCAACGAGACCATCGCCGGCTGGCACCGCATCGTGCAGCGCCAGACACAGACCATCCGCAATTTCACGCTCAAGACCTACACGCTGGAGCGCACCACCCGCGAGCATGCGGCGATCGTGGAGGCGATCGAACGTGGCGACGCGGCGGCGACGCTCGCGGCGCTGAAAGCGCATCTCACGGAAAGCCGCGACGCCATGGTGTCGCGCACGCCGGAGGAACTGCCGGTTCGAGGCTGAAGGGGAAGGGCGGCATCGGAGGGTGCCGCCCTTTTCGCATGTCCCGCAAGGGGCGACTTCGGGAGGAAGTCGTCGCCGCCGCAAGGTTCGCCTTCATGAAGAAGGGGCGGCCCTGCGTCGGCACGAGGAAGCAAGACAACGAAAGAACATCCAAGGGAGGATAGAATGACGCTTCTGAAATCGGGGCCGGCCGCCATCGCCCGCGCCCTTCTCGTCGCGGGCGCGGCGACGCTCGCCCTCAGTGGCACGGCCAGCGCCGAATCCGGCAAGGTGGCGGTCGACCTGACGACGCTGACCTCGCCGTTCTGGACGTCCTACAATAAGTACATCATCGAGGAAGCGAAGGCGCAGGGCGTCGAGCTGCTCGAGCCGTTCAACTCCGAATTCGACACCGCCAAGCAGATCACCGGCGTGCAGAACGCGCTTTCTCTCGGCGCCAAGGGGATCATCTTCTCGCCCTTCGAATCCGCCGCCGCCGGCAATGTGCTGAAGGCCGCCGAGAAGGCCGGTGCCAAGGTCGTGGCCGTCGACGTGGCGCCGGACAACGGCCCGGTTGCGATCGTGGTGCGCGCCAACAACCTCGCCTATGGCGAGAAGGCCTGCAAATATATCGGCGACCATGTCAAGGAAGGCGCCGTGCTGCAGATCATGGGCGACCAGGCCTCGATCAACGGCCGCGACCGCGGCAACGGCTTCCGCGACTGCATCACCAAGAACTATCCGAAGCTGACGCAGCTCGAAGTCCCGACCAAGGCCTGGTCGGGCGAGGACGCGGCGGCCGGCCTCGACGCGATCCTCAACTCGAACCCCGACCTCAAGGCCATCTACATGCATGCCGGCGGCGTCTTCCTGGCGCCGACGCTGCAGACGCTGAAGCGCAAGGGTCTCCTGAAGCCGGCCGGCGAAGAGGGCCACATCGTCATCGTCTCGAATGACGGCATTCCCCAGGAGTTCGACGCCATCCGCAAGGGCGAGATCGACGCCACCGTCTCGCAGCCGGCCGACCTCTATGCCAAATACGGCATCATGTATCTGAAGCAGGCGATGGACGGGAAGACCTTCGCCGCCGGCCCGACCGACCATGATTCCACCATCGTCGAGGTCCGTCCGGGCGTCCTCGAGGACCAGCTCGCCGCGCCGCTGGTCACCAAGGAGAATGTCGACGACAAGAGCTTCTGGGCCAACCAGCTCTGAGGCCGAGGCGCGCGCCCCTCGCCGGGCGCGCGCCCATCATCGCCCGGGCAGCTCCACGCCATGCACCAGTCCCCAGGGGCCGCGCCGCCCATCGTCGAGGCGATAGGCGGCTCGAAGCGCTACGGC
>CAWZZK010000185.1:0-13521 GCA_963966455.1 Kaistia sp. | reverse complement strand
GTGATGCTGGCCGCCGGCGGCCTCGGCACCGCCATGCTGCGGGCGACGGATCTCTGGTGGGATCCGCTGCTCTGCCTCGTCTATCTGCCGTTCCTCGTCGCCGACTGCCTCAGGCGGACGGCTTCGGACGATGGCGGAAGGTGAAGAAGCGATAGCCGGAATAGGACGCGACGGTGGAGACCGCCGTCGCGATCACCAGCGCGACGAAGGGAATCGTTGTCGGCCGCAGGATGAGGATCGCGGCATAGACGCCGTAATTGATCACCGACGCGACCGAGGCGACAGCGGCATAGCGCATGAATTCGCGCAGGCGCGGCCGGCCCGCCATCGGGAAGGTCCAGGTGCGGTTGATCAGCCAGCCGACCACCATCGCCGTCAGGATCGCGAAGGGACGGGCGACAAGCGGGCCGAGGCCGAGCGCCATTAGAAGCTGCAGCATCGCCGCATCGACGAAGAAGGCGCTGAAGCCCGCGATCAGGAAATGCACCAGATGGCGCAGCCGCGGGTCCGAGAGCGTTCGTCTGATCATCACTGCCACCATAGAACGCGCCCGTCGCCATCGCGGCGGCAGCGCCAGAGCCAAGCGTCGATATCGGGCCGGGCGAGCAGCGTCTCGAGCTCCTGCACGCGGCGCCCGGTGATCGTGTCGCGCTCGCCGAGCGTCGCATCGACGCGGCCGGGATGGCACATCATCAGCGGCCGCGCGCCGCGCGCGGTGAGCGCGATGTCGATCTCGTGGTCATAGGGCGTTGTCGCCGAAAAGGACGAGAAGCCGGAAAAGCCGTCATTGCTCGGCAGGCCCGCCTCGGCGAGGTCGCGCGCGAGCCCGCGCGCATGCCAGGCGACGCCGACCGCCTTCACCAGGAAATGCCGGCGCGCGAGGATGCGCGCGAGGCGATCGCCGGGATCGCGGACGAGCGGCGGCCGGCTGGGGTAGCGAGCGCGCAGAGCCGCGATCAGCGCCCGGCGGACCGGCGGGAAGATGTGCACATGGTGATGGCCGTCCACGAAATCGGGCGCCATCCCCGCCGCGTCCTCGAAGCGATCCAACTGGCGGCCTATCTCGGCGGCGATCTCGTCATCGGCCCCGCGCGCGCCGCCTTTGAGGAACAGGCCCGGGGAGGGCAGGGCGCCCGAGGGCGCAAGGCGCGGCATCGGCCCGAGCGGGGCGCCGGCGGTGAGGTTCAGATGCAGGCCGATCGCAACCCGGTGCTTCTCGGCGATAAGCGGCTGCGCCTCGTCGGGCCAGCCCGGCCAGGTCACCATGGCCGCGGTCGCCGAGAGACGGCCCGCGGCGACCAGTTCGAGAATGCCCTCGGAAACGGACGGCGAGATCGCATAGTCGTCGGCGGAAAGGACGACGCGTGCGCTCACGAGGGCATGTCGCCGACGCGGCGCCCTTTGCTGGGCTCGCTGACGCCGATCTCTTCGCCGATCAGGAAGAGTGGCCGGCGCTTCACCTCCTCATAGATGCGCGCCACATATTCGCCGAGCACGCCGAGCGAGATGAGCTGCACGCCCGAGAAGAACATGATCGAGACGATCAGCGACGGGAAGCCCGGCTGGTCGGTGCCGGAAACGAGCGTGCGGATCAGGAACACGACCGCATAGACCATGGCAAAGGCCGAGACGACCAGGCCGAGATAGGACCAGACCTTGAGCGGCACGGTCGAGAAGGACGCGATGCCGTCGACCGCGAAGCGGAGCAGGCGGCGGAAATTGAAGCTCGACTTGCCCGCCGCCCGGCCGCCGACAGCGAAGGGCACCGTCGTCTGGCGATAGCCGATCCAGGCATAGAGGCCCTTGGAGAAGCGCGAGCGCTCGCCGAGGCGGTTCATGGCGTCGACGGCGCGGCGGTCGAGCAGCAGGAAATCGACCGCGCCGCGCGGTAGCCGGGTCGCCGCGATGAGCCGGAACAGGGCATGGAAGCCGCGCGAATAGAAGCGGCGGAGCGCGCCTTCCTCGGCCATGCCTTCGCGCGAGCCGAGCACCACCTCGTAGCCGGCGCGCCAGCGCTCGATAAAGGCAGGGATCATTTCCGGCGGGTGCTGCGTATCGCCGTCCATGAGGATGACGGCGTCGGCGTCGGCATAATGGAGGCCGGCGGCGATCGCCGTTTCCTTGCCGAAATTGCGGCTGAGCGAAATGGCGGTGAAGCGCGGATCGTCCTCGTGCAGCCGCTTCAGGCGCTCCAGCGTGCCGTCGGACGAGCCGTCATTGACGAACAGCACGCTCCAGTCGACGCCGAGCCCGTCCATGACCGGCGTGAGCCGCTGCACGAAAAGCGGCAGTCCTGCCGCTTCGTTAAAGACCGGCACGACGACCGTGATCCGCTCCGCCATCCGCTCCGGCTCCGGCGGCGGGACGCCATGCCCCGCCGAAACGAGCGCAAACTAGCAGGATCGATCCGAATGTCATCCCGCCGCGCGGACGGGCTCCACGGCCGCGTCCGCCGCCTTCAGCTCCGCCAGGATATCGAAGGAGCGCAGCCGGTCGGCATGATCGTAGAAATCGGAAGTGACGATCAGTTCGTCCGCTCCCGTCTCGGCGAGCATGCGCTCCAGATGGCGGCGCACGGTCTCCGGGCCGCCGATGGCCGCGACGCCGAGATGCGAGCGCACATAGGCCTCCTCGCGCTCGTCCCAGAGCCCGTCCATGCTCTCGACCGGCGGCAGCAGCACGGTCGGCTTGCCGCGCACGAGATTGACGAGGCGCTGGTGCTGCGTCGTCGCGAGATACTGCGCGCGCTCGTCGCTGTCGGCGGCGACGACCGGCAGGCCGACCATGATATAGGGCTTGTCGAGATATTCGGACGGCCGGAAATAGTGGCGATGCACCTCGATCGCCTCCATCAGCCGCTGCGGCGCGAAATGGCTGGCGAAGGCGAAGGGAAGGCCGAGCAGCGCCGAGAGCTGGGCGCTGAAGGTCGACGAGCCGAGCAGCCAGACCGGGACGTTGGAGCCGGCACCGGGCACGGCGCGCACCTTCTGGTTCTCGCCGGCTGGCGCGAGCAGCGCGAGCAGTTCCTGCACATTCTGCGGAAAGGCGTTGTCGTCGTCGGCGAGGTCGCGGCGGAGCGCCCGCGTCGTCAGCGGATCGGTGCCCGGCGCGCGCCCGAGGCCGAGATCGATGCGGCCGGGATAGAGCGCCTCCAGCGTGCCGAACTGCTCCGCGATGACGATCGGCGCATGGTTCGGCAGCATGACGCCGCCGGAGCCGACGCGGATGCGGCTGGTGGCGCCGGCGACATGGCCGATCCGCACGGCGGTCGCGGAGGAGGCGCTGCCGGGCCTGGTGTGATGTTCGGCCCGCCAGAAGCGGTTGAAGCCGAGGCGCTCGACATGGCGGGCGAGGTCGACCGTTCGGGCGAAGGCGTCGGCGATGGTGCCGCCGGCGCGGACGGGCGAAAGGTCGAGGACGGAGAGCGGCGTCTGGCCGAGTTTCGGCATGGATATGCTCCGCTGCGGGTTCGGGGTGTGCCCTGAGATAGGCATCGCGCGGCCCCGGCGTCAGGGGGCAAGGCCTTGATTTTCCTGCCTTGCAGCGGTGCCACAGCCAAGCGGATTCGTGGGGGACTTCGCAGAGCGTAATTATCCGGTAATATGTCGTTCGATGAGGGCCGGCCAAACGAGCCCTCGCGACACCGGAGACGACCCGATTCCGATGCCGTCATCGCTTGCAGAAGCCTCCCGCAAAGGGAGCATCCGACGCCTCGCCGGCCGGTCCGGCATCGTCGGCCTCGCCTTGAGCCTCGCGGTCATCGCGGGCCTCGGCGCCGCTCCCGCAACCGCCGCTTCCTCCGCGCCCTATCCGACGGCAGAGGAGAAGGCGAAGATCGATGCGCTGATTGTCTATTATGCGAAGCGCTACAATGTCCCGGTCGCGCTGGCCCGCAAGGTGGTGCAGACCGAGAGCGAGTACCGCCCGCTGGCCCGCAACGGTCCCTATTGGGGCCTGATGCAGATCCGCTACGACACCGCCAAGGGCATGGGCTACAAGGGGCCGCCCAAGGGCCTTCTCGACGCCGAGACCAATCTCGCCTTCGGCATCGCCTACCTCTCCAATTCGCTGACGGCCGCCAAGGGAAACATCTCGCGCGGCCACATGCTGTACCGCACCGGCTACTATTACGAAGCCAAGCGGCGGCGCGTCCTGGACGAGATGATCACCGTCGACAATTTCCGGCCGATCGGCCAGGCGCCGACCATCCTCGCCATGGTCGAGAGCGACGCCGAAACCGGCGGGCTCTGGAGCGGCGACGCGGATGCGGCGTCGGCCGGGGCCAAGCCGACCGACGCCTTCGCCGCCGTGCTCGCGCCGACCCCGCGTCCGAAGCCGGGCGAGGCGCAGCCTGCCGTCGCCGCGCCGACGGTCGTGCAGGCCTCGATCGCATCCGTCGAGACGGCGAAGCCCAAGGCCGCAGCCGTCGCCGCCAAGGCCGAGGCTCCGGCCGTGGTTGCCGCGGCGGCTCCGGTCGCCGGCGAACTCGCCGTCGCCAAGCCGCAGGTCGTTTATGCCTCGGTGCTGCCCTTCTCGCGCTCGACCGGGCTGACCGCGCCGGCATCGAATGCGCCGGCCGTTCTCGCGGCGGCGACCGAGCCGCCGGTGATGTCGCCGGTCGCCGATCCGACGGCGCCGATTCCCCGTCCGAAGCCGGGCGCGCTCGCCGGTGTCGATGCCGAGACGGTGGATGCCTCCGCCGCCGAGGTTGCCGTCGCCGCTACCGACATGCCGGTGCCGCGGCCGCGTCCCGCTGTGGCGGTCGAATCGGGCATCGCTATGTCGATCGCGCCGAAGGCCGCCGCTCCGGCCGCCGCTGCCGAGGCTGCGCCGGTCATCATGGCGCAGTCGTCCGTGCCGGTGCCGCGCTCGCGTCCGGTCGAGACCGGGGCGCTGCAGTAGCTGTCATTCGTTTGACAGGGCGGCTCCTCTTCGATAGATAGCCGCTTGTCGCGCGGGCCTTCTGGCCCGCGCAGCGTTTTTCACGCACCCGTGGAAGGGACTTCACCGTCCTTTCCTGTCGGTCCGCTCCGGTGGGCAGAGGAGGGCGCGTGTCCCTGAACTCTTTTGCATGGGATATGCGATGTCGAAGCGTGCTTCGTCCAAACACAAGATTGACCGTCGCCTTGGCGAAAACCTCTGGGGCCGCCCGAAGAGCCCGGTCAACAAGCGCGAATACGGCCCCGGCCAGCACGGCCAGCGCCGCAAGGGCAAGGTTTCCGACTATGGCACGCAGCTGCGCGCCAAGCAGAAGCTGAAGGGCTATTACGGCAACATCTCCGAGAAGCAGTTCCGGAAGATCTATGCCGAGGCGACGCGCCGCAAGGGCGACTCGTCCGAGAGCCTGATCGGCCTGCTCGAGAGCCGTCTCGACGCCGTCGTCTATCGCGCCAAGTTCGCCCCGACCCCGTTCGCCGCGCGCCAGTTCATTTCGCACGGCCACATCAAGGTCAACGGCCGCCGCGTGAACATCGCCAGCTACAGCGTCAAGGTCGGCGACCTCATCGAGGTCAAGGAATCCTCGAAGCAGCTCGCGATCCTGATCGAGGCCACGCAGCTCGCCGAGCGCGACGTGCCCGATTACATCGAGGTCGACCACAACAAGATGACCGCGCGCTTCGCCCGTGCCCCGGGCCTCGCCGACGTTCCCTATCCGGTCCAGATGGAACCGAACCTCGTCGTCGAGTTCTACTCGCGCTGATTTCGGATCCTTCGATCCCTCGTAAAGGCCGCCTCCGGGCGGCCTTTGTTTTTGGCGCCACTCGCTCGTTGTAGAAATCGGGTCGCGTCTGGCCGCCGGACGTCCTATCACGGGTGTCCTTGCCGCCAGGGAGAATCGCGAATGGCGACCACGGCAGCGGCCCCAAGCCAAACCGGACGCAATGACCTCCTCGCCTATCTGGCGGTGATCGTCACGATCGTCACTTGGGCCTCGGCCTTTGCGGCGATCCGGGTCGGGCTTCGGCATCTCTCGCCGATCGAGCTCGCCGCGGCGCGCTATTGCGCGGCTGCCGTGCCGGCCTGCCTCTATCTCCTGATCGCGCGGCCGCCTCTGCCCTCGAAGCGCGACCTGCTGCGCCTCGCCATTGTCGGGCCGCTGTTCATCTCGCTCTATGCCGTGCTGCTCAATACCGGCGAGCGGACCGTGCCGGCCGGGCCGGCCTCGTTCATCCTGCAGATCAATCCGGTCATCGTGGCGCTGATCGCGGCGCCGCTGCTCGGCGAGCGCTTCGGGCTCGCGGGCTGGCTCGGCACGCTCGTCTCCTTCGGCGGCGTCGGGCTCATCGCCTTCGGGCGCGGCGAGCATTTCGAGCTCGATCCCGGCGCGCTGCTGATTGTCGGCTCGGCCATCTGCACGTCGGTGTCGACGATCCTGCAGAAGCCGCTGCTCGGCCGCATGCCGGCGCTGACGGTGACGGCGTGGATTCTCTTGATCGGTGCGCTGCCCGTGACGCCGGCGCTGCCATCGGCGATCGGTGCGCTGGCGTCCGCGCCGGCCGAGACGGTGCTCTCCGTCGCCTATCTCGCCATTCTGCCGACCGTGGTCGGCTATCTCACCTGGGCCGTGGCGCTGAAGCGCTTCTCGGCCGGGCGGGCGTCGAACTTCCTCTATCTGATCGCGCCGACGGCGACGCTGATCGGCATCGTCTGGCTCGGCGAGGTACCGACGCTGCTCTCGCTCGTCGGCGGCGCCATGGCGATCGGCGGCGTGCTCATCGTCAACCTCGGCCGCCGCTGAGGCGGACGCCGGGGCGCCCGCCTCGCTCAATCCCGATCAGGCGGCGGGCAGGGTCGCCATGTCGATGACGAAGCGATACTTCACGTCGCTTTTCAGCATCCGCTCGTAAGCCGCGTTGACGCCGTCGATATCGATCATCTCGATATCCGAGGTGATGCCGTGCTCGGCGCAGAAGTCGAGCATTTCCTGCGTCTCCGGCAGACCGCCGATGCCGGAGCCGGCAAAGCTGTGACGGCCGCCGAGCAGGCTGAAGGCCGCGATCGGCTGCGGGTTCTCGGGCGCGCCGACGAGGCAGAGCGTGCCGTCGCGCTTCAGCAGCTGCAGATAGCTGTTGATGTCGTGATCGGCCGAGACGCAGTCGAGGATGAAATGGAACTTGCCGATCCAGGGCTTCATCGCCTCGGGATCACGGGTCACCACCACCTCATGGGCGCCGAGCCGCTCGGCGTCGGCGCGCTTGCTCTCCGAGGTGGTGAAGAGGACGACATGGGCGCCGAAGGCCCGGGCGAACTTGACGCCCATATGGCCGAGGCCGCCGAGGCCGACGACGCCGACGGTCTGGCCGGGGCCGACCTTCCAATGGCGCAGCGGCGAATAGGTCGTGATGCCGGCGCAGAGCAGCGGCGCCGAGGCGGCCAGATCGAGATTGGCCGGCATCTTGAGCGTGAAGTCCTCGTCGACGACGATGGCCTTGGAATAGCCGCCATAGGTCATCTTGCCGGTGAACTTGTCGGGGCTGTTATAGGTGCCCGTCGCCCCGGGGATGCAATATTGCTGCAGGCCCTCGACGCAGTTCTCGCACGTGCGGCAGGAGTCGACGAGGCAGCCGACGCCGGCGAGATCGCCTTCCTTGAACTTCGTGACCTCGCTACCGACGCGGCGGACGCGGCCGACGACCTCATGTCCGGGAATGTTCGGATAGACGGTGTTGTGCCATTCGTTGCGGGCGGTATGCAGGTCGGAATGGCAGACGCCGCAATAGAGGATCTCGATCTCGACATCCTTCGGGCCCGGATCGCGGCGCTCGAAGGTGGTGAACGCGAGCGGCGAGGAGGCCGACTGCGCGGCATAGCCGGTGCAGGTGAACATGGAAGGCTCCGTGGCGATGCAGGAAACTTGTATCGATCCAAGCGCGGCGCAGCTTCAGCCGGGCGCTGGTGCGTCAGGATAGAAGGACTTCAGCGGCCGGGCAAGGCCGGCGGCCTTTCACAGGCTCAGGCGTGGTTGCGCCCGGGCGCGGCAGCGGGCAAGAAGGCGCGATGAGCCCTCGCGATGCCCGGAGTTCGCCATGACCGTCACGATGACGACTGAGCCGATCGATCTCGATGGCGACGAGGACGAGGCGAGCGGCGCGCATCCCCTGTTCCGCGATGCGCCGAAAAGCGTCGCCTTCGCCAAGCTGCGCAAGCGGCTCGTCCGGCAGACCCGTGCGGCGCTCGACGATTTCGGCATGGTGCGGCCGGGCGATCGCTGGCTCGTCTGCCTCTCGGGCGGAAAGGATTCCTACGCTCTGCTCGCGATGCTGCTCGACCTCAAATGGCGCGGTCTGCTGCCGGTCGATCTCCTCGCCTGCAATCTCGATCAGGCGCAGCCGGGCTTCCCTGCCGATGTCTTGCCGCGCTTCCTCGAAGGCATCGGCATGCCCTATCGCATCGAGCGGCAGGACACCTATTCCGTCGTCGTCTCGAAAGTGCCGGCTGGGCGGACCTATTGCGCCCTCTGCTCGCGGCTCCGCCGTGGCCATCTCTATCGCGTCGCGCGGGAGGAGGGGTGTCAGGCGGTCGTGCTCGGCCATCACCGCGAGGACATTCTCGAGACCTTCTTCATGAACCTCTTCCATGGCGGCAAGCTCGCGGCCATGCCGCCGAAGCTCGTGAATGACGAGGGCGACCTTTTCGTGCTGCGGCCGCTTGCCTATGCCGCAGAGGACGACATCGCGCGCTTCTCGCAGTTGATGGAGTTCCCAATCATCCCCTGCGACCTCTGCGGCTCGCAGGAAGGGCTACAGCGCAACCAGGTGAAGGCGATGCTCGCCGAGTGGGAGCGCAAGGCCCCGGGCCGCAAGGATGTGATGCTGAAGGCGCTCGGCAACGCCAACCCGTCGCATCTGCTCGATCGCGGCCTGTTCGATTTCGCCGGTCTCGATCTCAGCCGCTGAAACGAAAACGCCGCGACCGTTGCGGGTCGCGGCGCTTCGACTTGAAGGAGCCTGCGTCAGCTACTGCATGATGCAGCGGTGCTGCAGCCCGTCATAGCCGGTATAGGTGCCGGTGGCCGGGTTGAACGAGCGGTAGCGCTGCGAGCAATAGGCGATGTAGCTGCTCGTATTGTTGTTCTGCGCGTTGGCGGCGGCGCCGCCGATGATCGCGCCGGCCGCGAGGCCGAAGACGCCCGCCGCGAGGGCGGCATTGTAGTTGTTGTAGTAGTAGCGGCCCTGATAGCCGGGGCGGTAATAGTAGCCCGGTCCGCGCCAGCCCGGATGGCGGTAGCCGTAGCGGGGCGGCGGCGGGCGGTTCCAGCCCGGTCCGCGCGGAGGCGGGCCGCCACGCCAGCCGGGGCCGCGGTGATAGCGGCCGTTGTTCCAGTTCTGCGCCACGTCATAGGAGCCGACGCTGCGGGTCGAGGACTGGGCGCTGGCCGTCGATGCGCCGGCGAGGGCGCTACCGATCAGCATCGCCGCCGAGAGGCCGGTTGCGACCACGGTCTTCATGGCTTTGAGCATGGCAAACCTCCTTGGTTTCTTCGCCCCGGCCCGCACCTTCCCAAGGGTGGGGCGAGGTCGGTCGTTCTAGCCGCCTGCTTGCGGGAAGAACGGCCATCGCGCGATCCGGTTCCGGATTCTTGTCCGGATGGAAAAGGCCGCCGAAGCGAAAGAGCCGCGGCAGGCCGCGGCTCCTTGGGACTGCCGGAGGGTCTGACGGCTCAGGCCGACTGGGCGACCGCGATGCCCTTCTCGGTCAGATAGGCCTGGATCTCGCCAGCCTGGAACATCTCGCGCACGATATCGCAGCCGCCGACAAACTCGCCCTTCACATAGAGCTGCGGGATGGTCGGCCAGTTGGAATAGTCCTTGATGCCCTGGCGGATGTCCGCATCGGCGAGCACGTTGATGCCCTTGTAGTCGACGCCGAGGTAATCGAGGATCTGCACGACCTGCCCCGAGAAGCCGCACTGCGGGAAGGCCGGCGTGCCCTTCATGAACAGCACGACGTCGTTGGACTTCACTTCATTGTCGATGAGGGTCTGGATATCGGACATTGACTTCACCTTTCGAGGCGACGCGGCAAAGGGGAGGCGCGGTCGCTGAGATGGACTTCTCTAGGCTCGTCCCGCGTCCGGAGGCAAGCAAAGCCCGTCTCCGAAACAGCCGAGCAATGTGATGTTCATTCCGGTGCGCTGGTCTGCAGCGCCAGAGCATGCAGCGCGCCGCCCATATTGCCCTTGAGCGCCGCATAGACCATCTGGTGCTGCTGCACGCGGTTCTTGCCGCGGAAGCTCTCCGACACGACCTCGGCCGCATAGTGGTCGCCGTCGCCCGCGAGATCGCGGATCACGATCCGCGCATCGGGCAGCGCCGCCTTGATCAGGCCTTCGATTTCGCGCGCATCCATCGCCATGGTCAGTCCCCGCCGGTTGCCGTCGCGTCACGGTGGGCCGGATCAGATCTCGCCCGCCATGAAAGCCGGGAACCAATTCTCATGGGCCTCGGCCAGATTTGCAACGGATATGGTGGCCAGCCCCGCGACATCCAAGACATCGCCCCCGACGGCGCCGATTTCGGACGCCGCAACACCGGCCGAAGCCGCGGCCGCGAGCACGGCGGCCACGTCGCCCGCCTTGACGGTCACCACATAGCGCGCCTGATCCTCGCCGAAGAGCCAGGCATGCGTCGCCCCGGCATCGGCGGGAAGCCGAATCGCGGCGCCCTTTCGGCCGGCCATCGCCATCTCGGCGAGTGCGACGGCGAGGCCGCCATCGGAGATGTCGTGACAGGCGGTGACGCGGCCGCCGCGGATGAGGCCGCGCACCAAGTCGCCGACGCGCCGCTCCATGGCGAGATCGACCGGCGGCGGGGCGCCTTCCTCGCGGCCGAGAATCTCGCGCAGATAGATGGACTGGCCGAGATGAGTGCCTCCCTTGCCGATGAGGAGGATCGCGTCTCCGTCCTTCGCGAAGGCGATGCGCGCCATGACCGAGAGATCGGGCAAGAGGCCGACGCCGCCGATCGCCGGGGTCGGCAGGATGCCGACGCCGCTCGTCTCGTTGTAGAGCGAGACATTGCCGGAGACGATCGGGAAATCGAGCGCGCGACAGGCCTCGCCGATGCCCTCGATGGCGCCGACAAACTGGCCCATGATCTCGGGCTTCTCGGGGTTGCCGAAATTGAGATTGTCCGTCGCGGCGAGCGGCTCGGCGCCGACGGCGGTCAGGTTGCGCCAGCATTCGGCGATCGCCTGCTTGCCGCCCTCGAAGGGATCGGCCTCGCAATAGCGCGGCGTCACGTCGAGCGAGAAGGCGAGGGCCTTCTTGTCATGGCCTTCGACGCGGATGACGCCGGCATCGCCGCCCGGCTTCAGCGCCGTGTTGCCCTGAATCAGATGGTCGTATTGCTCCCAGACCCAGCGGCGCGAGGCCATATCGGGCGCGCCGATGATCTTCACCAGCGCGGCGGCATAGTCGTTCGGCTCGGGAATGTCGGCGGCGGCGATCGGGGCGGGCGGCGCCTTGCGGGTGAAGGGCCGGTCATATTCCGGCGCCTGGTCGCCGAGATCCTTGATCGGCAGGTCGGCCACGACGTCGCCGTGCCGAAGAATGCGGAAGCGGAGGTCGTCCGTCGTGCGGCCGACCACCGCGAAATCAAGGCCCCATTTGCGGAAGATCGCCTCGGCTTCGGCCTCCTGGGCCGGGTTGAGCACCATGAGCATGCGCTCCTGGCTTTCGGAGAGCATCATCTCATAGGCGCTCATGCCTTCCTCGCGGCAGGGCACCTTGTCGAGGTCGAGTTCGATGCCGAGATCGCCCTTGGCGCCCATCTCGACGGCCGAGCAGGTGAGCCCGGCGGCGCCCATGTCCTGGATGGCGATGACGGCGCCGGTCTGCATCAACTCGAGACAGGCCTCGAGCAGCAGCTTCTCCGAGAAGGGGTCGCCGACCTGAACCGTCGGGCGCTTCTCCTCGATGCTCTCGTCGAACTCGGCCGAGGCCATGGTCGCGCCGCCGACGCCGTCACGCCCGGTCTTGGAGCCGAGATAGACGACCGGCAGGCCGACGCCCTCGGCCTTCGAATAGAAGATGCGATCGGCGCGGGCGAGGCCGGCGGCAAACGCGTTGACGAGGATGTTGCCGTTGTAGCGCGGGTGGAAATTGACCTCGCCGCCGACGGTCGGCACGCCGAAGGAATTGCCATAGCCGCCGACGCCGGCGACGACGCCGGAGACGATATGGCGGGTCTTCGGATGGTCCGGCGCGCCGAAGCGGAGCGCGTTCATCGCCGCCACAGGACGCGCGCCCATGGTGAAGACATCGCGCAGGATGCCGCCGACACCGGTCGCCGCGCCCTGATAGGGCTCGATGAAGGAGGGGTGGTTGTGGCTCTCCATCTTGAAGATGATCGCCTCGCCATCGTCGATATCGACGACGCCGGCATTCTCGCCCGGCCCGCAGATGACGCGCGGTCCTGTCGTCGGCAGCGTGCGAAGCCATTTCTTCGAGCTCTTGTACGAGCAGTGCTCGTTCCACATCGCCGAGAAGATGCCGAGCTCGGTGAGGGTCGGCGTGCGGCCGATCAGGTCGAGGATGCGCTGATACTCGTCGGGCTTGAGCCCATGGCTGGCGACGAGCTCGGGCGTGATCGGCGTATCGTTGGGCAGCACGGAAAACCTCGCTCTCAGGGCGTCAGCGTCGGATAGTGCGGCGGCGCGCGCATGTAAATGGCGTCGGCGAAAATGCTGCGCGGCGCGGCGGAATCGGTGATTGTCCAGGGGCAACACAGCCGAGGGATCGAGCCCGCATGCGCTTCAACCATGTCGCCCACCGCGTCGCCGCCGACCGCTTCGAGATCGTCGTGGCGCTCTTCACCGAGCGGCTCGGCTTCACCGAACTTCGGCGCACCGAGCGGGCGATCTGGCTGAGGCAGCGCGGCGCCAATATCGACCTGCAATTCTCGCGCGTCGCCGAGCCCCACCCCGATGACGCCGACCGCAGCCGCGGGCAGGTCTCGTTCCTCTCCGAGAGGCCGCGCGCCGATCTCGAGGCGCTCCGGGATTGGCTCGCCGGCCGCGGGCTCGCCTCCAGCGTCGGCGCCTATTCGGATCGCGAGTTCTATCTCGACATCCCCGAGGCGCTGGTCGGCTTCGTCATCGAGGCCATGCTGCCCGAACTCGCCGATTATCCGGTGACGGTCTGACGCTCAGGCGACGGCGCGGAGCGCGCTTTCGAAGAGCGCGCGGCCGTCCGTGCCGCCGTTCAGCGGCTCGATGAGATTTTCCGGATGCGGCATCATGCCGAGGATGTTGCGCTTCTCGGAGAGGATGCCGGCAATGTCGTCGATCGAGCCGTTCGGGTTGCCGACATAGCGAAAGGCGATCCGGTCCTCGTCCTGCAGGCGCTTCAGCGTTTCAGCGTCGGCGCGGTAATTGCCGTCGCCATGCGCGACCGGGCTGCGGATCACCTGGCCCTTGGCATAGCCGCTCGTGAACTGCGAGGCTGTAGTCTCGACGCGCAGCTCGACCTCGCGGCAGATGAACTTGAGCCCGGCATTGCGCATCAGCACGCCCGGCAGC
>CAWZZK010000184.1:0-2598 GCA_963966455.1 Kaistia sp. | reverse complement strand
CGATGGTGCTCGCGGTGCTCGAATCGCATTGCGGCGTAAAGCTCGGGCCGCACGATGTCTATCTCGCGGTCGCCGGAGGGCTCCGGATCAACGAGCCGGCCGCCGATCTCGCAGTCGCCGCGGCGCTGGTCTCCTCGCTCTCCGGTATTGCCCTGCCGGCCGATTGCGTCTATTTCGGCGAAGTCAGCCTGTCCGGCGCGGTAAGGCCCGTCGTGCATGCCGCGCAGCGCCTGAAAGAGGCGCAGAAGCTTGGTTTCGCCAAGGCCGTCCTGCCTCTCCAGTCGCTGGACAAGGATCAGGGCGCCACCGCCGGACTGGTCGGGATCGATCAACTCGCGGGGCTCGTGGCCGCCATCGCCGCGTCCGGTCCGCCCACGGGGCGTCCCGCGCAGCGCGAGACGGGCGGCCGACCGGCGGAACGGCGGCGCGCGGCGATCGTTGCCGACGAGCCGTGATGAGACTGGTTTGGTCCGCTTGGCAGGGCGGTTCTGGGGGTAGGCGGAGCGATGTCGGTCACCATCCTTGATGGCGTGGTCGTGGTTGTGGTGCTGATCTCGGCGCTGCTCGCGATGGTGCGCGGCTTCGTCCGCGAAGTGCTTTCGGTCGTGTCGTGGGTGCTGGCGGCCGTCGCCGCCTTCTATCTCTACAAGCCACTGCTGCCTTACGTTGAGCCTTATATCGCCAACCACAACATCGCGATCATCGCGACGGCGGCGGCGATCTTCTTCATCACGCTGATCATCGTCAGCTATATTGCGATGCGGATCTCCGACTTCGTCGTCGACAGCCGCGTCGGCCTGCTCGACCGGACGCTCGGCTTCGTCTTCGGCGCGGCGCGCGGCCTCCTGATCGTCGTCATCGCCTTCGCCTTCCTCAGCTGGATTCTCTCGGACAAGCAGCCGGACTGGTTTGCGAATGCGCAGACGGCCCCCATGTTGAAGCGTCTCGGCGAGCGTCTGGTCGCAGCGCTGCCCGAGGACGTCGAGAAGACTATCCAGGAACGCCTGCATGGCGGCGCCGAGGATGCGGCGCCGACGATCGACGCGCCGGCGGATTCGCCGGAGGCCCCGACGCCGCCGGCCGCCGTGCCGCAGGGCGGCGCCGATCAGCAGGCGCCCAATTACGGCGGCTCGGCCCGCCAGGGTCTCGACCAGCTGATCGACAATGGCGACGGCCCGGCGCAAGAACCGGCCGCACCGCAGGGGACGACCGGAGGACAGGCGAAACCGTGAGGCGCGCGGCCGGCGTATCGGCCGAAGAGGATGGAATGGACGATTTCTCTCTGCTGCCTGCCCAGCCCGACGACGACCGCTTCCACGAGGAATGCGGCGTCTTCGGCGTTTTCGGCCATCCCGATGCCGCCGCGCTGACGGCGCTCGGCCTGCACGCGCTCCAGCATCGCGGCCAGGAAGCCGCCGGCATCGCCGCTCATGACGGCCGCCAGTTCTCGATCGAGCGCCATATCGGCCTCGTCGGCGACAACTTCACGCGCAAGGCCGTCATCGACCGCCTGCCCGGCCATCGCGCCATCGGCCATAACCGCTATTCGACCACCGGCGGCGCCGGCCTGCGCAATGTGCAGCCCATGTTCGCCGAATTTGCCGGCGGCGGCTTCGCGGTCGCCCATAACGGCAACCTCACCAACGCCATGACGCTGAAGCGCGAGTTGCAGCGCCGCGGCTCGCTCTTCCAGTCGACGTCGGACACCGAGACGATCATCCATCTGATCGCCACCTCGAACCACGGCCGGCTGCTCGACCGCTTCATCGACGCCATCCGCCGCATCGAGGGCGCCTATTCGCTGGTCGCGCTCTCCGAGAAGAAGATGCTCGGCTGCCGCGATCCGCTCGGCGTGCGGCCGCTGGTGCTCGGCCGGCTGGACGACGCCTATATCCTCGCCTCCGAGACCTGCGCGCTCGACATCATCGGCGCCAGCTATGTCCGCGACATCAATGCCGGCGAAGTGGTGATCATCACGGACGAGGGCATCGAGAGCCTCTATCCGTTCGAGCGCCAGGCCTCGCGCTTCTGCATCTTCGAATATGTCTATTTCGCGCGGCCGGACTCGGCCGTCGACGGCCGTGGCGTCTATGCGGTGCGCAAGAATATCGGCGCCGAGCTGGCGCGCGAGAGCGGCATCGCCGCCGACATCGTCGTGCCGGTGCCCGATTCGGGCGTGCCGGCGGCGATCGGCTATGCCGAGGAGGCGGGCATCCCGTTCGATCTCGGCATCATCCGCAACCATTATGTCGGCCGCACCTTCATCGAGCCGACCGACGCCATCCGCCATATGGGCGTCAAGCTGAAGCACAACGCCAACCGCGCCATCCTGGCCGGCAAGCGCGTCATCCTCGTCGACGATTCGATCGTGCGCGGCACCACCTCGATGAAGATCGTGCAGATGGTGCGCGATGCCGGCGCCGCCGAGGTGCATATGCGCATCGCCAGCCCGCCGACCACCGACAGCTGCTTCTACGGCGTGGACACGCCGGAGAAGTCGAAGCTCATCGCCGCGCAAATGAGCGTCGAGGAGATCGGCCGCTACATAAAGGCCGACAGCCTCGCCTTCATCTCGATCGACGGGCTCTACCGTGCCGT
>CAWZZK010000183.1:0-20271 GCA_963966455.1 Kaistia sp. | reverse complement strand
GCCGACACGCATCCCGGAGATCGATCCGATGTTTGAACGTCTGTTCGCGAGGCGGCGCCGAAACGAAGCCATAGCATATGCGCTTTACGGCACCATCGTGGCGCAGGCCCGCCAGCCGGTCTTCTACGCCGCCTTCAAGGTGCCGGATACGCTCGACGGCCGCTTCGACATGATCGTCCTGCACGGCTTCCTGCTCTTCCATCGTCTGAAGGGCGAAAGCGAGGATCACCGCCGCCTGGGGCAGGAGGTGTTCGACATTTTCCTGAAGGACATGGACCGCAGCCTGCGCGAACTCGGCGTCAGCGATATCGGCGTGCCGAAGAAGCTGAAGAAGATGGCCGAGGCCTTCTACGGCCGCGTCGCGGCCTATGATTCGGCGCTGTCCTCCGGTGATGGCCCGGCGCTCGACGCGGCGCTGGCGCGCAATCTCTTTCCCGACGGGGGCGGGGAGGCGGTGCCCGAGATCGCCGCTTATGTCGTGGCGTCGGCGGCCGAACTCGCCCGCCAGCCGCTGGACGAGATCCTGGCCGGCTCGCTGAGCTTCCCGGCCCTGCCCGTTGCGGAGACCGCCTGATGGATGCGCTGCCGCTGTCGCGCCCCTTCGATACCCGCCGCCTCGGCGACGCGCCGCTCTTCGAGCGCATCGACGCGACCGCCGAGGAGCGCGCCGCGCTGGCCAAGGCCTATGAGTTGCTGGCACTCGAGAGGCTCGACGCGGAGCTCACCGTCTCGCCCTGGCAGCGCGTCGGGGTCAAGGTTTCGGGCCGGCTGGTCGCCGATCTCGTGCAGGCCTGCGTGGTGACGCTGGAGCCGGTGCCGCAGCATCTCGACCACGCCTTCGAACTTGCCTTCCTGCCGCCGCAGGACAAGGTTGCCGACCCGAAGACGGTCGCCGAGGCCGAGGTGATCGTTGCTTATGACGAGGACGATCCGCCGGATCCGCTCCTGGGGCCGGTGATCGATCTCGGCGCGATCGTCGCCGAGCAACTGGCGCTCGGCATCGACCCCTACCCCCGCGCGCCGGGCGCCGATCTCGCGGCCGAGATCGGCGAGGCGTCCGACCCGTCTCCGTCGCCCTTCGCGGCGCTCGCCGGGCTCAAGCGCGACGCCAAGGACTGAGGGCCGGGGTTGTGTCGCCTTCCGAAAAGGGTATTTTCCAGCGCCGCCGCGAGATCGGCGCGGGCGCTGAACTGCGCATGAAGGGCTCCGGACGACGGCCATGGTGAAAATTGCGATCGATGCCATGGGCGGCGACAAGGGGCCGGCGATCGTGCTGGCGGGCGCGGATATCGCGCTGGTGCGCCGGCCCGAGCTGACCTTCCAGTTGTTCGGCGAGAGCGCGGCCGTCGAGCCGCTGCTCGAATCCTATCCCCGCCTCAAGGCCGTCTCGACCTTCACGCATTGCGACGTGACGGTGCAGATGGACGACAAGCCCAGCCAGGCGCTCCGCAAGGGCCGCTGGAAGTCGTCGATGTGGCGCGCGCTGGAGGCCGTCAAGAAGGGGGAGGCGGATGTCGCCCTCTCGGCCGGCAATACCGGCGCGCTGATGGCGATGTCGAAATTCTGCCTGCGCACCATGGCCGGCATCGAGCGGCCGGCGCTGGCGGCGCTCTGGCCGACGCTGCGCGGGGAAAGCGTCGTGCTCGATGTCGGCGCGACCATCAATGCCGATGCGCAGCAGCTGGTCGATTTCGCGATGATGGGCGGCGCCATGGCCCGCGCCCTGCTCGACGTCGCGCGGCCTTCGGTCGGCCTCCTCAATATCGGCGTCGAGGAGATGAAGGGCCTCGAGGAGGTCCGCGTGGCGGGCCAGATCCTGAAAGAGGCCAATTTCGACCATCTGAACTATGTCGGCTTCGTCGAGGGCGACGACATCGGCCGCGGCACCGCCGATGTCGTGGTGACGGATGCCTTCGCCGGCAATATCGCGCTGAAGACGGCCGAGGGGACGGCGCGCCAGATTGCCGCGCATCTCCGCGATGCGATGGGCCGAACCATCATGGGCCGCATCGGTTATCTCTTCGCGCGCGGCGCCTTCCGCGAGCTTCGGCAGAAGCTCGATCCGCGCGCGTCCAACGGCGCCGTTCTGCTCGGCCTCAATGGCATCGTGATCAAGAGCCATGGCGGCACGGACGGCGTCGGCTATGCCAATGCCATCGAGGTCGGCTACAGCATGGTCAAGAACGGGCTTCTCTCCAAGATTCGCCAGGATCTCGGGGAATATCACCGCGACGGCTTCGTGCGCGAGATCGCCGAAGCGAGCCTCGCCGAGGGCGAGTAGAGCCATCGAGCCGGCGGGGGATGCGCCGGGAGCGCAGAGACGCAAAGTGAGAGCAAGGCGCGCCAAGTGAAAGCAAGGGACACCAAGTGAGCTTCATCCGATCGGTCGTCCTTGGCTGCGGCAGCTATCTGCCCGAACGCAAGCTGACCAATGCCGAGCTCTCGACCATGGTCGAGACGTCCGACGAATGGATCGTGCAGCGCACCGGCATCCGTGCCCGCCATATCGCGGCCGAGGGCGAACTCACCTCCGATCTCGCGACCGCCGCGGCGGTTGCGGCGCTCGCCGATGCCGGGCTCACGATCGGCAATATCGACATGATCATCGTCGCGACGGCGACGCCCGACGACACCTTCCCCTCGACCGCCGTCACCGTGCAGAAGAAGCTCGGCATGGAGCATGGCTCGGCCTTCGACCTGCAGGCCGTGTGCTCCGGCTTCGTCTTCGCGCTGTCGACCGCCGACGCCTTCATCCGCGCGAGCCAGGCCAAGCATGTGCTCGTCATCGGCGCGGAAACGTTCTCCCGCATCCTCGACTGGAGCGACCGCACCACCTGCGTGCTGTTCGGCGACGGCGCAGGGGCTGTCGTGCTCGGCGCCTCCGTTCAGGACGGAACCCGCGAGGATCGCGGCGTGCTCACGACCCATCTGCGCTCGGACGGACGCCACCGCGAGAAGCTCTATGTCGATGGCGGCCCGTCCTCGACGGGTACCGTCGGCCATCTGCGCATGGAGGGCCGCGAGGTCTTCAAGCATGCGGTCGGCATGATCACCGACGTCATCGAGGATGCCTTCCACGCGACCGGCTATGGCGCCGACGACGTCGACTGGTTCGTGCCGCACCAGGCCAATATCCGCATCATCGACGGCAGCGCCAAGAAGCTCGGCATCGCCGGCGAGAAGGTCGTACGTACGGTTGCCGATCACGGCAACACGTCGGCGGCCTCGATACCGCTCGCTTTGTCGGTCGCGCGCGAGGACGGGCGCATCAAGCGGGGCGATCTCATCCTGCTGGAAGCGATGGGCGGCGGCTTCACATGGGGCTCGGCGCTGTTGCGCTGGTAGCCGGCGCTTCCCGAATATCGCTTGTTTGTCCAAGCCTTACGATCAAGGTCGTTGACCGCCCCCTTCGCTGGCAATAGGGTCTTGCGTGGGGGGGAAGGCGCCTCTGGCGCCCGGAGAGAGGAAGAATCGGACCATGGCAGGCAAGACGGTAACGCGCGCCGATCTTTGCGAGGCCGTCTACCAGAAGGTCGGTCTCTCGCGCACCGAATCCGCGGAGCTGGTGGAGCTCGTTCTCGACGAAATCAGCGCCTGCATCGTCCGCGGCGAATCGGTCAAGCTGTCATCCTTCGGCTCCTTCGTCGTTCGCGCCAAGAGCGAGCGCGTCGGGCGCAATCCCAAGACCGGCGAGGAAGTCCCGATCTCGCCGCGCCGCGTCATGGTCTTCAAGCCGAGCAACGTGCTGAAGGCGCGAATCAACGGCACCTTGCTGCCGAATGGGGATGCCTCCGAGTCCGAGGAGGCGTGAGTCCCGGCGCCTGGCGCCGGCCGTGCAACTGAATGTCCGAGGGTTCGGCCTTGTCCAAGGGTCCCGATGCATTCCGGACGATCAGCGAGGTGGCCGAGGAGCTCGACCTGCCGCAGCATGTGCTGCGCTTCTGGGAAACACGCTTCTCGCAGATCCGCCCGATGAAGCGCGGCGGCGGCCGCCGCTATTACCGTCCCGACGACGTCGAGCTGCTGCGCGGCATCCGCAAGCTGCTCTATGGCGAGGGCTACACGATCAAGGGCGTGCAGCGCATCCTGAAAGAGCAGGGCGCCCGGCATGTCGTTGCGGCCGGCCTCGGCGGCGCGCTCGATCCGGCGCCGCCCGGCCACCGATTCGAGCCCGAGTTCGACGGTGACATCCCCGACGGCATCCTCGTCGACGAGGACCACACCCCGCGTGGCCCCGCGCCGCAGGTCGGCGGCTATACGGATCGTCGCCGCGAGCCGATCTTCGGCGGGCGCAGCGAGCCGCAGGCGCCGCCCTATCGCGCGCCGCAGATGGCGCCTGAACCGCCGCGTGTCGCCGAGCCGCGCAACGCCGATTTCGGGCCGCTGCCGATGTCGCGCATCCCGGCGGCGCCGCCCGAGGAGCCGGACGAGGCGGATGTCTATCTCCCGCCGCAGGTGGCCCATCCGGCGCGCCCGGTCGAGCCGCGGCGCAGCGAGCCGCCGCGCCAACCGCCCTATGAAGGGGCGCTGCGGGGATTCGCGCCGCCGCTCGAGGATGACGACGCGCCGGTCGCGGCCCGTCCGGCGCCGATTCCGGCGCCGGAGGCTCCGGCCGGACCGCTCCTCTCGGACAGCGATATTGAGCGGCTGCAGGCGGCGCTGGTCGAACTCCTCGAATGCAAGCGCATCCTCGACCAGGCGCGCTGACCTCTCCCGCGTCGACTGTTGCGGGGCCGTGGACAGTGCGCGATAGCCGGTGACAAACCGCTTCGAACCATGCTAACAGCGGCGCGTCCGGTGCGGAGACCCCCTTCTCCGCTCAGCGCCCCGTGCGGCCGGCATGCCTGATGGCGGAGTGTAGCGCAGCCTGGTAGCGCACTTGTCTGGGGGACAAGTGGTCGTCGGTTCAAATCCGGCCACTCCGACCATTTCGCCTTTTCAGCCGATCATCTGCCGAGCTTCCGAGCCGTCCTGATGTCCATCGCGGGCACGATTGTGTCGTCCACGATAGATGCCGCGGAGGCGGCGAAAGCATTCGCGAACACGCGCTGGCTTTTGGTGAACTATTCGTTCACGGCTGCGTGAGGATCCGTGATCGAATTAACCATGCCGCGGCGGCCGCGGACAAGGCATCGGGACCATGGCCCCGGCCCCGGTCGGGTACGCTCCGACTCGTAGGGCGCGCCCGCCGAGGCTGACGACGATCAAAAATGGCGGTGCCGCGACGCAGCACGGAGGGATGCCGAACTGTGCAAAACCGGGGCGCCGCTGCTCACTAATCGGATGCCTGTTGCGCGAACAGCACAGAACTTGTTCGAATTGGCTGGATTCAGCCGTTTCCGGCGCATTTTGCACTGCCGAACAACCCGCGGAAGGGCGAACTCGGACCCCGATGGCACCCTCGACGCCCTCCCGACTGCCCTTGCCGCATCGCTGCCTGGAACCCATCTCATTTTTGCCCGTTTTGGACGTCAGAAGCCGGGCTGGGTCGGATGAAGATACCCCCCAATCCGGTCTTAGCTTTTTGTTAGCTATACTTGCCGAGTGACTGTGAAGCGTTTTGGCAACACTATTCGACCGAAGCGCTAACCATCACGAAAGCCGCTTGTAGCAAAACAGGATGCGCGTATGTTCCAGACGAGGCCGCAATCGCGCGGGGGTTGAGTAGGCCCGATGAGTAAAGATTGGAGATTTCCGATGAAGCGTATTCTTCTTGCTGGCGCGGGCGTTCTGGCCCTGACCGCCGCGGCTTCCGCTGCTGACCTGACGATGGAGCCCGCTCCGATGGCCCCGGTGGTTGCGCCGGCTGCGTTCGACTGGACCGGCTTCTACGCCGGTGTGCATGTCGGCGGCGCCTGGGGCGACTTCGGCACCGACGTCTGGAACGATGCCTTCGGCAACGCCCAGGCTGCGATCGGCGGCGTTCAGATCGGGTATAACTACCAGATCAACCAGATCGTCCTCGGCGTCCAGACCGACTTCGCCTACACCAACCTGACGAGCGGTACCTCGATCATCGGTGGCTACGGCGCCAACATCAACATGGACTGGCTGGGTTCGACGACCCTGCGCGCCGGCTATGCGATCGACACCTGGCTGCCCTACGTCAAGGGCGGTGTGGCCTACGGCAACACCCAGGGTCAGCTGACCGCCTATAACGGCGCGGTCACCAGCGACTGGTCCACCAACAAGTGGGCTTCGGGCTGGACCCTCGGCGCCGGTGTCGAGAAGGCCTTCACCAAGAACGTCACCGCGTTCGCCGAGTATGACTACTACGACCTCGGCAAGGCCGTGTACAACTATGACGATGTCGGCTTCGGCGTCGACGTCAAGAACACCACGAACGTCGTCAAGGTCGGTCTGAACTACAAGTTCTGATCCACCGCTCGACGAGAGAACGAGGAACGGCCCGGCTCATCGCCGGGCCGTTTCTTTTTGCGCTTCGTTTTGACGATCCAGCCTTGCTTCAAGCTGCGGGCGCAAAAAAGGGCCCGGCTTGCGCCGGACCCTTGAGGTCGGGGAGGGAAGGTTGAGAGTCAGGCGATGCGCTCGATCGGGATGTTGAGCGCCGCGGCGAGCGCCTGGCGCTCGGGCAGGGTCGGCTCGACGCCGGCCTCGATGGCGCGGAGGTGGTCCGGGAGGATGCCGGCGAGACCCGCGAGTTCCACCACGCCGAGGCCGCGCTCCTCGCGCAGCGCCTGAATGGTCATCGGCTCGTCCGCGACAGCAGCGGGATGGTCGCCGGGCAGGTCGCCCAGGGTCATCGCAGCGCGCGGGATGGGAGCAGCGTCGAAATCGTTCAGCATAAGCGCCTCCTTGGAACGAAAGCCTGAGAACGCAACGGCCACGCTCGAGGATGGTTCCCTGCCGGAACGGTTTATTTTCAATCGAAAGAGACCGTGACGCTCCGTCAGCCGGATCTCGGCAGCGCGACCGGCCCGAAGACGCGAATCGCCGGACCCGGCGCCGGGACGGACGTTGGCGGCACGACCGGGACGAGGGGCAGCGGCACGCGGAAGCCGGCGCGCTCGACGGCATACGCGCCCCAAAGCAGTCCGTAAAGCAGGAAGAGATGCCGCCAGTGATCGTTGTCGATCACATTGTGGATCATCAGGTGCCCCAGAAAGACGGCATAGACGCACTGGATGAACGGTGTCCAGGGCCGCTTCAGGAAGACGAGCGGCGTCGCGATCACCAGCGTCCAGACGACCAGCGCGATATAGGCGAAGCCGCCCAGCCAGCCATAGACCGTGAATCCCTTCAGCCACATATTGTGCTCGTCCTCGCCGAGCGTCAGGCCGAACTGGAACGGCCCGAGCCCCAGCGGGTGCTCCTGGATCATGAAGAACCCGATGATGTGGCGCTCGAATCGGCCGAGCCGCGAGGCGTCATAGTCCTGCACCAGCTTGACGCGCTGCACGACGAGCTCCTGCACGGCCGGGATCGACACGGCGACGGCGAGCAGGAAGGCGACGGCCATGACGCCGGCGACGAGCATCAGGATCATGCGCAGTCGCCGCGAGGCGCGCGGTTCGGTGGCGAAGGCGAGCAGCGTCATCACGAGCAGCGCCAAGACCGCGAGGCCCCAGGCGGCGCGCGAGAAGGAAAGGAACAGGCCGAGAAAGAGGACGAGCGACGCGACGACGGCGAGCCCGGATTTCCTCAGCGGACGCGTCAGGATCGACCGCGCCAGAACGACCAGCGGCAGCACGATGAAAGGACCGAACACGTTCGGATCCTTGAAGGCCCCCTTCGCCCGGTCATAGAGCGTGAAGAGATCGGCATGCGGAATGGCACCGAAATAACCGAGAATACCGACGGTGGAGCAGATGACCGCCGAGATGATATAGCTCTTCTCGATGATCGCGAGCCGTCTTTCCGTGTCGTTCTGGATCACGGCGCAGTAGAAGATGGACGAGATGGCGAGAAAGACTGTCGTCGCCATATAGGTGATCGGCTTCTGGAATTCCTGCAGCTGCGTGAAGGAGAGGAAGCCGCCGACGCAGTAGAGCGCCATCAGCACGATCATCGGCGCCATCGAGCGCGAGAATCGCAGCCCGATAAACGCCCAGACGGCGACGACGAGGCAGAGCAGCAGGTCGGACGGCGAGGGCTCGACCATGACGAAGCCCGACAGGAAGACGAGCACGGCGATGGTCGCATTGGCGATCATCCATGTCGGCAGTCCGATCGGCGCGGGGAGGGACGTCGCGCTCAATAGGCGTTCTCCCCGGTGAGCAGCCGCAGCGGCGTCATCAGCACGATGTAGAGATCGAAAGGGACCGACCAGCGCTCGATATATTCGAGGTCGAATTCGACGCGGCGCTGGATCTTCTCCGGCACGTCGATCTCGCCGCGCCAGCCATTGATCTGCGCCCAGCCGGTGATGCCGGGCTTCACGCGGTGGCGTGCGAAATAGCCGTCCACCACCTCGTCCCAGAGCTGGTTGGCCGTGTGCGCGTTGACCGCATGCGGCCGCGGCCCGACGATCGAGAGCGTCCCGGCGAGCACGTTGAAGAGTTGCGGCAGTTCGTCGATCGAGGCGCGGCGGATAAAGCGCCCGACGCGGGTGACGCGGGGATCGCCGCGCGTGACCACGACCTTGGCGTTCGGGTCGCTCAGATGGTGATACATCGAGCGGAACTTCAGCACCGAGATCACCTCGTTGTTGAAGCCGTAGCGCTTCTGGCGAAACAGGATCGGGCCAGGACTGTCGAGGCGGATGGCGAGCGCGGTCGCCAGCATGACCGGAGAGAGCAGCACCAGCGCGATCACCGCGACCACGAGGTCGAAGCTCCGCTTCGCCACCGCGTCCCAGCCGGCGATCGGCCGGTCGGCGAGGTCGAGGAAGGGGATCGAGCCGATATAGGAATAGGCCCTCGGGCGGAAGCGCAGCCGCGCGCTCATCGCCGAGAGGCGGATATCGACCGGGAGCACCCAGAGCGCGCGGAGGATCTCGAGCAGCCGCTGCTCGGCCGTCTGCGGCAGCGAGACGATGACGGTGTCGACATGGGTCTTGCGGGCGAAGCTGACGAGCTCCGCGATGGTGCCGAGCCGCGGCGGCCCGCCCGCGGCGCCCGGCGCCCGCTCCTCGCTGCGATCGTCGAAGACGCCGCAGATGCGGATATCGGGCGACTCGCCGGTCAGCGTCTCGATCAGCGCGTTTGCCTCCTCGCCGGCGCCGACGATAACGGCGCGGCGGTCGAGCCGGCCTTCGCGGGCGAAGCGGGCCATCAGCCGCGCCAGCAGGAGGCGCTCGACGAGCAGGAAAAGAAAGCCGGCCATGCTCGTCGCCAGCATCCAGCGCGGGGCCGTCTCGCTGCCGACATTGCCGAGAAAGGCGATGCCGGCGAAGAGGATGACGACGCCGGTCCAGATCGCCAGAAGCTTGCCGAGCGGGCGGACGGGGTCGCGGAGCGCCGAGAGGCGGTAGCAGCCGCCCGAATGCGCGAGGCTGGTCGCGATCAGCGGCGCCAGCAGGATGCTGGCCCAGCCGAGCCATCCGGCGGCGGCGAGGCCGTTGCCGCTGTCCTGGCCGACGAGATGGCGGAGCGCGATGCCGATAAGGATGAGACCGGCGAGTTCGCCGGCATGGACGATGCCCGCCAGCGCCACGGCCGGGAACGGCCGCGCCGCGAGGCTGCCGGCAACCGCAAGCGCATCCCGTTCCGGCGCGGATGCCGCGGCCGGACTGTCGAGCTGCCCGTCGTTTCCTGACGCCATCATACGCACACGCGAGGCCGGACCTGGTCAGGCGAGGCTTAGCAGGCGGGAGCTAACAAATGCTTTGCCGCACGGGTGAGCCGCGGCCCGCAGGCGCCTCTCATGCGCCGCGTGCGAGGGCATAGACCTCGTCGACGGTCGCCGCCATGGCGGTGACGGAGAAGCGGTCGGCGATCGACTGGCGAAGGAGTATCGCCTCCGCCTCCGCCTCGTCCGGACGGTCGATGAGGCGCTCCATCGCGCTTGCGAGCGCAGTCGGGTCGCCGGGCGGTACCAGGCGATCGGCGGCGGCGCCGAAGATCTCCGGAATGCCGCCGACATTGGTCGCGACCATCGGAAGCCCGGCGGCGAGCGCCTCGAGGACGATATAGGGCATCGATTCGGCGCGCGACGGCACGACGATCCGCTTCGCCATCGCGAAGGCGCTCCGCGCCGGCATCGCGGGGTGGAAGGCGAGTTCGCCGAGACCGAGGCGCATGGCCAGCGCCTTGTAGCGCTCGGTATCGGGGCCGTCGCCGACGAGATGGGCGGTCGGCGCCACGCCCCGCCGGTCGCGCAGCCGCGCCAGCGCCTCGATGAAGAGGTCCGGCCCCTTCAGGTCGCGCATCATGCCGATATAGAGGAAGTCGGCGCGCGGCGTGCGCGACGCCGGCAGCGGCTCGAATTCCTCGTCGGCGATGCCGTTGAAGGCGATGCGGAAGGGCTTTTTCGAGATCCCGACCTTGGCGGCGAAGGCTTCGGCCTCGTAGCGGCTGACGAAGACGAAGCCGTCCGTCATCCATTCCATGACCCGTTCGAGGCCGAAGAAGATCTTCCCGGCCGTCGAACGGGCGTCGTAGTGCAGGCTGCCGCCATGCGGGCAATAGATGCGGGCCACGCGCTTACCAGAGACCCGCAAGATGGTGCCGATCGCCCGTCCATAGACGCCACCCTTGGCGCCGTGCGTATGGATGACGTCGGGATCGAGAGCGCCGATGCGGCGATAGAGCCGCGTCAGCGTGATGATGTCGGTCGGCGTGATCTGGCGCTGCATGGGGACACGCTGCAGGCCGAGGCCGAGATAGGGCAGGATCTCCTCGAACAATTCGTCCTCGCGCGCGCCGCCCGTGGAGGCGTCGCAGACGATGCCGACCGCATGGCCGGCTGCGGTCTGTGCGCGGACGAGATCGCGGACATGGCGGAACAGACCTCCGACCGGCGACCGGAAGCAGTGCACGATGCGAAGCTGGCGGCTCGCTTCCCCCGGAGCGTGCTTCGCCATGACCGTCAGAAGAAGCGTTCGCGGATATTGATGGTGTCGCCGGGATTGACCGGCTGGGTCGGCAGCAGGCGCAGCGTCGTCACCTTGCCGTTGACCTGGCGCGTCACGTCGACATCGCTCTTCTGCGCGCGCGGCGTGAAGCCGCCGGCGATCGCCACCGCGGTCTGCACCGTCATGCCGGAGACGTAAGGGTACTGACCGGCATTGGTGACCTCGCCCATGATGAAGAAGGGCCGGTAGCGGTCCACCTCTACCGAGACGTCGGGATCGCGCACGAAGCGGCCGCCCTTGAGCTTTGCGGCGATCTCGCCTTCCAGTTCCTGCGCCGTGCGTCCGCGCGCGGCGACGGCGCCGATCAGCGGCATGGAGATGTAGCCGGCCTGGTCGATGAGATAGGTATTGGAAAGGTCGGTCTGGCCGAAGACGACGATGCGCAGCCGGTCGCCGCTGTCGAGCTTGTAGGGAGCGATCAGCGCCGAATAGGTGGCGGTGTCCTTGGGTGGATAGGAACTCGCGCAGCCGCCGAGCAGCAAGGCGCTGAAGAGCCCGATGAGGAGAATCACGAGACGCATCGGCGGCGTTCCGGCGTGAGGGTGAGACTGACCGGACTGTCCCGCGTCGTGGTTAATTCCCGGTAAAATCGCGCGAACATGGTTATCGGACCGTCACCGGCCTCTCGCCGTCATTAACCCCGCGGTTACCCTAATTCCGCAGGATGCCCCGACGTTGAGGCGGGACGATTCTGCGATGAGCGACGGACGGACAGGGCAGGTCGACGACGTGGAGCTGGACATGGGCGCGCTGATGCGTGCGCTCGGCCGCGCCTTGCCGGTGCTCGTTCCGGCCTTCATCTTGTTCGCGGCGGCGCTCTATGTCGGGCTCGGCTTCGTCACGCCGCGCTATACCGCCGAAACCAAGCTGATCATCGAGAAGGGCGAGTCGTCGTTCACGCAGAGCGGCGGCGACACCGAGGAATCGCGGGCGCTGCTCGATGCCGAGGGCGTCGCGAGCCAGGTACAGCTCATCGATTCCCGCGATCTCGCCGTGACCGTGGTCGACAAGCTCGATCTCGACCAGCTGCCGGAATTCTACGCGACGCCGACGGCGGATTTCTTCCGCGGCCTGCTCGCCCGTGTCGGCCTCGCCAAGCCTTCGGACCAGAACCGGCAGGAGAGGGTGCTCGAGCGCTTCGCCGAGAAGCTCGAGGTCTATTCGGTCGACAAGACCCGCGTCATCACCATTTCCTTCTCCTCCTCGAACCCCGAGCTTTCGGCGCGGGTCGCCAACACCGTCGCCGAGGAATATCTCGCGCTGCAGCGGGCCGCGAAGCGCCAGGCGGATGCCGATGCGACGCGCTGGCTGGATACGCAGATCGAGGCGCTGCGCGGACGGGTGAGCGCCGCCGAGGCGAAGGTCGAGACCTTCCGCGCCTCCAACGGCCTCTTCATGGGCGGGCAGAACAACAACCAGTCGCTGCCGCAGCAGAAGCTGTCCGATTTGAACGCCGAGATGGCCCGGCTGGAAGCCGCGCGCGCCTCCGCCGACGCCAAGGCGGCATCGGTGCGCACGGCGCTCGCCAACGGCACCGACTTCGACATTCCCGAGGTGCTCGATTCCTCGCTGATCCAGCGACTTCGGGAACAGCAGGTGGCGCTGCGGGCGCAGGTCGCGCAGCTCTCCGCGACGCTCCTGCCCAATCATCCGCGCATCCGCGAATTGAACGCCCAGCTCGCCGATCTCGACGCGCAGATCCGTCAGGCCGCCCGTCAGGTCGTCGCCAGCCTCGAGGGCGAGGTCGCGACCGCCAAGGCGCGCGAGGCCGAAATCGCCGGCGACATCGCCAAGGCCAAGGCGCAGACCGCCGTTTCCAATGACGCCGAAGTGCAGCTTCGCGCGCTGGAGCGCGAGGCCTCGGCCGAGCGTGACCTACTCGAGGGCTATCTCCGCCGCTATCGCGAGGCGTCTTCGCGGCAGGATGGCGATTACCTGCCGGCCAATGCGCGCGTCATTTCCCGCGCCGCCGTGCCGCTGGAGCCGTCCTTCCCGAAGAAGATCCCGATCACCGCCGCCGCCACTGTCGCGCTGCTTCTGCTGGCTTTGGCCTTCGTGCTGGTGCGCGAACTGATGAGCGGCCGCGCGCTGCGCCGCATCGCCGTCGAGCTTCCCATCCAGCCGCAGCTCGTGGTCATGCCGCAGCCTCTCGCGGCTGCCTCTGTCCCGGTGCCGACGATGCCAGGCCCGGTGGAGGCGCCTGTACGCTGGTCCGAGGGCGGCGACGTGCGCCGGCTGATGCCGGCGGCGCCGTCCTTCGCGCGGCCGGACATGCTACCCGCCGATTTCCAGGATTCGCTGCGCGCGCTCGTCGACCGCATTGCCGGCCTCAAGGCGCGGCGGATCGTCGTCACCATGGCCGGCACGCCGGCGGGCGGCAGGCCGCTCGCGGCCGTCGCGCTGGCGCGGCAGCTGTCGCGGCGCGGCGGGCGCGTTCTGCTCGTCGATCTCCATGCCGACGGCGCCGACGGCGCGGCCATGGCGCCGGGCGGCGAGCGGCTGACGGGTTTTTCCGATCTCTTTGCCGGCGAAGCATCCTTCGCGCAGGCGATCTTCCGCGACCGCTCCTCGCGCGCCCATATCATCCCGGCGGGCAGCGGCCCGCTGCCGGACGATGCGGCGACGAACGAGGGCCTCGCCGCGATCCTCGATGCGCTCGACGCCACCTATGACCATATCCTGCTCGACGCCGACGAGGCGCTGGCGCTCCGCCTGGCGCCGACCGCCGGCGTGGTGGTGCTTGTCGCCGAGGCGGTAGAGGGCGAGGCCGGCCCGGTCGCTTCCGAAGCGGCTTTCGCCGCCGCGACCGCTGGCGAGGTCATGCTGCTGATCGCCGAGCCGCCGTCGAACGACGAGGCGCCGGAGCCAGATCCCGAGACCGCGGCGGCCTGAGCGGCGCTCAGTCCTCCGCGGCGGGCTGCTCGGCGGATCGCGCCTCGCCACGGCGCTTGCGGAAGCGGCCGACCAGCGACCACAGCCTTTCGTCGTCGCGGATCGTCTTCTCGGCGCGGTCGCGGAGCGCGATGGCGAGCGCCGCGGCATGGCCGAGCAGCGTCACCGGCCGGATGAGCCGGACATGCGTCTCGGTGCGGTCGAGCCACGACGCCTTGTAGCGCTCGTCGCCGCGGCCGAGATCGAACAGCGTGATGCCGCGCGCGCAGGCGGCTTCGATGACGTCGTGGATCAGCAGCTCGCCCGGGCTGATCCGCCGCCATTCGTCATCCGTGATGGCGAGGAAATAGCCGCTCTGGCGGCCATTGGCCGTGCCGCTGCCGAGGATCGCATGGATGCCGCCGTCGAATTCGATTGCGTCGATCTCGATGATGCCGTCGCGGCCATTGTCCCAGCGGCGCGCGATCAGAGCCCGGAAGAACGGTACGACGCCCGGCGCCGCGAAGCTGTCGTCGAGGCCGTTCCGGCGAAACCAGGCGGCCTTCTCGGCGAGAAAGGCGTCGAGCATCGCATCGGCTTCGGCGCGCGAGGCGGCGCGGCGCAGCCGGTAACCGCCGACGGGCGCCAGCGCGTTTTTCTGCCAGCGATGCTTCTTGGTCTTCTTCGCGCCGCGATGGGCCGCGAGCACGGCGGCGAAATCACCCGAAAGGCGGATAGTGCCGACATTGCAGCGCGCCGGCAGCGCGGCGGAATGACGGGCGAGGAAGAGCGGTGCTCCGTCCGGGTCGAGCGGCAGCGCGTCGAAATCGAACAGGTCGACACCACGGACAGTGCTGGCGATGCGGCGGAGCAGCCGGTCGACCGCGGCGTCGCCCGCCTCGCAGCGCCAGTCGGCCGCGACGATCGGCATGCGGATATTCGCATGCTCGCCGCCGAGCGGACGAGCGATGCGGAAAGGCCCGATGCGCTCGATGCCGAGCGGCCAGATCATGACGAGGCGGCCCTCGTCGTAGAGCGTCACGATCGCCGGGCGGATCGCCTGCGCCGGTGCCGCGGCTTCGAGCCAGGCGGCGACCCAGTCGAAGGATTGGTAGACGCTGGCGCCCTCCGCGGCGGCGAGGACGCGCCAGTCCATCTCGAGCGGCGCGATATCGGCATGGACCGCGACCTCCAGCCGGTCGAAGCGATCGGGGACCGCCGGGGCGCTGGCGAATTCGGCGACGGCCGGGGCCTCGGACCGCGCCATTTACCAAACTTTCCTAAAACTTGCGCGAGTGGCGGCAGAAATCGTCAACGCGATGTTAACATGATCGTGAAGTGAGGCGCGGAGCGCAGAAGCCCCGGGTTCTCTGGCCAGCCGGACCCCCGACGGACCATGAACGAACTGACCACGATCGGACTGAAGACGGCGCTGAACGCGCTCTACTGGAGCCATGCGCACAGGCTCGTCGGACCCATGACCGAGGGCGCCGGCGCGATCCTGATGTTCCATCACGTCCGCCGTCCCGGTGCCGGACGCTTCCGACCCAATCCGCATCTCGACGTCACTCCCGACTTCCTCGCCGCCGTCATCCGCCGTCTGAGGCAGCGCGACATCGACATCGTCGATCTCGACGAGGCGGCGCGGCGGCTTTCTGGCGGATCGCCCGGACGGCGGTTCGTCGTCCTGACTTTCGATGACGGATACCGCAACAACCTTACCGAGGCCTTCCCGATCCTGAAGGCGGCGGGCGCGCCGTTCACGATCTATGTAGCGACGGGGCTGGTCGACCGCACGGCGCTTCCCTGGTGGGACATCGTCGGCGCCGCCGTCGCCGAGAACACGCGAATCACCGCCCGGTTCGGCGAGCGCGACCTCGACCTTCCGGCGCGCAGCGTTCGCGAGAAGCAGGCCGCGCTCGAGGCGATCATCCAGGCGCTCGCGGATTGCTGCGAGGACGAGCAGCGCCGCATCGTCGCGCGCATCGCCGCCTCGCATGGCATCGACGCGGCTGCGCTCGGCGACGAACTCATCATGAACTGGCGCGAGGTGCGACAGCTTGCCGCGGACCCTCTGGCGACGATCGGCGCGCACACGGTCGGCCATTACGCACTCGCGCGGCTCGATGCGGCGCGGGCGCGCCGCGAAATGAGCGAGAGCCGGGCGCGTCTCAAGGAAATGGCGGGCGTCGACGCACGCCACTTCGCGTTCCCCTACGGCTCGCCGCGCACAGCCGACGAGCGCGAATTCGCCCTCGCGCGGGAGCTCGGCTTCGCCACTGCCGTCACCACCCGCCGCGGCGTCCTCGAAGGCTCGGGCGACCGGCTGCATGCCCTGCCGCGCATCTCGGTCAATGGCGGCTATCAGGCGATCCGCTATATCGACCTCTTCCTCTCCGGCGTTCCTTATGCGCTGGAGCGGGGCGTCAAGCGTCTGCGCGGGCTCACGCCCGTGGCCGCGACGGTCTCTGCATCCATCTTATGATGAGGCCGGCCGGCGGCACCCAGGCGAGGCCGGCCAGCGCATAGGCCGGCCAGAACAGCGCGGGCGGAATGTTCTGGATCGGGATGGTCACGACGACGAGCGCATAGACCACGACGAACAGCACCAGCGCGATCATGCCGATGAATTTGCGCAGCCGTTCCGGCATGGTCCCTCCTTGGCTCTTTGTATGGCCCTAGCTAGACGGCGCGTCCCCGGACAGCAAGGGGCGCCTCCATGCGACGAGGTGCCGGTTGTCGCTGGGGCGAGGGGGCGCTAAGTCGCTTCTGCCGGGGGGCCGGCGAAGGTTTGACATGACGGACAGCATCCCGATGCCCGGTTCCATCGCGCCCGCAGCCAAGCGGGACCGTCGGCGCGACCGCGCCATGATCCGCACCTGGCTCGGCGTCGTGATCCTGATGATCGTCGCCATGATCGTCGTCGGCGGCGCCACGCGCCTGACCAATTCCGGCCTGTCGATCACCGAATGGAAGCCGATCCACGGTGTCGTTCCGCCGCTCAATGCGGCCGAGTGGCAGGAGGAGTTCGACAAGTACCGGCAGATTCCGCAATACCAGCAGATCAACAAGGGCATGTCGCTCGACGCCTTCAAGTCGATCTTCTGGTGGGAATGGGCGCATCGCCTGCTCGGGCGGCTGATCGGCGCCGTGTTCTTCGTGCCGCTCGTTTTCTTCTGGGTCACCGGCCGCATCGAGAAAAACCTCGTGCCGCCGCTCATCGGCCTCTTCGTGCTCGGCGGGCTGCAGGGCGCTGTCGGCTGGTGGATGGTGGCGAGCGGCCTCGTCAATCGCGTCGATGTCAGCCAGTACCGGCTCGCGACTCATCTGACGCTCGCCTGCTTCATCCTCGCGGCGACCGTCTGGGTCCGGCGCGGGCTCGGCGCCGATGACGGCGACGCCCGCGACCGCGTCGCGCCGCTGAAGGGCATGGCGACCTTCCTCATCGTCCTCGTCTTCGTCCAGATCTTCCTCGGCGGCCTCGTCGCCGGCCTCGATGCCGGCTTCACCTACAACACCTGGCCCTTGATGGACGGCGCGCTGATTCCGAGCCGGGTCTACGAATATGAGCCCGTCTGGCGCAGCGTCTTCGAGGACGTGATGACGGTGCAGTTCGATCACCGCATGGTCGCCTATCTGCTGCTCGTCGCCGCCTTCATCCACGCCTTCCAGGCGTTTCGTGTCGCGCCCGGCTCGCGGGCGGCGCGGCGGGCCCGCTTCCTGGCGCTGCTCGTCATCGCGCAGGCCGGCATCGGCGTCATGACGCTCTTGATGGTGGTGCCGATCGACCTCGCCCTGACGCATCAGTTCGGCGCCGCGGTCGTGCTCATCGCCGCGGTCGCCCATCGCCGGGCGCTCGCCGCCCCGATCCCGATCACCGACTGAGGATGCAGGCCCGGCAACGCGCCAACCTGCTTGCCAATGTTCCTTGCCAAGCCCCGGCGCTTCGGCGATAGGCTCGCGGCATGCGCGTCCTTCTGGTGAAGCTCTCCTCGCTCGGCGATGTCGTCCACAGCTTCCCGGCGCTCACCGATGCGGCGCGGGCGGTGAACGGCATCGCGATCGACTGGCTGGTCGACGAGAGCTTCGCACCGCTGGCGCGGCTGCATCCGGCGGTCGAAACCGTCATCCCGCTTCCGATTCGCCGCATGAAGAAGAAGCCGCTCGCGGCATTCGCCGATCTCCGCGCCGCGCGCCGCCAGCTCGCGGCGCATCGCTATGACGTCATCATCGACGCGCAGGGCCTGATGAAGAGCGCGCTCGCCGCACGTCTCGCCAAGGGACGGGCGCGGCACGGTTTCAGCCGATCGACGGCGCGGGAGGGCATGGCGGCGCTGACCTATCATGTCGGCCACGACATCCCCGAGGTCGAGCATATGGCGGTCCGCATCCGCCGCCTGTTCGCCGCCGCGCTCGGGTATCCGATGCCAGTGACCGCGCCCGATGCCGGCCTCGACCGCGCGGCGATCGCGGGCGAGGCGCCGTCCCGGCCCTATATCGTCCTCATTCACGGCACGACATGGCCGACCAAGACCTGGACCGTCGCGGGATGGCGGGCCATCGCGGCGCGCGTCGGGAGCCTCGGGCTCGAAACCGTGCTCTTCGCCCATGGTCCGCGCGAGGAGGCACGGGTCGCCGCCATCGCTTCGGGAATCGGCAGCGTGCGCGTGCTGCCCCCCGGAAGGCTGGAGACCCTCATTCCGGCGCTGGCCGGCGCGACGGGTGTCGTCACGGTCGATACCGGCCTCGGCCATCTCGCGGCGGCGCTCGACCTTCCGACCATCGGCCTTTACGGGCCGACAAATCCCGGCCTCACGGGCCTTGTCGGCGCGCGCACGCATGAATTGGTCGGCCGTCTGCCCTGCGTTCCCTGCGAGAAAAGCCGCTGCGCGCTGAAGCCCGATTTCGGCGAGGGGCCGCCCTGCCTCGCCGATCACACGCCGTCCGACGTCTTCGACGAACTTCGCAAACTGATTCCGTCAACGGCCGGAAGCGTTTGATCCGAAAGCGAGTTCCGCTTCGAAGATCGCGCCTGCGATGTGGTAGAGCGTGCTTGCCGGCATATGGTCGACCAGCGGCCGGCCGTCCGCGTCGAAGCGGTCGATCCATCCGCCTTCGAGGCGGTCCGGCGCGAATGTCGTCATGAGATAGGTGAGCAGGCGGTCGGCCCAGGCTTCCGCGCCCTCGCTCCCGCGCAGCGCGGCGGCGGCGAAGGCCTTGACGCCCTCGGCATGCGGCCACGAGCGCGTCGAGGCGGCGATGATACCGCCATGGTCGTTGACGGCGTCGACGATGCGCCCGCTTTCCGGGTCGACGCCGGTCCGCGTCGCGAACTGGATGAGCCGCTCACGCAGTCCGTCCTCGACCGTGCCGCCGAGGCGGACATATTCGCCGAGCAGCCATGCCCATTCATAGAGATGGCCGGGCTCGACGCGGTTGCCGCCCGGCGCCGCCAAGGGCTGCCAGTCGAGGCTGAAATCCTCGATCAGCGCCCCACCATCGGCGGCGATGAAGCGGTCGGTCGCGAGCGCAATGAGATGCTCGGCGCGCGCCATGAAGCGCTCGCCGCCTGTCGCCTCGTAGAGCGCCAGCAGCGCCTCGAGCAGGTGCATATGCGGGTTCTGGCGGCGGATCGCGTCGGCAGCCGGTACGGCATCGCTGAAGCCGCCATGCGGCGCGGCGAAGATCGCGTCCATTTCGGCGAGCGTCTCATCGGCGAGGCGGATCAGGGCCGGATCGCCGGTGACGCGATGGTGCCAGGCCAGCGCATAGAGGATGAAGGCGTGGGTATAGAGATCGCGGACATCGCGGTCCGGCGCGCCGGCCGGCGAAACCGAGAAGATCCAGCCCGGGGCGCCGTCGCGGCGGTGATAGAGGCGGATGGCGCGGTCGAGCGCGTCGGCCTCAGGGCCGGGACGGTGCCAGCCGGCCAGCGTCGCGCGGGCGAAAGTCGCGATCTGCCGCGCCTGTACCATCAGCCGCCGCGGGCTCGCCGCGATCGGCCGCCGCTCAAGGTCGAGCCGCTCGTGATAGAGGCCGAGGCCGGCATCGAAGCCCGTCGTCGACCAGAGCGGGAAGGCGAGGCGGGTCGCCCAGTCCCGCGCCTGCGGCAGCGCCTTCACGAGCGCGCCGCTTTGACGAGCGCCGTCGTCGAGCGCCCGTCCATGAGATCGGCCAGCACCAGGCGGCCGCCATTGGCGATGACGAAGTCGGCGCCGACCACCTCGTGCGGCTTGTAGTCCGCGCCCTTCACGAGCACGTCCGGCCGGATCGCCTCGATGAGGTCGCCCGGCGTATCCTCGCCGAACAGCACCACGAGGTCGACATCGCGCAGCGCGCCGAGCACGCGGGCGCGGGCGGCCTCG
>CAWZZK010000182.1:0-15197 GCA_963966455.1 Kaistia sp. | reverse complement strand
CCGACCTCTCCCCATGGGAGAGGTGCAAGAAGAGCCTCTCGCAATGGCAGAGGCGCAAGAAGAACGCCCTCCCCACCCCTCCCCGCAAGCGGGAGAGGGAGTCTCGCTGCGCCCTCTCCCGGCCCGGGTTGGTTTCGCGGTCGAAAGCTGGCATGTCTTGCACCCCCGCCGGCCGCAGCGGCCGTCCGCCAAGGCATGCCTCCATGACGTCCCCCTCTTCCGCGATCCCGGCGCCGCATCCCAAGATCACGCCGGCGCTGACCATTCTGCTCGCCTGCGCCTGCGGCGCGATCGCGGCCAACCTTTATTATGCGCAGCCGCTGATCAAGCTGATCGGTCCCGATGTCGGCCTGTCACCGCATGTGGCGAGCCTCGTCGTGACGCTGACGCAGATCGGCTATGGCTGCGGCCTCGTCCTCCTCGTGCCGCTCGGCGACATCGTCGAGAACAAGAAGCTCATCACCATCGCGGTCGCGGTGACCTCGGTCGCGCTCGTGCTGACGGCCCTGGCGCCGACCGCCCTGCCCTTCCTGGGTGCCGCGCTCTTCATCGGCTTCTCGTCGAGCGTCATCCAGATGCTGGTGCCGCTCGCGGCCTCGATGACCGACGAGGCGAATCGCGGCCGCACGGTCGGCAATGTCATGAGCGGGCTGATGGTCGGCATCCTGCTGGCACGGCCGATCTCCGGCTTTCTCTCCGACATCGTCGGCTGGCGCGGCGTCTTCGCCCTCTCCGCCGCCTTCATGATCGTGCTGCTGCTCCTCCTGCTGCGCTTCCTGCCGCGGCGGCGGCCGAGCGGGACGCACAGCTATCCCGAACTCCTGAAGTCGCTCTGGACCATCTGGCGCGCGACGCCGCTGCTGCGCCGGCGCGGCATCTACCAGTTCTTCCTGTTCGCCGATTTCAGCCTGTTCTGGACGGCGGTGCCGCTGGAGCTGGCGGGCCCCGATTTCGGCTATTCGCAATCGCAGATCGCGCTCTTCGCGCTGGCAGGCGCGGCGGGCGCGCTTTCGGCGCCGATCGCCGGGCGGATGGCGGATGCCGGCCATACGCGGCTCGGCACCGGCGTCGCGATCGTCGGCGTCTTCGCCTCCTTCGCGCTCGCCTGGCTCGGCGGCCATTTCCTGTCGATCGCGCTGATGACCCTCGCCGCGCTCGCCGTGGATTTCTGCGTGCAGGCCAACACCGTTTTCGGGCAGCGCGCGCTCTACATGCTGGCGCCGCAGATCCGCAACCGGCTGAACGGGCTCTATATCGCCACCTTCTTCCTCGGCGGCGCGCTCGGCTCGGCGGTGGCGAGCCCGCTGCACGAGGCCTTCGGCTGGCCGGCGATCGTCGCCGCCGGCCTCGCCTTCCCGGCGATGTCGTTCCTCTATTTCCTGACCGAGCCGCGCGAAAAAGCGTGAGGCTCCATCCTCACGCGACCTTCACCTGGCCGTTCTCGATCAGCCAGGCGACCGATTCCTGTACCGCCTCGAGCGAGGAATAGCGCGGCGCGTAGCCGAGCATGGTGCGGGCCTTGTCGATCGAGCAGTTGGGGCTGTGGGCGATGTGGTCGAAGGTCGCCTGCGCGGTCGCCTCGTCGTAATGGGTCTTCCATTCCGGCCAGGGCATGAAGGCGAGGTCGGGTTCGCGGCCGAACCAGGCCGCCATGCGCTCGGCATAGCCGCGCAGCGACACGGCGGCCGGCGAGACGGTGTGGAACGCCTCGCCGATCGCGGCGCTGCGACGCGCGATGGCGCGCATGAACATCTGCGCCACGTCGTCGGCATGGACGTGATGCACGGTCTCCAGCCCGAAATTCGGGATGCGGAGCTGCTCGCCGCGCGCCAGCTTCGTAAAGACGGCGGTGTCGAAATGGCCCTCGGGATTGAGCGGCGCCCAGCCCGGCCCGACGATATGGCCGGGATGGACGATGGTGGCCGGGAAGCCGTTGCGGCGCGCCTCATGCAGCAGATAGGCCTCGATCGCCGCCTTCTGGATGCCGTAGTCGCCGAAGGGCCGGCGCGGCTCCATCTCGGTGGTCGGCACGGTGACGCTCGGGCCGTGCACCCAGATCGTGCCGGTATGCAGGAACTGCTCGACCTCACCCTTGACCGCCTCGACGATCTGCCGCGCGCTGGCCAGCGTGAAGCAGGTCATGTCGATCAGGATATCGGGCTTCAAATCGAAGATCGCGCCGCCGAAGGCGTCGGCCTCCTCGGCCCTGTCGCGGTCGATCGTCACCTGCTCGACGGCATCCCAGGCCTTGTGCGGCGTATAGGGCTGCCGCTGGCCGCGGCTGACATTGACGACATGGAATCCGGCTTCGACCAGGCGCGGCACCAGATAGGTGCCGACATGGCCGCTGCCGCCGATGATGACGACGCGCGACATGATTTCCTCCGCGTAAGGTCCGCATAGGACAGGTTGACGTCCGTGGGCGCAAGCCTCAACGGCTCAAGAAGGATCGCGGAAGGCGCGGGAGAGGCCGTGATAGAGCCGCTCGGGCGAGACGAGGGCCGAGACACCTTCGGCGATGATCGCGGTGGCGAAGAGCGGCAGGATCAGCCGGTGGCCGTCGGTCATCTCCGAGACGATCAGCACCGCCGTCAGCGGCGCCCGCACGACGCCGACGAAATAGGCGATCATGCCGAGCACGACGACCGCGCCGACCGGCTCGCCGGGAAAGAGGCTGGAGATGATCTGGCCGAGGCCGGTGCCCGCTGCGAGCGAGGGTGCGAAGATGCCGCCCGGAATGCCGGACAGCGCGGTGAGCAGCGTCGTCGCCATCTTGGCCGGGCCGAACCACAGCGGCTCCGTGCCGCCTTCGATGATCCGCCGCGAAACGTCGTAGCCGGTGCCCCAGGTGAGGCCGGCACCGGCGACGCCGATGACCGCGATGACGAGGCCGGCCGACGCCGCCCACAGGACCGGCCGCGCGCGGATGGCGCGGATCGGCGCGGCGGTCGAGAAGGTGAACCACAGCACGGCGCGCGAGAAGAGCCCGCCGAGCAGCCCGCCGGCGACGCCCGCGACCGGCGCGATGACGAGCGCGGCCTGAAGCGACAGCGATTCGTGCACGGCGCCGAAATAGAGATAGTCGCCGGCGATGCCGAGGCTGACGAGGCCGGCGATGAGCACCGCCGCCATGGTCAGGAGCGCCAGCCGCTGCTCATAGGCCGAGGCGAGCTCCTCGATCGCGAAGGCGACGCCGGCGAGCGGCGTGTTGAAGGCAGCCGAGACGCCGGCCGCGCCGCCGGCGATGGTGACCGCGGCCGTGAGCGGCACGCGGAACAGGCGGTGCGTCGCGTTCATGATCGCGGCGCTGATCTGCACCGTCGGCCCCTCGCGGCCGACCGAGCCGCCGGCCCCGAGCGCGAGGACGGTCATGACCAGCTTCACCGCGGCCGTCTTCAGCGAGGTCAGCCGCTCATTGGCGGCCGATTCGGCGTTGTGGGTGGCGGCGATGACCTGCGGGATGCCGGAGCTGCGCGCCTCGGGCGCGAGCTTCCGTGTCATCCAGGCGATGAGGGCATAGGCCGCCGGCGTCAGCGCCAACGGCAGCAGCGGCCAGCGGGCGATGAGCCAGGCGAAGCCGTCCTGCGCGATATCGGCGGCGCCGGCAAAGGCGAGCGCCGCGAGGCCGATCAGCACCGCGCCGATCGTCGTCGCGGCGCGCCGCTGCCAGACGGGGGCGTATCTGCGCCAGGGATTCATCGTTCAGCTCCGCTGCCCGCGTCGATCCCGGCGCAATACGCCCTCCCCGGCCGTCAGTCCATCCGGACGCCGCCGGTGATGTTGATTCCCTGGCCGGTCATGAAGCGGGCGGCATCCGAGGCGAGGAACACGACGACATCGGCGACGTCCTCCGGCTCTTCGATGCGACCGAGCGGGGTCAGCGACACATATTCCGCGCGCACCGCCTCCGGCGTCATGCCGCGCAGCTCCGCCTCCCAGATGATCTCGCGCTCCTGCATCGAGGTCTTCACGAAGCCGGGGCAGACGCAATTGACGCGGATGCCCTTCGGCGCCATCTCGCGCGCCAGAGCCTGCGTCCAGCCGAACACGGCGAATTTCGACGCGGAGTAATGGGCGAGCAGCGGCGCGCCGACCTTGGCGGCCAGCGAGGCGGTGTTCACGATCGCCGCCTGCTTCTTCTCGGCGAGGAAATAGCGCACCGCGATCTGGTTGGTGAGGAAGACGCCGCGCGCGTTGACGTCGAAATTGAAGTCCCATTCCTCGTCGGTGAGATCGACGGCCGGGCGCATGGTCGAGACGCCGGCATTGGCGCAGACGATGTCGATGCCGCCGAGACCTTCCACCGCCTGGTCGAAGGCATGCTGCACCGAAGCACGCTTGGTGACGTCGATCTCGACCGCGAAGCCGCCGTTCGAAAGCTCGGCGATCACCGACTGGGCCGACATGACGTCGAGATCGGCGATGGCGACGGTCGCCCCGGCACGGTCGAGCGCGCGGACGATCGCGGCGCCGATGCCTTTCGCGCCGCCGGTGACGAAGGCCTTCCGGCCCGTGAGGTCGAAAATGCCCGCCATGACTGGTCCGCTCCTGCGCATGCTGTCGAATGGCCGTAGGGAAACGCAAATCCGCACACTTTACAACGCCGAAGTTCCGGCTCATGTTCGGATATGTGCGAACCTGTTACAGTCTGAACGCGGATGCGTGCAGACAGGAGCCACCGATCGATGCAGCCGGACGACTTCCCCAGCTATGACCCCGCCGTCGGCTTCGGCCGCATGCCGGCGGGGGCGCGGCAGTCGCTCATCCTCGACGTGGTCGAAATGGACGGCTTCGTCTCGGTCTCGCAGATTGCTTCCAATCTCAACGTATCGGAGATGACGATCCGTCGCGACCTCGTGGTGCTCGAGGAGCGCGGCCTGCTCGCCCGCACCCATGGCGGCGCCGTTTCGGCCGCCACCAGCCCGCGCGAGGTGTTCGACCTCGAGGAGCCGGCCTTCAAGCGGCGGCGTCACAGGAACGCCCGCGAGAAGGCCGCCATCGCCCATGCCGCCGCGCGGCTGATCGGCCCCAGCGAGACGATCGGCCTCGATGTCGGCACCTCGACGCTCACGCTCGCCGAGGCGATCGTCGACCGCGCGGATCTTCGCGTCTTCACAAACAGCCTGCGCGCCGCGATGGTGCTCTCCGCCTCAAAGAGCCCGGTCTATGTGCTCGGCGGCGAGGTGCGCAATCCCGAGCAGTCGGTCGTCGGCTCGCGCGCCGTCGGCGAACTCGCCAACTATAATCTCGATCGCGTCTTCATCGGCGTCTCCGGGCTGATCGAGGCCGGCTTCTTCGATTATTCGGTCGAGGACAGCGAGGTGAAGCGGGCCTTCATCGCCCGCGCCGACCAGGTGGTCATCCTCTGCGACTCCTCGAAATTCGACCATCGCTCGCTCGCCCGTGTCTGCGACGTCGCAGGCGCGGATGTCATCGTCACCGACGCGCCGCCGCCCGGCCATCTCGCCCGGGCGCTGGAAGCGGCGGAGGTGGAGGTGATCGTGGCGGCGGCCGGCGCGGAACGGGCCTGACGGCTCCAGGATTCAAGATTGGCAATGCGGCGCCGGGCCATCCGGTATCCGCCCCCAGAGGACGAAGGGCATGGTGTTTGATTTCTTCGGCGCGCGCCGCAAGGTCGTGGTCGGCATGGTGCATATCGGCGCGCTGCCCGGCACGCCGCTCTACAACGCCGATGGCGGCATCCAGAAGCTGATCGACGACGCGGGCGCCGATCTCGAGAAGCTGCAGGCCGGCGGCATCCATTCGGTGATGTTCGGCAACGAGAACGACCGCCCCTATGTGTTCAAGGCCTCGCCGGCGACGCTCGCCGCGATGACAGCGGTGATCCAGGCGCTGAAGCCAACGCTGAAGGTGCCGTTCGGCGTGAACTATCTCTGGGATCCGTCCGCTTCGGTCGCCATCGCCTGCGCGACCGGTGCCTCCTTCGCCCGCGAGATCTTCACCGGCCTCTTCGCCTCCGACATGGGCCTGTGGCAGCCCTCCGCCGCCGAGGCGCTGCGCCTTCGCCGCGATCTCGGCCGGCCGGACCTGAAGCTCCTCTTCAACATCAACGCCGAATTCGCCGCGAGCCTCGATCACCGCCCGATCGCGCTCCGCGCCAAGAGCGCCGTCTTCTCATCGCTCGCCGATGCGATCCTCGTCTCCGGCCCGATCACCGGCCAGCCGGCCGAGACCTCGGACCTCAAGGCCGTCGCCGACGCCGTCAAGACCGTGCCGATCTTCGCCAATACCGGCGTTCGGCTGGAGAATGTCCGCGAGGTCCTGTCGCTGGCGGACGGCGTGATCGTCGGCACCCATTTCAAGGTCAACGGCGACACCTGGAACGCGGTGGACGCCGAGCGGGTCAAGCGCTTCATGGACGTCGTCGAGGAATTCGCCTGACAGCATGAGCGCTCCAGCGGCTTCGCCCGATACCGTCATCGGCCTCGATATCGGCACGACCTCCACCATCGGCATCGCGGTGCGCATGCCGGGTGAGATCGTGCATGTCGCCTCGCGGCCCGTCTCCCTCTCCTCGCCGCATCCCGGCTGGGCCGAGGAGGATCCGGCCGAATGGTGGGCGAACAGCGTCGCCGTGCTCCGCGAGATCGTCGCCGCTCTCCCCGGCGGCGGCGCCAGCCTCGCCGGCCTCTGCGTCACCGGCATGCTGCCGGCCGTGGTACTGCTCGACGCGGCGGGCAATGTCCTCCGCCCCAGCATCCAGCAGAGCGACGGCCGGGTCGGCGCCGAGGTCGAGGCGCTGAAGGCGGAGCTCGACGAGGCGGCCTTCCTGGCCCGCGCCGGCAACGGCGTGAACCAGCAGCTCGTCGCCGCCAAGCTGCGCTGGATCGCCCGCCACGAGCCGGAGGTGTTCGCGCGCATCGCGACGGTGTTCGGCTCCTATGACTATGTGAACTTCCGCCTCACCGGCCGCCGCGCGGTGGAACAGAACTGGGCGCTCGAGGCCGGCTTCACCGATCTTGCCGACGACCGCATCGCCGCCGACCTCGTCGCGCTGGCCGGCATCCCGCGCAGCGCCGTACCCGACCGCACCGTCACGCATGAGATGATGGGCCGCGTCTCGGCGGAGGCGGCGGCGCAGACCGGCCTGCCCGAGGGGCTGCCCGTTTTCGGCGGCGCAGCCGACCACATCGCCTCGGCGCTCGCCGCCGGCATCGCGGCGCCGGGCGACGTGCTGCTGAAATTCGGTGGCGCCGGTGACATCGTCGTCGCGACGGCGGAGGCGACGCCCGACCCGCGGCTCTATCTCGACTATCACCTCGTGCCGGGACTCTATGCGCCGAACGGATGCATGGCCGCCTCGGGCTCGGCGCTCAACTGGCTGGCCGGGCTGATCGGCGCCGAGGACGGCGAGGAGCGCCCGCATGTCGCGCTCGACCGCCTCGCCGGCTCCGTACCGGCGGGATCGGACGGCGTGCTCTGCCTCCCTTATTTCCTCGGCGAGAAGACGCCGATCCACGATCCGCTGGCGCGCGGCACCTTCACGGGCCTCAGCCTCGGCCATGGCAAGGGCCATCTCTGGCGGGCGCTGCTCGAAGCCATCGCCTATGGCTTCCGCCACCATCTCGACGTCCTCGTCGAAATGGGCCACACGCCCACCCGCGTCTTCGCCTCCGATGGCGGCAGCAAGAGCCGCGTCTGGATGCAGATCGTCGCCGATGTCGTCGGGCTGCCGGTGCGGCTCCTCGACAATCCGCACGGCTCCTCGGTCGGCGCCGCCTGGGTGGCGGCGATCGGAAGCGGCCTGTCGTCGGACTGGTCGGGCGTCTCGGCGCTCGCCCGGCATGGCGCGCTGATCGAGCCGGACCCGGCCAATCGCGCCGTCTATGACCGCGGCTATGCGCGCTACCGCGCCGCTTATGAGGCGCTGAAGCCCGTCTTCGCGATGGACTGAGCGGAACCCCGCCGCCGGAACCGCATTCACCTTCCGTCGTGCCACTTGCAAGACGGAGGATCTCCATGACCGAACTCGACCCGAGGCCCTACGCCAACACCGACGAGCGGGGCGGCTTCTCCAACGACGACGACAATATCCGCCAGCAGCAGGCGGAGGACATCGCCGATCCCAACCAGGACGTGCCGCTGCCCGATCCGGGCGGCGAGCGCCATGCCGTCATCGAATTCGACGACGAGGATGTCGGCGACGAGGCGAGCGAGATCGAGGAGCGCTGAGGCGCTCGCGCTCGGTCCAGTGTTCAACGAGACACGAAAATGCCCGGGACGAGCCCGGGCATCATGACTGTCATGTGGTGACGCCTGCGATCCCCGACCTTTGGACGGGCTCGCCTTAGTCCGTCAGCCTCACACGGGGCGGCGTTTGGCCGCCAGCTGCGAGGGCGAGAGATGCAGCGGCTTGACCTCGGCGCCGGTGACGCCCGAGCCCGGTTGCGTCGCGGCGAGCGGGTCGCTCGTCGGGAACGTCTCCTTCAGCTCCTCGTCCAGCCTGCCTTCCTTGGCCTTCTTGGCTTCACGGGCCGCGCGGCCGGGAACGATGGTATTGAGCACCTTGTCGACGACCATTTCACACCTCCTGAGCGGTGAACGTCATCGATTCAAGCCGGCAGCAGGCCTTTCGTTCCCGTCCTCGCCATCAGGCGGCGGCCGGCTCGTAGCCGGCGGCGCGGATGGCGGCGGCGACCTTCGACGCGTCCGCAGCGCCCTCGATCTCGACGCGCTTGCTGCCGAGATCGACCTTGACCTCCGCGCCCGGCGCCGCCTCGCGCGCGGCCTTGCCGATGGTGGCGGCGCAGTGGCCGCAGCTCATGTCGGGAACCGTGAAGGTGATCATGGTCCGGTCCTTTCCAGTCGTTCGATCATGATTGATCCATGTCTCCATCTGGGGCTTGCCATCGTGGCAAGGTCAAGGGTGAAGAGACTAGGCGCCGGGGGTCTTGACCTTCCCATGATGGGAAGCTCTATCTGACCTGTCATCCGAACCGAAACGACCGGACATCACCGATGACACAGCATCCCCATCACGCGCGCTTCGCCGGGAGCGATCCGACCAGCCGGGTCGACCTCACCATCGAGGGCATGAGCTGCGCCTCCTGCGTTTCGCGCGTCGAGAAGGCGCTGAAGGCGGTGCCGGGCGTCGATGCCGCGAGCGTCAATCTCGCCACCGAGCGGGCGACGGTGCATGCGCATGGCGTTGCGGCCGGAGCGCTGGAAAAGGCCGTGGCCGCGGTCGGCTATCAGGCGACGACGATCGAGGCCGATACGCCGCGCCGCGACCATGCCGCCCATCACGATCATCAGGCGGACGGCCTCGGCCGCGATCTCGCGCTGGCCGCCGCGCTCACGCTGCCGATCGTCGTCGTCGAGATGGGCGGCCATCTCGTGCCGGCCTTCCATCACTGGACGATGACGGCGCTCGGCCCGTGGAACGTCTGGCTGCAATGGCTGCTGGCGACGCTGGTGCTCGCTGTTCCGGGCCGGCGCTTCTTCACGAGCGGCATCCCGGCGCTCCTGCGCGGCGCGCCGGAAATGAACGCGCTGGTCGCGCTCGGCGCCGGCGCCGCCTGGCTCTATTCGAGCGTCGTCACCTTCGCGCCCGGCCTGATCCCGGCCGGCAATGGCGCGCTCTATTTCGAGGCGGCGGCGGTGATCGTGACGCTGATCCTGCTCGGCCGGCTGCTCGAGGCGCGCGCCAAGGGCCGCACCGGCGCCGCCATCGCCGCACTGGTCAAGCTGTCGCCGCGCACGGCGCGGGTGAGCCGCGACGGGGCGGCGCCCACGGAACTGCCGATCGAAGACGTCAGGGTCGGCGATCTCGTCGTCGTGCGCCCGGGCGAGCGCATCCCGGTCGACGGCAGCGTCACCGAGGGCGCCTCGCATGTCGACGAATCCATGATCACCGGCGAGCCGGCGCCCGTCGCCAAGCGGCCAGGCAGCGCCGTCACCGGCGGCACGGTCAACGGCACGGGCAGCTTCACCTTCCGCGCCGAGCGGGTCGGCGCCGACACCGCGCTCGCCGGCATCGTGCGCATGGTCGAGGAGGCGCAGGGCGCGAAGCTGCCGATCGCCGCGCTGGTCGACCGCATCACCGGCATCTTCGTGCCGGCCGTGATCGCAGTGGCGATTGCGACCTTTCTCGGCTGGTATTTCTTCGGGCCGGAACCATCGCTCGCCAATGCGCTGGTCGCTGCCGTCGCGGTGCTGATCATCGCCTGCCCCTGCGCCATGGGTCTCGCGACGCCGGTCTCGATCATGGTCGGCACCGGCCGCGCGGCGAGCCTCGGCGTGCTGTTCCGCCAGGGCGACGCCCTGCAGGCGCTGGCAAGCGCCGAGGTGGTCGCGCTCGACAAGACCGGCACGCTGACCGAGGGCAAGCCGCGGCTGACCGAGTTTGTCCCGGCCGAAGGCCAGGACCGCGCCGCGCTGCTGGCGCTGGTCGCCGCCGCCGAAAGCCGGTCGGAGCATCCCCTCGCCCGCGCGCTGGTCGCGGCCGCCGAAGCCGAGCAGCTGACGCTGCCGGCGGTCCAGAGCTTCGAGGCGGTGGCGGGCCATGGCGTCCGGGCGAGGGTGGATGGCCGCACGGTGCTCGTCGGCAACGAGCGGTTCATGCGGGCCGAGGGCATCGAGACGGCATCGCTCGGCGCCGAGGCGGCGCGGCTCGCCGAGAGCGGCACGACGCCGATCTTCGTGGCGGTCGACCGCAAGGCGGCCGGCGTCCTCGCCGTCGCCGATGCGCTGAAGCCGACCAGCGCCGCGGCCGTCGCCGCGCTGAGGAAGCTCGGCCGTCGCGTGGTGATGGTGACCGGCGACGGCGAGGCGACCGCCAAGGCCGTGGCCCGGGCGGCGGGCATCGAAGAGGTGCGCGCCGGCGTGCTGCCCGAGGGCAAGGCAGCCGTCGTCGCCGAATTGAAGGCCGGTGGCGCGCGCGTCGCCTTTGTCGGCGACGGCATCAACGACGCGCCGGCGCTCGCCGCCGCCGATATCGGCGTCGCCATCGGCACCGGTACCGATGTCGCGATCGAGAGCGCCGATGTCGTGCTGATGTCCGGCGACCTCATGGGCGTCGTGCGGGCGATCGGCCTGTCGCGAGCGACAATGCGCAATATCCGCGAGAACCTGTTCTGGGCCTTCGCCTACAATGCGGCGCTGATCCCGGTCGCGGCGGGGCTGCTCTATGCCCCGTTCGGCATCCTGCTCTCCCCGATGCTGGGCGCGGCGGCGATGGCGCTTTCCAGCGTCTTCGTGGTCGGCAACGCGCTCCGCCTCGCGCGCTTCGGAAAGGAGCATGCGCCATGAATATCGGCGAAGCGGCCCGCGCCTCGGGCGTCTCGGCCAAGATGATCCGCTACTATGAGAGCATCGGCCTCATCGCCGATGCGGCGCGGACCGAGGCCGGCTACAGGACCTATGACCGCAATGATGTCGAGACGCTGCGCTTCATCCGCCGCGCCCGCGATCTCGGCTTCTCGGTCGACGAGATGACCGCGCTGCTGGCGCTCTGGCGCGACAAGGACCGCGAGAGCGCCGAGGTGAAGCGGATCGCGCTCGACCATGTCGCCGATATCGAACGCCGCATCCGCGAATTGCAGGGCATGGCGCGCACGCTCGCCCATCTCGCCGGCCACTGCCATGGCGATCATCGGCCGGACTGCCCGATCCTCGAAGACCTCGCCGAAGGCGGCCCCGAGGACGCCGTGGCGGAAGCGGCGACGGCGCAGCGGACGGGCTTCAGGCGGCGGTGAAGCCGTTGTCGACGAAGAGATGCGTGCCGTTGACGAAGCTCGATTCGTCGCTGGCGAGGAAGAGCACGGCGCGCGCCACCTCCTCGGGTTCGCAGACGCGGCCCTGCTGCGCGGCGAGCGCCGCGTCGGACACATCGACGCCGTAGCGCAGGAGCTCGCTCACCTCGCGATTGCCATGCGGCGTGCGCACGAAGCCGGGGCAGACGGCGTTGCAGCGGATATTGCGGTCGCGGAACTCGACGGCGATGGCCCGGGCGAACATGTGGCAGGCGCCCTTGGTCGTATCGTAGAGCACCTCCATCGGCGTCGCGGCGACCGCCGAAATCGACGAGGTGCAGATGATCGAGCCGCCGCCGCCATCGATCATCACCGGCAGCACCGCCTTGGTCATCAGGAACATGCTCTTGACGTTGATCGCGGTCAGGCGGTCCCACTCCTCCTCGGTCGTCTCGAGGAACGGCTTGATGACGATCGAGCCGGCATGGTTGAAGAGGACGTCGATCCGCCCGAAGGCCGCCACCACCTCGGCGACCGCCGCCGCGACATCCTCGGCCCGCGAGACATCGGCCGCTACCGCGATCGCGTCGCCACCCCTGGACCGGATCTGGGCCGCCAGCGCCTCGGCCGCCTCGCGGTTGCGGTCGACGATCGCGACCCGCGCGCCCTCGGCGGCGAACAGCGCCGACGTCGCCCCGCCCATGCCCGTGGCGCCGCCCGAAACCAGCGCCGCCTTGCCCTGAAGCCGTCCCGCCATTGCCATCCCCCCTCGTGATCTCGCGAAATGCTAGCCGATCGCGGCGCGCCTCGCTGCAACGAAACCGTTACCCGCGACGCGTAGGAGAGCGAACCCCTCGGAGACTGAAGACCATGCCCGCATCGCTGTCGGACCTCGCCGCCCTGCCGGGCGTCGCGCCCTCGCCGCTCACCGCCGCGATGCTGGAAGCGGCTCTCGCCGGCGCGGCAGCCATCGCCAATCTCGGCGGGCGGCATGAGCGGGCGCGGCTGACGCTGAAGGGCGCGCGCGACTTCCAAACGGCGGCCGATATCGCGTCCGAACGGGCCATCGCCGCCGTCCTCGCCAGGCATTTTCCCGATGCCGCCATCCTCGGCGAGGAGGAGACGGCGATCGCGGGCACGGGCCGGCGCTTCCTGATCGACCCGATCGACGGCACCACCAATTTCGCCTGGGGCCTGCCCTTTTTCGGCATCTGCATCGCACTCGAGGAGAATGCCGAGACCGTCGCCGGCGTCGTGCTCGACCCGTCCTTCGGCGAAGCCTTCGTCGCCGAGAAGGGCCGCGGCGCCTTCCGCAATGGCGAGCCGCTCCGCATCGACCGTGCGCTTGCGCCGCATGAGGCGCTGATCGGCGCCAGCTTGCCGGTGCCAGGCCAGGTGCGCAGCGTCGAGGTCGAGACCTATCACCGCGCGCTGCGGCAGGTGATCGATACGGCGGCCGGCGTCCGCCGCCTCGGATCGGCCGCGCTCAGCCTCTGCGCGGTGGCGGCCTCGCGGCACGACGCCTTCTTCGAGGACGCTCTCTCGCCGCTCGACTACGCCGCGGCGGCGCTGGTCGTCACCGAGGCGGGCGGGATCGTCACTGGCTTTTCGGGGGCGCCGGTCGATGCGCGTGGCGCGATCCTCGCCGCCAATCCCGTGCTTCACCCCTGGCTGGTGTCCTTGTTCGCATAGAGCGCGGCGAGGCGCAGCGGCTCGTCGGTGGTGATCTGGTCGGCACGCAGCGCCACGAGCCGCGCCAGCGAGGCGACCGCGTCGGGATGCATCGTGTTCAGCGTCCAGGCGTCGACGCGCTTGCCGGCATCGTGGAACGCCCCGATCATGTCGAAGCCATTGGCATCGGCCTTCAGCACCAGCGGATAGGCGAGATAGATCATCGCCATGGTGCCGGAGGCCGCGATGGCGGCATCGGTGAAACGGGCGAAGTCCTCCGCTGTCTGCAGCGGCGCGATGACGGCCGGATCGCAGGGATCATAGCCGGCCGCGAGCCCCGGCACCGCATCGGCGAGCCGGCGGACGGCGACGATATCGCCGCCCGAGAGAATGAAACGATCGGCCACCGGTGCCAACGTCGCGGCGAAGCGCTCCACGACACGATCGGTGATCGCCGCTGCCTCCTCCTTGAGGTCGAGCTGGACCAGCGTTCCCGGCGCCGCGTCGCGCGCGGCGAGCGCCACGAGATCGTCCAAAAGCAGCAAAGGCTCGCCGGTCGGCTCGCCATCGGGCGTGCGCATGAAGAACTCGCGCAGCATCGCGTCGCTGGAGCCGGACACGGCGCCGCGTCCGGTCGTCTCGCGATCGAGCGTCGCGTCGTGCAGGACGGCGAAGCCGCCGTCGCCGGTGACGCGCAGATCGATCTCCGAGGAGGCACCGAGCGCGAAGGCCTCGGCAAGAATGCTGGCGGTGAAGGGCACATCGCCAATGCGGCGCTTCATCCGGTGCCATTTGAGGCGGACCACATGGCCGCCGTCGACGATGGCCAGCCCGGGATCGGGGGAGGAAACCGCATCGGCCATGATGATCACTCTTCCGCGGGATGACGATCGCGGCGGAAGGCATTCCCGCCAGGCGGCACTGGAACGCGGGAATCCGTCCGCCCGGATCAGGACGGGCGGACCCTAGGTGCCGGCCATGACACCTCGGTGAAGCAGCCGGCGAAGCAGCGGAGCGGCGCCGATATGACGGCGCCGCCCTCCGCTGGGTGTCAGGCTGCGACTTCGACGGCGCGCTTTTCCTTGGCCGAACGCAGCGCCGCGTCGGCGAGGAGCAGGGCGCGGAGGCCGTCCTCGCCGCTCGGGCTCACCGGCTTGCCGGCTGCGATGGTCGCGATGAAGGCGGCGATCTCGGCGCGGTAGGCCTCGGTGTAGCGCGTCATGAAGAAGTTCAGCAGCGGCTCGCGGCGGTAGCCCTCCGCGTTCGCGACCTCGACATTGGTGGCGCGCAGGTTCTCGGCCGAGACGAGGCCCTTCTCGCCCAGCACCTCGATGCGCTGGTCATAGCCATAGGTGGCGCGGCGCGTGTTGGAGATCTGCGCGATGCGGCCCGACGCGGTGGTGAGAACCACCGACGCGCTGTCATAGTCGCCGAGTTCGCCGATGACCGGATCGACGAGCACCGAGGCGCTGGCATAGACGCTGACCGGCTCCTCGCCGAGCAGGAAACGCGCCATGTCGAAATCATGGATGGTCATGTCGCGGAAGAGGCCGCCCGAGCGCTTGATATAGTCGGCCGGCGGCGGGGCGGGATCGCGCGACGTGATCGACACCATCTCGACCTTGCCGATCGTGCCGGCGTCGATCTGGCGGCGCACCTCGACGAAGTTCGGGTCGAAGCGGCGGTTGAAGCCGACCATCAGCGGCACGCCGGCCTTGGCGACCACGGCGAGGCAGTCGCGCACGCGCTGCACGTCGAGATCGATCGGCTTCTAGCAGAAGATCGCCTTGCCGGCCTTGGCCGCCTGCTCGA
>CAWZZK010000181.1:0-7928 GCA_963966455.1 Kaistia sp. | reverse complement strand
CCGGCGAGGCCGACGATCTCGCCGCGATGGGCGACGAGGTCGACGCCGCCGGCGGCCGCGCGCGCCTTGACCCGCGTCGGTGCGTCGCCGCCGCGACGTCCAGTGACGGCGCTGCGCTCCTCAGCCTCCTCGCGCGCGACCGTTCCCATGGCTGCGACGAGGCTCGATCGGGTGAATTCGGACGCGGGCCGCTCGGCGACGACGCGGCCGTCCTTCATGACGACGACGCGGTCGGCCGCCGCGAGGATTTCGCCGAGGAGATGCGAGATCAGCACCACCGCACCGCCCTCGGCAACGAAGCGGCGGACATAGGCGAGCAGCTGGCTCGCCTGTTGCGCGTCGAGCGAGGAGGTCGGCTCGTCGAGAATCACGAGGCGTGCCGGCGCGTCGGTCACGGTGAAGGCGCGGGCGATCTCGACCATCTGGCGCCGGGCGATGGGCAGGTCGCCGACGATGTCGGCGGCGCCAATGCCATGGCCGGGAAAGACCTGGTCGAGCTTGGCGACAATGAGCGCGCCGGCGCGCTTGCGCCAGCCGAAGCCCTTCAGCGCGCGATGCATGACGCGCGCATTCTCGGCGACGGTCAGGTTGGGGCAGAGCGACAGCTCCTGGAAGACGCAGCGGATGCCCTGCGCCTGTGCCGAGGCGACGGTATGCCGGCCGCCGACATCCTCTCCGTCGATCGCCATGCGTCCCTCGGCGCCGAACACGCCGGCGAGAAGGTTCATCAGCGTCGACTTGCCGGCGCCGTTATGGCCGACAAGGCCGATGCACTCGCCGGCGCTGCAGGAAAGGTCGACGCCCTGCAGCGCCCGCACGGCGCCGAAGCTCTTGCGGACATCCTCGAGGCGGATGAAGGGCGAGGGTCCGGTCATGGCGAGCGGCGATCCCGGCGGGAGAACGGTCACTGTCGAAGAAGGCCGCCGCCGGTCGGGCCGGCGGCGGCCGATCATTCAGGCGTCAGCCGTCACTTCTTGGCGGCGTCGACGACCTTCTGCGCGTCTTCGGCCGAATATTCGACATTGGCGACGCCACCCTTCTCGGTGGTCTCGAGGCTCTTCTCGAGATTGGCCTGGTCGATGCGCAGGAACGGCACCACGAGATCCTTCGGCACTTCCTTGCCGTCGAGGATCTGCTGCGCCACCCAGAAGGCGAGCGTCGAGACGCCGGGCGCGATCGAGACCGACATGGTCTCGTAGCCATTGGCGTCCTTCTGCTCCTTCCACCAGGCGAGCTCGTCCTGGCGGTTGCCCATGATGATCGTGGGGATCTTGCGGCCGGCGGCCTTGAAGGCCTGCGCCGCGCCATAGCCGTCGCCGCCCTGCGTCACCACCGCGACGATGTCGTCCGGCAGCGAGGGCAGGATGCCGGCGACCGCCGCCTGGGCCTTGGCCTGGTCCCAGTCGCCATGAACCGAGCCGACGATCTTGAACTGCGGATTCTCGGCGACGCCCTCGTGGATGCCCTTCGAGATCTCGTCATCGACGAAGACGCCCGCGAGGCCGCGGATCTCGAGCACGTTGCCGCCGGCCGGGATCTTGTCCTTGAGATAGAGGACCTCGTCCTTGCCCATCTGCTTGAAGTCGACGGCGATGCGCCACGCGCAGGGCTCGGTGACGATGCCGTCGAACGACACGACGGTCACGCCGGCGTCGCAGGCTTCCTTGACGGCGCCGTTGAGCGCGTCCGGCGAGGCGGCGTTGATGACAATGGCGTTGTAGCCCTGCAGCACCAGATTCTGGATCTGCGCCGCCTGCTCGGTCACCTGGTTCTCGGCGGTGGTGAACGGATCGGCGGCGGCGACGATGCCGGCCTCGACGGCCGGCTTGGTCACCTTGTCCCAGCTGCGCAGCATGGCCTGGCGCCAGGAATTGCCGGCATAATTGTTGGACAGCGCGATCTTCTTGTCCTTGGTATCGGCGAGCGCAGTGCCCGCGCCGAGCGCCGCGACAAGAGCCAAAAGCGATACGGTTCCCGCAAGACGGGTCATGACGTCCTCCCTCCCGAATGTCGCGCGATGCTTGGTTATGCTTCCCGGCGATGCCGGATGTCGCGCGAAGATCGAGAGTGACGCAAAGGCGCTCCGCCTTGTCAAGCGCCGGCGCTCTCCCCAGCCGCCGCACCACGCCCGCCTTGCCGCGGCCCGGCTTTGGTCCTATAGCGATGCCTTCAAATGACACGCGAAAACCCGACTCTCACGGCCCGCCCGCCGGCGTTCGCCCACCGGCACCTGCTCGGCATCGAGGGCCTGACGCCGCCGGAGATCCTGACGCTGCTCGATCTCGCCGAGGAGGCGGTCGATATCAGCCGTCAGGTCGAGAAGAAGAAGGCGGTGCTGCGCGGGCGCACGCAGATCAACCTCTTCTTCGAGGCCTCGACGCGGACCCAGTCCTCCTTCGAACTGGCCGGGAAGCGGCTCGGTGCCGACGTCATGAACATGTCGGTCGGCTCGTCCTCGGTGAAGAAGGGCGAGACGCTCATCGACACGGCGATGACGCTGAACGCGATGAACCCCGACATCCTCGTCGTCCGCCATCATGCGGCCGGCGCGGTGCATCTGCTGGCGCAGAAGGTCGGCTGCTCGGTGATCAATGCCGGCGACGGCGCACATGAACATCCGACGCAGGCGCTGCTCGACGCGCTGACCATCCGCCGCCACAAGGGCGGCTTCGGCGAGCTGGTCGTCGCGATCTGCGGCGACATCCTGCATTCGCGCGTCGCCCGATCCAACATTCTCCTGCTCAATGCGCTCGGCGCGCAGGTGCGCTGCGTCGGTCCCTCGACGCTGCTGCCGAAGGCGCTCGACCGTCTCGGCGTCGAGATCTTCACCGACATGAAGAGCGGGCTGCGCGACGCCGACATCGTCATGATGCTGCGCCTGCAGCGCGAGCGGATGGACGGCTCCTTCGTCCCGTCGGTGCGGGAATATTTCCACTTCTTCGGCCTCGACCAGGAGAAGCTCGCCTTTGCGAAGCCGGACGCGCTCGTGATGCATCCGGGGCCGATGAATCGCGGCGTCGAGATCGACTCGGCCGTCGCCGACGGCGCCCAGAGCCTCATTCGCGAGCAGGTCGAGATGGGCGTCGCCGTGCGCATGGCGGTGCTCGAGGCGCTGTCCGCCCATCTGCCGAACCGTCCGGGTGCCGCATGAGCCTTTCCGCGATCAGGGCCGAATCGCGCCCGCTCGTCATCACCGGTGCGCGGATCGTCGACCCGAAGAGCGGTCTCGATGCGGTTGGCAGCGTCGTCGTGGCGGACGGCCTCATCAGGGATGTCGCGCGCGGCGCGGCGCCGGGGTTGCCGGACGGCGCCACGGTGATCGAGGCGCGCGGCAAGGCGCTGCTGCCCGGCCTCATCGACATGCGCGTCTTCGTCGGCGAGCCGGGTGCGGAACATCGCGAGACATTCGCCTCGGCCGGCCAGGCGGCCGCCGCCGGCGGGGTCACGACGATCGTCACCATGCCGGACACCGATCCGGTCATCGACGACGTGGCGCTGGTCGATTTCATCGCGCGCCGCGCACGCGACACGGCCGCCGTCAACGTGCTGCCCATGGCGGCGCTGACCAAGGGCCTCAAGGGCCGCGAGATGACGGAGTTCGGCCTGCTCGGGGCGGCCGGTGCCGTCGGCTTCACCGATGGCCGCCACTCGATCACCAATGCGCTCGTGCTGCGCCGCGCGCTGACATATGCCCGGGATTTCGGCGCGCTCATCATGCATCATCCCTCCGATCCCGACCTCGTCGGCTCGGGCGTGATGAACGAGGGCGAGACCGCGACGCGGCTCGGCCTGCCGGGCATTCCGCGCGAGGCCGAGATCATCATGCTGGAGCGCGACATCCGCATCGCGGCGCTGACCGGCGGCCGCTACCACGCCGCGCAGATCTCCTGCGCCGCCTCGCTCGACGTTATTCGCCGTGCCAAGAAGCGGGGCCTTGCCGTCTCCTGCGGCGTGTCGGCGACGCATCTCGCTCTCAACGAGCGCGATGTCGGCCCCTATCGCACCTTCTATCGCCTGTCGCCGCCGCTGCGCGATGAGGACGACCGGCTGGCCATGATCGAGGGCATCGCGGACGGATCGATCGACGTCATCGTCTCCAGCCACGATCCCCAGGATGTCGACACCAAGCGCCATCCGTTCGCCGAGGCGGCGGACGGCGCCGTCGGCCTCGAAACGCTGCTCGCCGCTGCTCTGCGGCTCGTCCACAACGGCGAGGCGAGCCTCGCTTCGGTCGTTCGGGCGCTGTCGACGCGGCCTGCCGAACTGCTCGGGCTGCCGTCGGGGCGGATCGCCGCCGGGGCGCCGGCCGATCTCATCCTCGTCGATCTCGAACGGCCCTGGATCTGCGAAGCGGAAAAGCTGCATTCGCGCTCCAAGAACACGCCCTTCGAGGGCGCGCGCTTCGAGGGCCGTGTTCTGATGACCCTTGTCGGCGGCCGGACGGTGTATAAGGACAGCGAGGCCTGATCAGCAGGCCCGAACGGACGGGAGGCCGCCATGGACCCTGTGATCGTCGCCGTGCTGTTGTCGGCCGTGCTCGGCTATCTGATGGGATCGGTGCCGTTCGGCGTCATCCTCACGAAACTCGCCGGCGCCGGCGACCTCCGCAGCATCGGCTCCGGCAATATCGGCGCCACCAATGTGCTGCGCACCGGCCGCAAAGGGCTCGCCGCGGCGACGCTCATCGGCGACGCGCTGAAGGGCACGCTGGCCGTCCTGGTGCTCGCGCGATTCGGCGAGGTCGGCGCGCTGACCGCCGCGCTGTTCGCCGTCATCGGCCACATGTTCCCGGTCTGGCTCGGCTTCAAGGGCGGCAAGGGCGTCGCCACCTATCTCGGCGTGCTCATCGGCGTCGCCTGGCCGGTGGCTGTCGGCTTCGCGCTGGTCTGGATCGCGGTCGCCGCGGCGCTCCGCTATTCCTCGCTCGCTGCGCTGACCGCGACGCTGCTGAGCCCGGTCGCCTTCGCCGTCATGGGCGAGTGGCCGCAGGCGGTCGTGTTCGCCGTGCTGACGGCGCTGGTCTGGTGGCGGCACAGCGCCAATATCAGCCGCCTGATCGCGGGCAGCGAGAGCAAGATCGGCAGCAAGGGCTGACCTTGCGGCTGCCGCTGCAACCTCCGGTTAACCATCCCGACTTGCCCCCTTCACTTGCGTCGCCATTGCCGTCACAATCGGTCGAGGTTGAGCGAGTCCTGCAAGCGGGGGTTGAGGCATGAGCGGCAGATTGGAATCCAGTCGGTGACCGCGCTGCCGCCGACGATCCCGCCGATCCATCTCAGCGACCGCCAGCGGCTCGATTGGCTGCGGCTGATCCGCAGCGAAAATGTCGGCCCCGCGACCTTCCGTGATCTCCTGCGCCATTTCGGCTCGGCAGCCGCCGCGCTCGAGGGCATTCCCGATCTCGTGAAGCGCAGCGGCCGGCGCATCCGCCTCGCCAGCCGCGAGGAAGCCGAGCGCGAGATCGCCGGCCATGCGGCGATCGGCGCGCGTCTGGTCGCGATCAGCGATCCCGACTATCCGCAATGGTTGCGCGCCATCGATGCGGCGCCGCCTCTCTTGTCGATGCGGGGCGGCGGTGCGTCGCTGATGGAGCGGCCGATGATTGCGATCGTCGGCGCCCGAAACGCCTCCGTCGCCGGCCGCAAGATCGCAGCGATGATCGCCGCCGAACTGGGGACCGACGGCTTCGTCGTCGCGTCCGGCCTTGCTCGCGGCATCGACGCCGCCGCTCACGAGGCCGCGCTCGGCGGGGGCACGGTCGCAGCCTATGCCGGAGGGCTGGACCGGCTCTATCCGCCGGAGAACGCGGGGCTGGCCGACCGGATCGTCTCCGCCGGCGGGGCGCATGTCTCCGAGATGCCGCTCGGCTGGGAGCCGCGCGCGCGCGACTTTCCCCGTCGCAACCGCCTCGTGTCCGGCATGGCGGCGGGTGTGGTCGTGGTCGAGGCGGCCGAGCGCTCAGGCTCGCTGATCACCGCGCGGCTCGCGGGCCTGCAGGGGAGGATCGTCTGCGCGGTCCCCGGCTCGCCGCTCGACCCGCGCTCGTCGGGATCGAACCGGCTGATCAAGGATGGCGCGCATCTGGTGACCGCCGGGCGCGACGTCGTCGAGGTCGTAGCGCCGATGCTCGGCCGCGTGATCGCGCCGCCGCCGGCCTGGGGCGAAGGGGAGGGCGCCTCGCCGCAGCCGATCCGCCTGCCGGAAGACGGCGATCTCGCGGTCCTCGTCGAGGCACTCGGTCCCGTGCCGACCGCCATCGACGACATCATCCGCTTCACCGGCCTCGGCGCGGCGGTCGTGCAGGTCCTGCTGCTCGAACTCGATCTCGCCGGCCGCATCGGTCGGCATCCCGGCCAGCGGGTGTCGTTGATCGCCTAGCGCATTCCCGGATGCGACCGGCGTCTCATTTGCCCGCCGGCGCCCTTCGCGCCCGTCATGTCCCCTGCCTGAGATCCTCCTCGACCATGCCCAGCAGATAGGCGACGAAGTCGAGTTCCGCGCTCGAGGCGAGGGTCTTCAATTCCGACGCCATGCGTCCGATATAGCGGACGGTCTCCACCCGGTTGCCCGGGTCCGGCCTCTTTGAGAGAGCGTCCGGAGATGCTTCCGGAACCGTCATGGTCAGCCCCTTTCGATGGAACCTGCGGCTTGATCGCCGTTGACGGCCATACTGCCATGATGCAATTCAAGGAAGCAATTACAACTCAACAACCTTATAGGTTGCAGTACGTCTGGCGGGGCTTGATTGACAGGCTGGCAGCTTTCCCGGATTGTCCCGCTCGACCGCGCCCGGCGAAATCCCGAGTCCGGGCGGTGGCGCCCTGAGCGGCGCGACCCCATCCATTTTCCGCCGACCGGTCGTCTGACCGGCGGCCACACCGAACGGCACCGATGAATCTCGTCATCGTCGAATCGCCTGCGAAGGCGAAAACGATCAACAAATATCTGGGCTCGGCCTATCAGGTCGTGGCCTCCTACGGCCATGTCCGGGACCTTCCCTCGAAGGACGGATCCGTGCTGCCGGATGAGGACTTCGCGATGCAGTGGGAGGCCGATCCGAAGTCGGCCAAGCGGCTGAGCGAGATGGCGACCGCGGCGAAGTCGGCCGACCGCATCATCCTCGCCACCGACCCGGATCGCGAAGGCGAGGCGATCTCCTGGCATGTGCTGGAGGTGCTGAAGCAGAAGCGCGTCCTCAAGGACAAGCCGGTCGAGCGCGTCGTCTTCAACGCGATCACCAAGCAGGCCGTGCTCGACGCGATGAAGAATCCGCGCCCGATCGATGCGGCGCTGGTCGATGCCTATCTCGCGCGCCGTGCGCTCGACTATCTCGTCGGCTTCACGCTCTCGCCGGTGCTGTGGCGCAAGCTCCCCGGCGCCCGGTCGGCGGGCCGCGTGCAGTCGGTGGCGCTCCGCCTCGTCTGCGACCGCGAGAACGAGATCGAGGTCTTCCGGCCGCGCGAATACTGGTCGCTGGTCGCCCGGCTCGCGACGCCGCGCGGCGACGAGTTCGACGCCCGCCTCGTCGGCGCCGACGGCAAGAAGATCGGCCGCCTCGATGTCGGCACCGCCGACGAAGCCGCCGCCTTCCGCACGGCGCTGGAGAATGGCCGCTACACGGTTGTCGATGTCGAGCAGAAGCCGGCGCGCCGCCATCCCTTCGCGCCCTTCACCACCTCGACGCTGCAGCAGGAGGCGAGTCGCAAGCTCGGCTTCGCGCCGAACCGGACGATGCAGATCGCCCAGCGGCTTTACGAGGGCGTCGATATGGGCGGCGAGACGGTCGGTCTCATCACCTATATGCGAACCGACGGCGTCGACATGGCGCCGGAAGCGGTTGCCGCCGTGCGCAAGGTGATCGCCGCCGACTTCTCGTCCCGGCATCTGCCGGACGTGCCGCGCCGCTATCAGGTCAAGGCGAAGAACGC
>CAWZZK010000180.1:0-6648 GCA_963966455.1 Kaistia sp. | reverse complement strand
CTTGCGGACAGGGCGAGGAATGTCGAAAGCTGAGCGATCTGCTGCGCCGCCGCGGCGCCCATGCCGTCGCTGTCATAGGAGAGGCTGCCCGTCGTTGCGTTGTAGATAATCTCGCCGAGCCCACCGCTGGTCGACGGATCGCTGGAATAGCGGAATGACGCATTTGACAGCGAGCCAGGCGTGGCCCCGCTCTGCAATGCCGAGTAGATGGACTTGCTCAGCTCTATCGTATCGAGATCGACGGTGAAGTCGGAGATCGTATCGATATTGGTCGGCCCGACGGCCGTGTCGAAGACGAAGGTGTCCGCTCCGCCGTTGCCCGTGAGGCCATCATTGCCCAAGCCGCCGGCCAGCCGATTGGCGACGCCGTTGCCGATCAGGGTGTCGCCGCTAGCGGATCCGATGAGGTTCTCCACCGAACTCAGCGTATCGCCCTCCGCGTCGCCTCCGGTACCCGTGCCGGTCAGCAGGTTCACCGAGACTGCCGAAGCGGAGGCGCCATAGGTCGACGTATCGATACCATTGCCACCGACCAACGTGTCGGCACCGGCCCGGCCGGACAGGAGGTCATTGCCGTCACCACCATTCAGCGTGTTCGAGTGGATGTTGCCGATCAGGGTGTCGGCGTTCTTCGAACCCGTGATGCTCTCGACGCCAGAGAGCGTATCGCCATCAGCGTCACCGCCAATACCGATGCCGTTTGTCAGATCCACCCGCACACCTTGCGCGGACGTGCCATAGCTAGCCGTATCGATGCCGGAGCCGCCGATCAGAGCATCCGGACCCGCGCGGCCTGAGATCGTATCGTTACCGGCGCCGCCGTCGATGCGGTTCACCCCGGCGGTGCCGATCAAGGTGTCATCGAAGTTGGAGCCGGTGATGTTCTCGATGCTGGAATAGGTGTCGCCTTGGGCATCGCCTCCGGTGCCCGTCCCCGCTATGAGATCGACGCGGACGCCAGACGCGGACGCCCCGAAGGTCGCCGTATCGATGCCGCCACCGCCGACGATTTGATCGGCTCCGGCTCGGCCTGAGAGAAGATCGTCGCCCTCACCGCCGTTCAGTGCGTTTGAGTGAAAATCGCCGATGAGCGTATCGCCGAGACTAGAGCCGGTGATGTTTTCGACCCCGGACAGAGTGTCACCTTGCGCATCACCGCCGGTGCCTGTGCCATTGGTGAGATCGACGCGTACGGCGCCGCTCGATACGCCATAGGTCGCGGTGTCGATGCCGCCGCCGCCAATCAGCGTGTCTGCGCCCGCCCGGCCGGAGAGCAGGTCATCGCCGTCGCCTCCGTTCAGCTTGTTGGCGTGGATGTTGCCGATCAGCGTATCGTTGAAGTCTGAGCCGATGACGCTCTCGATCGAGGAGAACGTGTCGCCCTCTGCATCGCCTCCGCTCGCCTGGCCGTTGGTCAGGTCGAACCGCACGGCCGCCGAGGAACTCGCATAGCTCGCCGTGTCACTGCCACCCTCGCCGAGGAGGGCATCGGGTCCAGCACCACCCTCGATGACATTGTCGCTCGCGTCGCCCGTGAGAGTATCGGCGAAGCGGGAGCCGACGATATTCTCGATCGACGAGTAGATGTCGCCGGCTGCTTCGCCACCGAGGCCGGTCCCAGTCGTCAGGTTCACCTGGACCGCGGCGCTCGAGCCGCTGTAGATGGTCGTGTCGCTGCCGCCCCCACCGATCAGTTGATCGGCACCGAGGCCACCTGTCAGCTTGTTGTCGGCATCGTCGCCGGTGAGCGTGTCGGCCAAAGCGGAGCCGATGAGGTTCTCGATTTCCGAGAGGGTATCGCCTTGGGCATCACCGCCGGCCCCGGTTCCGGTGGCGAGATTAACGGCTACCCCCATGGAGGAGGCATTATAGGTGGCCGTGTCTTCGCCGTTACCGCCGATCAATGCATCGGGCCCACCTCGCCCCGAGAGTAGGTCGTTGCCGTCACCGCCATCGAGCCGGTTCGCCTGAGCGTTGCCGATGAGCGTGTCGTCGAAAGCCGAACCGAGGACGTTCTCGATCGAGAAGTACGTATCGCCCTGAGCGTCGCCGCCGGTGCCGGTCCCGCTCATCAGGTCGGCGCGAACCGCCGCGGCAGAACTCGCGTAGCTCGCCGTATCGCTGCCGCCCTGACCGGCAAGGACGTCAGCACCGAGACCGCCCGCGAGCACGTTGTCGCCATCATTGCCGATGAGCGTGTCGGCGAATTTGGAGCCAATGAGGTTCTCGATCGACGACAACGTGTCGCCTTCGGCGTCGCCGCCCAGACCGGTGCCAAGACTGAGATCGACCCGCACGGGCGCGGAAGACGCCGAATAGGAAGCCGAATCGACCCCATCCTCCCCGAGGAGTATGTCGGCACCCGCGCGCCCCTCGAGAACATCGCTGCCGCCGCCGCCCTCGAGACGGTTCACGCCGGCGTTGCCTGTCAGACGATCATCGAAGGCGGATCCGATCAGATTCTGGATCTGGGTCAACGTGTCGCCCGCGGCGTCGCCAAGCGTTCCCTTTCCGGTCGTCAGGCTTACCTCGACGCTAGATCCGGCGGACCGATAGGCAGCCGTGTTGTTGCCGGCACCACCGATCAGAGTGTCGGCGCCGGCACCGCCTTCGAGGATATCGTCACCGTCCTTGCCATCAATCGTGTCCCTAGCGTCAGAGGTTGTGATGTCGTCGACCCCCGCTGTGCCGACGACCTTCGCTTTCTGACCCGAGAGCTGCCCCAGCAGATTCACCACCCCGGGGGCCGACAGGAACAGATTCGCCGTGTCAGTACTGCTGTTGGTGACGATGTGATCGAACTGCTCGAAATGAGCGCCGGTACCGATGGCGCCGCCGGTACCGAGCTTCAAGATCTCGATGTTGACATAGGTAACCTGATCGATGTTCCTCAGGCCCTCGGAACTATCCAGCCCTAGTGTGTCAATCCCGGCGCCACCATCAGCAATGCCGGACCGAACTCCCGATCCCAAACCAATCACATCATCGCCATCCCCGGCGTCGATTGTCGTGGGACCCCAATAGTCAACGATCGTGTCCTTGCCGTCACCACCGATAAACGTGTCTTCTCCGTTGTCGGTGCCCCCGGAGGTCAGGCTATCGTCGCCGTCTCCGCCGTCGATATAGTCGATACCCGCACCGCCATTGATATCGTCATTGCCCTCTCCGCCATGGAAGACATCGGCGCCGGACGAGCCGTGGAGACTGTCGTTGCCGTTCGAGGTCGTCGCCCCGCCCGGGTTCAAGAGTCGGAGGTCTACCGGCCGGCCGAGCAACTGGCTCGTCAGATCGACGGTCCCGCCGCCGCTCAGCTGGAGCTTCACCAGGCCCGTCAGATCGTCGGGGCTCACGGCGATGGTGTCGAACCCCTGGAAGTAGGCGGCTGTGCCGGTAATCGTGGCACCGTAGGTGTACAGCGTACCGGGCATGTGCCTTACCCCTCTAGCTCGTCTTGGGTCATCCAGAGCGTGCCTTATTAAGGCGACAGTATGAATGCCCTGCGACTACCGCAAGCTGTATTTACCGCAACGATGTCCTGTTTGACCGAAACGATCCGCTGAGAGCGTCTTGCGTCCAGTAACGCCTGCGCCGACGGCGCAGCCAAGATCCTGCTGAGGCGCCACCAAAGAGCCCGCCCCGCCGCTCACCGCATCGGGCGGGCCTGCGGGAATTCCGCGTGGAAGGCGTGCTCGTGCTTGTCGGGAACGCGGAGGACGGCATGAGTGACGCCTTCGGCGTCATCCTCGCGGGAGAGGACCTCGCCGAGTTCGTAGAGGCGGTGCAACTTGCCGAGCTCGGCTCCCGAGAGCGCGACGACGAATTCGGGCCGGTCCTGCGTGATGCGGTCCTCGACGAGCTGGAGCAGGGCCGGGATGCCCTCCCCGGTCAGCGCCGAGATCGGCACGATCGCCGGGCGGCCCGGCTCCGCCTCCAGGTGGCCGGCCGGACGCGCATCGGGCGGCAGGAGGTCGATCTTGTTCCAGACCTCGATGATCCGCTCGCTCTTGCCGATCTCGATGCCGAGCTGGCCGAGCACCTGCTCGACATCCCTCGCCTGCGCCTCGCTGTCCTCATGCGCGATGTCGCGGACATGCAAGATCAGCGTCGCCTCGATCACCTCTTCCAGCGTGGCGCGGAAGGCGGCGACGAGATGGGTCGGCAGGTCGGAGATGAAGCCCACCGTGTCGGAGAGGATGATCTCGGTGCCATGCGGCAGCTTGAGCCGGCGAAGCGTCGGGTCAAGCGTCGCGAAGAGCAGGTTCTCCGCGAAGATACCGGCATCGGTCAGCGTATTGAACAGCGTCGACTTTCCGGCATTGGTGTAGCCGACCAGCGCCACGATCGGATGCGGCACTTTGCGGCGGCTCTCGCGCTGCAGGCGGCGGGTGCGCACGACAGTCTCCAGCTCGTGCTCGATGCGCGAGATGCGCTCCTGCAGGGCGCGCCGGTCGGCCTCGATCTGCGTTTCGCCCGGGCCGCCGAGGAAGCCGAAGCCGCCGCGCTGACGTTCGAGGTGGGTCCAGGACCGGACGAGGCGACTCTTCTGATAGTTGAGATGCGCCAGTTCGACCTGAAGGCGGCCCTCTCTTGTCTGCGCGCGCTCGCCGAAGATCTCCAGGATGAGGCCGGTCCGGTCGATGACCTTGGCCGACCAAGCCTTTTCCAGATTCCGCTGCTGCACCGGCGACAAAGCGTGGTCGACGAAGACGAGCCCCGCGCCCTGATTTTTCACCAGCGCGGCGATCTCCTCGACCTTGCCGCTGCCGAACAGGGTCGCCGGCCTCGGCTGCGCCAGCGGGACATTATCCGCCGCGACGACGTCGAGCGAAATCGCCTTGGCGAGGCCGACGGCCTCCTCCAGCCGCGCCTGCGGACTGCGTTTGATCGACGGGCCGTCACCGGCCGCGCGCTTTCCTCGCGCCGAGCGGATCGGCACGAGGACGACGGTCCGATCCGGTTCGCGTTCGGTTGATTCGGTAACGGCGCCGGCCTCGTGGTCGGCGTCGTCGTCCGGAAACTCGATCTCGTCACTCACAATGATATCGCTTTCGGGCAACCGCCCGTTCAGGCATCGTCGCCCGGTTCGAAGAGCTGCACCGGTGCGCCGGGCATGATGGTGGAAATCGCGTGCTTGTAAACAAGCTGCGAATGACCATCCCGGCGCAGAAGAACGCAGAAATTATCGAACCAGGTCACAATACCTTGCAGTTTGACGCCATTGACGAGGAAAATCGTCAGGGGAGTCTTGCTCTTTCGGACATGATTCAGGAACGTGTCCTGAAGGTTTTGCGCGCGATCCGCCATCTTTTGTCTCACGTCTCGATGTTGTTGGGGATCGACACGCCGGACCGGCGCATCGCTCCCAAGGCTCCGCGATGCGGGCCGCTGGTAGTCTGCATGCTGGAGCGCCGCCCGTCACGCCCCAAAATGTGGCGATCGCAAACCCTTCCCGCAATGCCGCATCAGCGGCCGCGCGACCAGCGCGGTGCGGTCTCGGCATGCTGGTGGAAGCGGGCGCGGAGATCGGCCGCGATCGATCCCGGCGCGCCGTTGCCGATCACGGCCTCGTCGATCTTCACGACCGGCATCACCAGCGTCGTCGCCGCGGTGATGAAGGCCTCGCGGGCGCGCTTCGCCTCGTCGAGCGAGAAGGCGCGCTCCTCGACCTTCAGTCCATGCTTCGCCGCGAGATCGAGGATGACCGTCCGCGTGATGCCGCGCAGGATGCCGCCATTGGCCGGGCGGGTGACGAGCGTGCCGTCTGCGGTCACGATCCAGGCATTGGTCGACGAGCCCTCGGTGACGTTGCCGTCCTTGTCGACGAACCAGGCCTCATAGGCGCCGGCCTCCTTGGCCGCCTGCTTCGCCATGACGTTCGGCAGCAGCCCGACCGTCTTGATGTCGACGCGCTCCCAGCGATTGTCGGGAACGCTGATGACGGCGATGCCGGCTTCGGCGCGCTTGTCGCCGGAGGCCGGCGCGACGCTCTTCGCCGTGACGACGATGCCAGGCGCGGTTTCGGGCGCGGGGAACGGATGGTTGCGCGGCGCGACGCCGCGCGTCACCTGGAGATAGACCATGCCGTCGCGGACGCCGTTCCGCCGCACCGTCTCGCGCAGCACCGCGCCGAGCGCCGCCCGGCCCATCGGCATCGCGATCCGGAGTTCGCCGAGCGAACGCTCCAGGCGATCGATATGCAGCGTCTCGTCGATCAGATGACCGCCGCGCACCTCGCAGACCTCGTAGACGCCGTCCGCGAACTGGTAGCCGCGATCCTCGATATGGACGGCGGCTTCGGCGTGGCGGACATAGCGGCCGTTGACATAGGCGATGCGCGACATTTCGGCTTTCTTCCGGTGACGATGAAGGGTGGTCCGCTCAGCCGACGCCGAGCGATTTCAGCTTGCGATGCAGCGCCGAGCGCTCCATGCCGACGAACTCCGCCGTACGAGAGATATTGCCGCCGAAGCGGTTGACCTGCGCCGTCAGATATTCGCGCTCGAAGATCTCGCGCGCGTCGCGCAGCGGCAGGCTCATCAGATGCTCGCCGCCGCGATTGGGCGTCGTCGGCAGCATCTCGCCCACCTCGGGCGGCAGCATGTCGGCGGTGATCATCTGGTTCTCGTCGCCGCGCGCGAGGATCAGCAG